>JANYLR010000019.1 GCA_025363715.1 Holophagaceae bacterium | reverse complement strand
TCTCGGTGCCGACAGCCTCGACACCGTCGAGATCATCATGGCCATCGAAGAGGCCTTCAGCCTCGAGATTCCCGAGAGTGAGCAGGAGAAGATCCGCACCGTGGGCGATGCGATCGCCTACATCGAGAAGCACGCGAAGGCCTGATCCATCGCGATCGTGACGTGCCGCAGCGCCCCCATAGGCCCTGCGGCACGTTTGTTTTTCCGATCCTACCTGAGGTGAACCCATGAACCGGACCGTCCAGCGCCGTCGCGTCGTCATCACTGGCATGGGGACCGTCAACCCCTGCGGACTCACCGTGCCGGAAACCTGGGCCAACCTGCTGGCGGGGAAGAGCGGCATCGCGCTCATCGACCGGTTCGATACGACTGAATTCACCTGCAAGATCGCCGGTCAGGTGAAGGGCTTCAACCCGGACCTGTTCATCGACAAGAAAGAACAGAAGAAGATGGACATCTTCATCCACTACGCCCTGGGCGCGGCCCATGAAGCCTGGGTGGATGCGGGCTTCGACCAGGTTCAGCTGACCAAGGCCGAGCGAGAAGTGTTCGGCACCTACATCGGCAGTGGCATCGGCGGGTTGAGCACCATCTGGGACGAGGCCAAAGGCTACCGTGGCCCGCGGCGCACCAGTCCCTTCTTCATCCCCAGCCTCATCGTCAATCTGGCCAGTGGCCAGGCCAGCATCAAGTACGGCCTGCAGGGCCCCAACGGCGCTGTCGCCACTGCCTGCGCCACCGGTGCCCATTCCATCGGCGACGCGGCCCGGCTCATCGCCTTCGGCTATGCGGACCGCATGATGGCCGGCGGCAGCGACTCGGTGATCAACGAACTGGGCGTCGGTGGCTTCGCGGCCATGCGCGCGCTGAGCACCCGGAATGCCGAGCCGGAAAGGGCCTCCCGCCCCTTTGACGTGGACCGGGATGGCTTCGTCATGGCCGAAGGCGCGGGCATCGTCATCCTCGAGGAGTACGAGTTGGCCAAGGCCCGGGGCGCGAAGATCTACGCCGAGGTCGCTGGCTACGGCATGAGTGGTGACGCCAACCACATCACGAGCCCAGCCCCTGAAGGTGAAGGCGGGCAGCGCGTGATGCGGGCGGCCCTCAAGGACGCGGATATCGCCCCCGAGCAGGTGGGCTACGTGAACATGCATGGCACCAGCACGCCGGTGGGAGACAAACTGGAGTGCCTGGCCATCCAGAAGGTATTCGGAGACCACTCCAAGAAAATCAAGGTCAGCAGCTCGAAATCCATGCACGGGCATCTGCTGGGTGCCACCGGCGGCTTGGAGACCATCGTGGCCGCCCTGGCCGTGAAAACCGGCAAGATCCCGCCCACCATCAACGTGGACAACCAGGATCCCGAGTGCGCGCTGGACGTCACGCCCAACGTGACCGGCAGTTTCGATGCCGAGTACGCCATGAACAACGGCTTCGGCTTCGGCGGCACCAACGGATGCCTGATCCTGCGGAAAATATGAGCCCCGGGGCCTTCTATGGCCAAGGCAATCCCCTTCAAACTTGTCGCACCCTATTCTCCCGCGGGGGATCAGCCGGAGGCCATTGACCAGCTGGTGGCGGGATTGGAGCGAGGAGACCGCTGCCAGACCCTGCTAGGCGTGACGGGCTCGGGGAAGACCTACACCATGGCCAGCACCATCGCCAGGGCAGGCCGTCCGGCGCTCATCTTCGCCCCCAACAAGACCCTGGCGGCCCAGCTTTTCAGTGAGTTCAAGCAGTTCTTCCCGGAGAACGCCGTCGAGTACTTCGTCAGCTATTACGACTACTACCAGCCCGAGGCCTACGTGCCCGAGCGGGACCTGTTCATCGACAAGGACGCCAAGATCAACGAGGAGCTGGAGAAGCTGCGCCTCAGCGCCACTCGCTGCCTGCTGGAGCGCCGCGACACCATCGTGATCGCCTCCGTGAGCTGCATCTACGGCCTGGGTGATCCCAGCTCGTACCTGAACCTGTCCGTGACCCTCAAGAAGGGCCAGACCATCGATCGCGCCATGCTCCTGCGCGACCTGGTGGCCATCCAGTACCAGCGGAACCACCTGAGCTTCGAGCCCGGCATCTTCCGGGTGCGGGGCGACGTGGTGGAGGTCTATCCGGCCTATGAGGACGTGGCCTACCGCATCGAGCTCTGGGGTGACGAGGTCGAGCGCCTGTCCAAGATCGACCCCCTGCGGGGCGTGGTGATCGAGAAGCTGGACGAACTCACCATCTGGCCCAAGACCCCCTACGTGACCCCCGAGGACAAGCTCAAGGCTGCTATCCGCGACATCAAGGTGGAGCTGGAGGCACGGGAGAACGAGTTCCGAGCCGCGGGCAAGATCGTCGAATTGCAAAGACTGCATCAGCGGGTCATCTACGACGTGGAGATGATGAAGGAGATGGGCAGCTGCAGCGGCATCGAGAACTACAGCCGCTTCCTGGACGGTCGCCAGCCGGGCCAACCACCCCACACGCTGCTGGACTACTTCCCCGAGGATTTTATCGTCTTCATGGACGAAAGCCACGTGGCCACAGGCCAGCTGCATGGCATGTACAACGGTGACCGCTCCCGGAAAACCACGCTAGTCGATTACGGCTTCCGCCTCCCCTCCGCCCTCGACAATCGCCCGCTCAAATTCGAAGAATTTGAGCGCCGAGTGAAGCAGGTTGTGTACGTATCAGCGACCCCCGGTGCCTACGAACTTGAGCAGAGCGGCGGCGCCTTCGTGGAGCAGGTGGTGCGCCCCACGGGCCTCGTCGATCCACAGGTCGAAGTGCGACCCGTCGGCACCCAGGTGGATGATTTGCTGGAGGAGATCCGCAAGGTGGTGGCCCGGAATGAGCGCGTGCTGGTGACCGTGCTCACCAAGAAGCTGGCGGAACAGCTCACGGCCTACTACCAGGAGCTGGGCGTGAAGGCTGAGTATCTGCACAGCGAGATTGATACCCTGCAGCGGGTGGAACTGCTCAAGAACCTGCGGCGAGGCGTGTTCGATGTGCTCGTCGGCATCAACCTGTTGCGGGAGGGCCTGGACCTGCCGGAAGTGAGCCTGGTGGCCATCCTGGACGCGGACAAGGAGGGCTTCCTCCGCAACAACCGCAGCCTCATCCAGACCATCGGCCGAGCGGCCCGCAACGTCAGCGGCCGGGCCATCCTCTATGCCGACGTCATGACCGGCTCCATGAAGCAGGCCATCGGCGAGACCGAGCGGCGGCGCAACAAGCAGCTGGTCCACAATGCGGCCCATGGCATCACGCCCGAAACCGTGAAGCGCAACCTGGACGACGTCATGGGCGAGGCCCTGGCCCGGGAATTCATCAACGTCACCAAGGAGGAGCGGGCCGCCGAGGAGCCGCTGCTCTACCTGGAGGACAAGCACTTCGAACGCGAGGTTGTCAAACTCGAGAAGCGCATGAAGGAGCTGGCCTCCCAGATGAAGTTTGAGGAAGCAGCCGACCTGCGCGATCGCATCATCCATGCGCGGCGGGAGCGGCTCCTGGACGGGATTGGAATACCGGCGACTGGGCCCGATTTGTCCTCCACCCCGGCCCCCTGACGACTCGCCCCGGTCGGGGCTTGCCCAAGGGCAAATCGTGGCAACCTTGGGGATTCCCGAGGGGATTCCATGCTGCTGTCATCGCTGAAAGTTTGCGTGTTGGTTGGCTGTCTTGGCGCCTCGCGGCTTCCTGGACAAGCCCTGCAAGCACTCCCGTACCTGGGGGAAGCACTCCCCGGTTCACAAGCAGCCCTCTTCGCGCCTGGCCAGGTGAATTCGGGCCTGAGTACGCGCGACATCACGATCACCCCGGATGGCACCGAGATCTACTTCGGCGTCTTTCTGCCGGGCTTCCGCAAGGCCGTGATCATCGAGACCCACCAGGAGGCTGGGCGCTGGACTGCACCAGAGGTGGCGTCCTTCTCCCGGGATCCCCGGTGGCGCTGCCTGGAACCCTGCATCAGTCCGGATGGCCGGCGGTTCTTCTTCGTATCCGACCGCCCAGCGGAGGCCAAGGCGGCCAGGCCTGGTCCCTTCGGGATTTGGGTGATGGATCGCGACGGCCGGGCCTGGTCCGAACCCCGGCGGCTGCCGGATTCTATCAACGGCCCAGGCAACACCTTCTATCCGACCATCACCAGGGCTGGGGATTTACACTTCCTCCGGGAAGAGGGCAGGGGTGGATGGTTGATGCATTCGGTCTGGAAGAACGGAGGCTGGGCGCCCGCCGAGA
Source organism: Holophagaceae bacterium (assembly GCA_025363715.1). GTDB lineage: Bacteria > Acidobacteriota > Holophagae > Holophagales > Holophagaceae > Geothrix. The sequence continues at coordinate 56,101 of JANYLR010000019.1, read as the reverse complement.
AACTGCCGCCGCCCTTCAACGCGAATCCGAACCAGGCCAATCCCCGGGTGGATCCCGAGGGTCGCTTCATCCTGGTGCCGCTGATGGGCCACGCCGATTCCCTTGGTGGTGCCGACTACTACGGCTACTTCAAGCGGGAGGATGGCACCTGGACGGAGCCGGTGCATCTCGGTCCGGTGGTGAACAGCGAGGCCGGCGATGAATACGCCATCAGCCTGAGCCCCGATGGCAAGGTCGTGTTCTTCGGCAGCGATCGTGCTCTGCCGAGGCTGGAGGGCAAGCCACTGCGGTGGGTTGACATCCTGGCGGAAAGGACACAGCCCGGCAACGGGCAGACCAGCCTGTGGTGGGTCGATGCGAGCTTCCTGGAGGACATTCGGCGGCGGGTTGTTGCCAGGCCGCGCAATTAGTTGGATCCAGCGCGAAGCGTCGCGTCCGCTCATGCCAAGGGGAGCCCGGGAAAATTAGCAGAGCAAGCCTTGTGGGGGACCCGGTCCGTGGACCTGCCCTTAGGTGGGCCGATGGCCGAATCAAGGCTCAGGAGGGTGTGGGGACAGCCTCTGCTCTTGACTGGTCTATCCACAGGCACCCTGGCTGCAGCAGCGAATCGCCCGACCGCCGGATGAACCAGCCCAAAGTTAGTGGCCATAGCCATTTGAGAGATCTGGCAAGGGGGAATCTCGAGACCCTGAACCTCACGATTGCAATCATTCTCCCTTCGACTGATCTATGGGCATTCGTCACAACAGGGAAAAAAAGGGTGGTGGTCTGACCAGCCTCATCGTAAATTGCCGATGCATGAGTCATCAATGAAACGAGATTCAAGTTTCCCGCTTGGCCCTCCACTACGAGGAACAAACATGAGCAGCGGATCCCATCACGATCACCACGAAGACACGCTGGCCTGGCGGGTTCAGCAGGCCACTGGCGTCAAGCTGGCGCACTGCTACCAGTGCGGAAAGTGCGCCGCCGGCTGCCCCGTCGCCGACCAGATGGACATGCCACCCTGCCAAGTCTTCCGGATGCTCCAGTACGGCCTGCCCCAGTACGACAAGCGGGTCCTGGGATGTGAAGGCATCTGGCTCTGCCTGGCCTGCGAGACCTGCAGCACCCGCTGCCCGCAGGAAGTGGAAATCCCTAAAATCATGGACTTCATTCGCGGCGAGGCCCTCCGCCTGAATCTCGCCCATCCGCGCAGCAAGGACATCCTGGCCTTCCACCGGGCCTTCCTGGATTCCATTGAGTACACCGGTCGCCTCTACGAAGTGGGCCTTGTGGCCGACTACAAGGTGCGCAGCCGCCACTTCCTGAAGGACGTGATGCTGGCGCCGAAAATGTACATCAAGGGCAAGTTGGGCCTCCTCCCGCACCTGATCAAGAACCGACGCGGGATGAAGCATCTTTTCAAGCAGACGATCGGAAAGGGGTGACACCATGCGGATCGGCTACTATCCCGGCTGCTCCCTGCTGGGCTCCTCCAGGGAATTCGATGAATCCACCCGGGCGGTGCTCAAGGCTCTGGATGTGGAACTGGTGGAGGTCGCGGACTGGAACTGCTGCGGCGCCAGCAGCGCTCACATCCTGAACCACGAACTTTCCATCGCCCTGCCTGCCCGCATCCTGGCCCTAGCCGAACAGGCGGGTCTCACGGAGATCCTGGCCCCCTGCGCCGCCTGCTCCAATCGCCTCCTTTCGGCGCAGCAGGAGCTGGAAAAGCATCCCGAGATGCTGGCCGGGATCGAGAAGGCCATCGAGATGCCCTACAAGGGCACCGTGAAGATCGTGAACATTCTCGAGGTGCTGGACCGGCTGAAGGACCTGATCGCGGCCAAGACTGTCGAACCCTTCGCCAAGAAGGTGGCCAGCTACTATGGCTGCCTGCTCGTACGGCCGCCCCGCGTCGTGAACTTCGACCGTCCCGAGGATCCCCAGAGCATGGACCGCATGCTCCGGGCCGTGGGCGCCACGCCCGTGGAATGGCCCTTCAAGACCGAGTGCTGCGGCGCCGCCTTCAGCGTGACGCGCACGGACATCGTGGCCAAGCTCAGCGGCAAGCTGGTGCAGGACGCCGTGAAGCGGGGTGCGGACGCCATCGTGGTGGCCTGCCCCATGTGCCACTCGAACCTGGATTTGCGCCGCGCCGAGATCAACGAGTACCTGCAGCAGGAATACGCCATTCCGGCGATGTTCATCACGCAGGTGGTCGGCCTGGCCCTGGGGCTCGATCCGAAGGCCCTGGGCCTTCATCGCCACATGGTGCCCGTGGAATTCGCTGAAACCGCCGGCGTGCAGAGCTAAGGGAGTCGAACATGTCTCGAATCGGCGTATTCACCTGCCACTGTGGCGAAAACATCGGCGCCACGGTGGATTGCGTAAAAGTCGCGGAAATGTGCAAGGACATTCCGGGTGTGGTCCACAGCGTGGAATACAAGTACATGTGCTCGGACCCGGGCCAGCGCCAGATGCAGGAGGCCATCAAGGAACACCAGCTCGATGGCGTGGTGGTGGCGGCCTGCTCACCCCGCATGCACGAGCCCACCTTCCGTCGCGCCGCCGGCGACGCGGGGATCAACCCCTACATGTGCGAGATGGCGAATCTCCGCGAGCACTGCTCCTGGGTCCACGAAAAGGGCGACGCCACCACGCAGAAGGCAGCGGATCTCATTCGGGTCCTGGTGGAGAAGGTCAAACACAATGAGCCCCTGCATCCCATCAAGGTGCCCGTCACCCGCACGGCCATGGTCATCGGCGGCGGCGTGGGCGGCATCCAGGTCGCCCTGGATATCGCCAATGGCGGCCACAAAGTCGTGCTGGTGGAAAAGTCCCCGAGCATCGGCGGCCACATGAGCCAGCTCTCGGAAACCTTCCCCACCCTCGACTGCTCCCAGTGCATCCTCACGCCCCGCATGGTGGAGGCGGCCCAGCACCCCAACATCACGCTGATGACCTACAGCGAAGTGGAAAAGGTCGACGGATTCATCGGCAACTTCAAGGTGACGGTCCGCAAGAAGGCCCGGAAGCTGGACGAAAAACTTTGCACGGGCTGTGGGCTCTGCATCCAGAAGTGCCCGAACAAGAAGATCTCGGACGAGTTCAACGAGGGTCTGGGCACCCGCACGGCCATCTACGTGCCCTTCCCCCAGGCCGTGCCCAACAAGCCGGTCATCGACCTGCAGAACTGCACCTACTACAAGACGGGAAAGTGCAAGGTCTGCGAAAAAATGTGCCCCACCAACGCCATCCGCTTCGACCAGGAAGACGAGCTCGTCACCCTCGACATCGGTGCCATCGTCCTGGCCACGGGCTTCAAGCTCATGAAGACCGACGCCTTCCCCGAGTACGGCTATGGCAAGCACAAGGACATCATCGACGGCATGCAGTTCGAGCGCCTGGCTTCGGCCTCGGGTCCCACCTCGGGCGTGATGAAGCGGCCCTCGGATGGCAAGGAGCCTGAAACGGTGGTCTTCATCGCCTGCTCCGGTTCGCGCGACCGCGCCAAGGGCGTGCCCTACTGCTCCAAGATCTGCTGCATGTATACGGCCAAGCACGCCATGCTCTACAAGCACAAGGTGCACAGCGGCAAGGCCTACGTCTTCTACATGGACATCCGCGCGGCGGGCAAGGACTACGACGAATTTGTCCGCCGAGCCATCGAGGAAGACGAGGTCAAGTACATCCGTGGCCGCGTTTCCAAGATCTATGAGGAGGACGGCAAGCTCATCGTCATGGGCGCCGATACGCTCATGGGCGGCGAGCCCGTGGTGATCAAGGCCGACATGGTGGTGCTGGCCACGGCGGTCCAGTCCAATGACCGGTCCGAGGAATTGGCCCAGACCCTGCACGTGAGCTACGACTCCTACGGTTTCTTCGCCGAGGCCCATCCGAAACTCCGCCCTGTGGAAACCAACACCGCCGGCATCTTCCTCGCGGGCGCCTGCCAGGCCCCCCGTGACATCCCCGAAACCGTGGCCCAGGCCAGCGGTGCGGCGGCGAAGGTGGTGGGCCTCTTCAGCAACGATGAACTCACCCGCGAACCCATCGTGGCCGTGGTGAACCGCCAGGCCGCCCCGGTCTACAGCACCTGCGTGGGCTGCTTCCTGTGCCAGGGCGCCTGTCCCTACCAGGCTATCGAGCAGGAAGAGATCAAGGCCCGCAGTGGCGAAGTCATCATGACCCTCGCCCGCATCAACCCTGGTCTCTGCCAGGGCTGCGGCACCTGCGTGGCGACCTGCCGCACCAAGGCGATCGATCTGCAGGGCTTCAGCAATGAGCAGATCTATGCCGAGCTCATGACTCTCTGACGAGGACACGACCATGGATGAAAAATTCGAACCCAAGATCACAGCCTTCGTCTGCAACTGGTGCACCTATGCCGGCGCCGACCTGACAGGCACCAGCCGCATCAAGTACCAGTCCAATGTGCGCGTGCTGCGGGTTCCCTGCACGGGGCGCATCGACTACATGATGGTGCTGAAAGCCCTGCACAAGGGGGCGGACGGGGTCATCGTCTCCGGCTGCCACCCCAATGACTGCCACTACACCTCGGGCAACTACCACGCCCGGCGCCGCTGGATGGTCTTCAAGAAGATGATGGAAGTCATGGGCGTGGACATGCGGCGCATCACCTTCTCCTGGGTGTCCGCGGCCGAGGGCGCCCGCTGGGCGCAGCTCGTGAACGAAGTGACCGACCAGGTACGAGCCCTTGGCCCCTATGCGGAATTCCGGCAAATCATCGGCGCAGGCATCGAATGAGGAGTGAGCCATGGAAGCGGTGAATCAAAGGGCGAAAGAGCTCCTTGAGAAGGGTGAGATCAAGGCCGTCCTGGGCTATGCCAAGGGGACCGGCCACGTCCGCCGTCCCCACTTTGCCCGAAAGGCTGGCCAGGTGGACCAGTTGGTGTTGGACGCAGCCTGCCTGCAGAACCTGGCCGTCTATGTAACCAAGCACGAAGTGAAGAAGCTCGGCAAGGTGGCCGTGATCGCGCTCCCCGCGACCCAGCGGGCTATCCTGCAGCTCATGGCCGAACGTCAGCTCAGGGATGGCGAGCTGGTCATCCTGGCCGTGGACGGCGAGGCCGTCAAGGAACTCGACAGCGCCGCCGCCCTGGAAGAGCACTTGGCTCTCAAGGCCCAGGGCCTCGACGCCAAGGATAAGGCCCTGCTGGCCGAGCTGGACGCCATGAGCCGGGAGCAGCGCTGGGTCTACTGGCAGAACGAGCTCTCCCGCTGCATGAAGTGTTATGCCTGCCGCAACAGCTGCCCCATGTGCTACTGCGGCACCTGCACCATGGACTGCAATCGCCCCCAGTGGGTTCCGGTGGCCAGCCACGGCATCGGCAACCTGGAGTACCACGCCGTCCGTACCATGCACCTGGCTGGACGCTGCGTGGAGTGTGGCGAATGTGGCCGGGCCTGCCCGGTCGGTATCCCGGTGCACCTGCTGACCTTCGCTGCGGAGGAGAGCATCCATGAGCAGTTCGGCCAGCGGGCTGGAGCCAAGGCGAAGCTGGACTACGCGTTGTCCACCTTCAAGACCGACGACAAAGAATCCTTCATCCGGTAGGTCGCCATGGCAAACACGTACAACCTCTCCCATGAATCGCTGAACAGCCTCTTCGGCGCGCTCCGCAAGGATGGGAGGCGCATCATGGCCCCCGTCGAGGCGGGTGGCCGCACCGAACTGGCCGAGGTCGAGACTCCGGCCCAGGTGGCCAGCGACTATCTGCAGACGATCCTATCCGCCAAGGAGGTGGCTTTCCCCAAGGTGGAGCGACTGCTCTCCTACACCATTGCGCCCGGCCAGGTGGATCTGAAGGACACCGAGCCCAAGGCCGTCCCCACGGTGCTATTCGGAGTCCGGCCTTGCGAAGCAAAGGCCTTCGGGGCCCTGGACGCGGTGTTCAACTGGGATTACCGCGACAAGTTCTTCAATGCCCGCATCGAGCAGCTGGCCGTCATCGGCCTGAGCTGCACCAAGGCCGATGAGGCCTGCTTCTGCACCTCCGTCGGCGGCGGTCCGGCCGACGCCACGGGCAGCGACATCCTGCTGACGCCCAAGGAAGGCGGCTACCTCGCGGAAGTCTGCACCGAGAAGGGCGCGGCCATCCTGAACCTGGCCCCGGATCTCTTCAAGCCCGGCAATGGCGTCGACAAGGCGGCCATCACAGCCAAGGTCGAACAGGCCTTCGACCAGCCCGCCCTGACCACCAAGCTGCCCGGCATCTTCGAAAGCGAAGTCTGGACGGACCAGGCTCTCCGGTGCATCGGTTGCGGCGCCTGCGCCTTCGTTTGCCCCACCTGCGTCTGCTTCGATATCCAGGAGGAGGCCGATCCCAAGAAGGGTGAGCGGCTCCGCTGCTGGGACAGCTGCGGCTTCCACCTGTTTACCCTCCATGCCTCGGGCCACAATCCGCGCGAGGTGCAAGGCGCTCGCTGGCGACAGCGGGTCTATCACAAGTTCAGCTACTACCCCGAGCGTTACGACATGCTGGGTTGCGTGGGATGCGGCAAGTGCACCCGGGCCTGCCCCGTCGACATGAACCTGAAGGAGCACCTGATCGAGGCTGCTGGAGTGAAGGCATGAGCGAGAAAAACATCTACCTGCCCTACCTGATGCGCATCGCGGAAATCACGGAGGAATCCCCGGCCGTGAAGACCTTCCGCCTTGAGTTCGTCGATGAGATCGCGGCCCAAAGCTTCGACTTCAAGACGGGCCAGTTCGGTCTCTACAGCGCCTTCGGTGAAGGCGAGAGCACCTTCTGCATTGCTTCGAGCCCCACCCGCAAGGGCTACATCGAATGCACCTTCCGCGAAGTGGGCCGCGTCACCGCCGCCCTCGCTGATAAGGAGGTAGGCGATATCGTCGGCTTCCGTGGGCCCTACGGGAACGTGTTCCCGCTCGAAGACTGGAAGGGCAAGAACCTGGTCTTCATCGCCGGTGGCATCGCCCTGCCGCCCCTGCGCAGTGTCATCTGGAACTGCCTGGACCTGCGGGACTGGTTCCAGGACATCACCGTGGTCTACGGTGCCCGCAGCGTCAAGGATCTGGTCTACAAGCGCGAACTGAAAGAGTGGAGCGAGCGGCCGGACATGAAGCTGGTGACCACCGTGGACCCCGGTGGCGAAACCCCCGACTGGCAGGGCAAGATCGGGTTCATCCCGCCCGTGGTCGAGCAGCTGGGTCTGGCTGCTGAGAACACCGTCGCCATCGTGTGCGGGCCGCCCATCATGATCAAGCTCACCCTGCCGGTGCTGGAAAAGCTGGGCTTCCCACCCGAGCGCATCTTCACCACCCTGGAGAACCGCATGAAGTGCGGCGTGGGCAAGTGCGGCCGCTGCAACACCGGCAGCAGCTATGTCTGCAAGGACGGACCCGTCTACACCCTGGCTGAACTGAACGAGCTGCCGGCGGAGTATTGAGGCTCAGATCTCCTCGGAGGGGCACCGGCCCGGCAGGAGCCGGCCCGGTGCCCTGTTCTCCTACTTCGCGTACTGCCGGATCACCCGTTCGATGGCGGCCTTGCACGCGGCGCAGAAGCTCACGTCGTCCCGGGTGAACATAAGGCAGTCCTCCTGGCTGCGGAAGTAGCCCTTGGCCTCGTAGTTGGCCCCCTCGAAGGCACCGACCTTGCCGCTATGGGTATCGGTGCCCAGCAGCTTCATCTCGTAGACCTTCTCCTTGGCGAAGAGGGCGTCCATTTCCGATTCGGGCCGGTTGGCGGCGCGCAGGGCCCGCCGCTCTTTCTGATACTCATGGCTATGGGCCTCGAATTCGGCCTTCTTCCAGGGGGTAGGCAGGGGTACGCCCGGCGTCAGCAGCGCCTTCCACTTGGGGGTCTTCGGATCCGCCGTGGCGTTGGGTTCCCAGGGCTCGGGTCGGGAGGGGCTGTTGGTGATGGCCACATCCGACGTGTAGTACTCATCCGCCAGTCCCGCGAAGTGGTGGCCGAACTCGTGGACGAAGAGGTAGCCGATGGTGCTGTTGCCCGCCGCGGCTGTACTGTAGAGGTTGTGGATGCCGCCGCCACCGTAGGTCTCCGAGTTCGTAAGGATCTCCACGAACTCGTAGGGTGCCTGGGCGGCGATATCGCGGAAGGCCCGGTTATCGAAGGTGAGCACGTAGCGTTCGCTGCCGAAGGCGTCGTAGGTGGTCCCCAGCGGCGTGCGTCTATGCAGACCCGTGGAGGGACGGGAGACACCGCTCTCGCGAGAGGGTGGGCAGAGGGCCCATACATTGAAAGACTTCCTGTGCTCTTTGAAGGGAGATTGCACGAAGAGCAGGTCCATTACCCGGCGGGCCTGCTCTTCGAACTTGCCCCGCTCGGCGGCGGTGTAGCCATCCCCCAGGATGAGGAAGTCCACCTTATCCACCGGCTCGCCGCTCCTCTGGAGGGAGATAAGGCCACCGGCCTCCAGGGGCTGGGCCTGCTCGATGAGGGGGTCTTTGGGGTCAAGGTCGAAGGTCCAGATGGCCTTGAAGGCATTGTGGTCGTCGCGCTTCTTCAGCGTGATGCGCACCTGAGCATCGGGCTGGGGGAAGCGCAGGGATTCAGAGAAGGTACGGCTCAGAGCCTTGGCCTCGTCCGTGGTCTCCCACTCGCCGTAGATGCTGGCGAAGCCCCTGGAGTAGAGCGGCTTCCCGGTCGCCTTGTCCGTCACCTCGAAGCAGTACTTTCCGAGGTTGCTGGTGTCCACGGCCTTCCCCAAATCGCCGGGCCAGGGCAGGGGCTCCAGCACCACGCGGTCCAGGCCGAAGCGCTCCGTGGTGGCATCGCCCGTGTGGCCGTAGTCCACGCGCAGGGTGCGGGGCGGGGCGGCCAGGCAGGCCAGGGCGGCGAGGAACAGCAGCATGGGACGGATCATGGGGCACCTCGCCTTCCACGATAGACTGAGAGACTGGAGTTCCGATGCTTAGCCCCAAACAGCGCCAATTCCTCAAAGCCCAGGCCCACAAGCTCAAGCCCGTCATGCATGTGGGGAAGGGGGGCGTGACGCCTGCCCAGGCCGCCGAGCTCGACATCATGGTGGACAGCCTGGAACTTGTGAAGGTCAAGATCAATCCCAACAGCTTCGAGGATGAGGACACGGCCGCCAAGGCCCTCTGCGCCTCAGTGCCTGGCCTGCAGCATGTCTGGACCATCGGCCACACCATGCTCTTCTTCCGGCCCAGCCGCACCCGGGACACTCGGTATCCTTTGCCCGCCTGATTAAGAATCCTGCGGCTCCCGCCGAAGCAGCTGGTGTGGAGGTCTGATGCCCTACCTGTCCTGGCTGGAAGGCAACCAGCTCCTGCGGCATGCCTTCCATGAGGCCTGCCAGGTGGGACGGGATCCGCTGACCTGTGCGGTGGCCCATCCACAGCTGACGGAGCTGTCCCGGACCCATGCCGCCATCGATCGCATCGGCGCCATCTGGTGGGTGCGGGACCTGGATTCGGCCAACGGGACCATGCTGAATGGCCGCCCCCTGGTCCACCCCCAGGGCAATGCCCTCCAGGATGGGGATGAACTGGCCATGGGCGGCTGGCACCTCACCTTCACAGAGGGGTTCCCGGGGCTGGACGGCACCACCTTCGCCGAGCGCGTGGGCGACCTTTTTCAGGAGGTGCGCCCAGAACCGGCCCAGGCCATGGTCCTAATTCGCAGCATCGAGCTGCTGCAGCGCGCCACGGAGAAGCTGCTGCGTCAGGTGGATGCCGACGCCATGGTGAAGGGCCTGCTGGAGGAATCCCTGCATCTGCTGAGCGGGGACCGCGGCTTCCTTGTCTGGAGGACCCAGGAGGGGGCCTGGCGCACCGCGCACCGGGTGGGGGATGTCCAGGAGGGCATCGGCCTCTCCCGCTCCGTCCTGGACTATGTGGCCCTCGAGCGCACTGCGGTCATGTCAAACCAGCCCCTGGCGGATCCCCGCTTTGGCGGCCTGAGCCTGGTGGAACTACATCGGGGCTCGCTGCTTTGCGCCCCCATGGTGGATGAGGGAGAGCTTCACGGGGCGCTCTACATCGACCGGGAGGCGGAAGGGCGGCCCTTCACTCGCTTTGATCTGGCCGTGTTCCAGGCTTTCGTCCGGCTGGGTTCCATGGCCCTGCACCAGGCCATGCTCAACCGTCGGGCCCTCAGCCAAGCGGAGCAGCAAGGAGAGCTGCTGCGGCTGCGCACCGATCGGCAGCGGGAGACCGATCGGCATGGCGAGCTCCTGGCAGCCCTGGCGGCGCCCCTGAGGCGCGTGCAGAGCTGGGCCGAGGGCCTGCCGGGACTCACCGGGGGGGCCATCCGGGCGCAGCTCGACCAGATGACCGCCCTGTTCGAATACGGCTCCCAGGAAGGCCACACTGATGCCATGCCCTTGGCGGGCCATCCGCTACAGGCGGCTGTCCTCCAGGAAGAGCTGGTCCAGCGCTGGGAATCCCTGTTGCTCCTGCGCAAGGTCCGATTCAATGCCGGGCAGGCCCCCGCCGTATCGGTCTGGATGTCCGGGGGGTCCGTAGTGGTAGCCCTGGCGGGCTTGGTGGAGCCCATGCTCATGCAGATGCAGGAGGGCTCCACCCTCTCCACCCGCTGGGATCAGGAACGAGGCTGCCGAATCCTGCGGATGGGTATGCCCGCAGGTCTCCACGCGCCCATCCCGGATCCCTGGACCCAGCGGATGCTCCAGGAGGCTGGTGTGCGCTGGCACTGGGCCGATCAGGCCCTGGACCTTTTCCTGCCTGAAGGCCCGGATGCCATGCCGGAGGAACCCGCCCGGCCCCTGCTGGGGCTGGTGAGCGATGAGCTGAACCTGCTGGGTCTCTTCCAGACCGTGGCCGAGGCGGGCGACCTTTGGTTGCACCCCCTGGAACAGGAGCCGCCCCCGCCGCCCCTGCCCAAGTTCCGCTTCCTGGTGGTGGATGCCCGGGGCACCAAGGATCTGGTGGGTTGCATCCGGGCCTATCGCCGCCACTCCTCTTTCGCCACCACACCCATCCTCGTGGTGCGCTGCACCGAGGACGAGACGCCCAAGCTCATCGAGGCCGGCGCCACGGATTGGCTGACGGAGGGCTTCCGCTGGGAGGCCCTCCACCACCGGCTGCAGGTGCTGCGCGGACACACAGAGCTGCAGCAACGGGCCCTGGCGGCGGAACGGCTGGAATCCTTCCGCCAGATGGCGGGCACCCTCAAGCACGAGATCAACAATCCCCTGGCGATCATCTCCATGCAGGTGGAGATGCTGCAGCGGAGGTACCCCGAAGAAGTAAAGCTCGCCAAGATCGGGGAGATGGTGGATCGCATCCGGGCCCTGGTGCAGGTGCTTCAGAAGATGCGCGAGACGCCCACCGAGGACTACGCGGATGGGTCGAGCATTCTGAGGCTGGGGTAGGGCTTCAGGCTTTAGGCTCTAAGAGCCGCAGCCCGCGCTCGCTCAGCAGGGCCTGGACGGGCCAGTCGTGGGGTTCCACGGGCACGGGAAGGTGCATCTGGAATTCGAAGCCCACGCCCATGGTGAGTAACTCCTCCGGCAGCTTCGCCAGCAGGGCGTCGTAGAAGCCCCGACCATAGCCCATGCGGTGGCCGTCGTCGTCGAAGGCGAGGCCCGGAACCAGCAACAGCTGCACCGGCGGTATGAAGTGCTGGGCGAAGACGGGTTCCATGAGACCCCAATGGCCCTTCTCCAGGGGTTCCGTGCCCCAGACCAGGCGGGGCGGCTGGGTGGATGCCACCCGCGGGAAGAACCAGAGCCAGTCCGGGTGGGTGGCCGCGGCCGGGCGCAGATCGAGCTCGGAGCCGAAGGGCCAGAAGGCGCCGATCCGCGTGAAGCGCCGGTCCCTGCAGAGGCGCTCGAGGTGTTGGCAGATGGATTGGGACCAGGCGTCGCGGAATTCCTGCGGGAGCCCGTCCCGGCGGGCCTTCAGGTGGGCGCGGAACTCGGCCTTGGTCTCCATGCCTTCACCTCACCAGGGACGTTGGGGTTGAGTCAACGGAGTATCCTCAGCGCTGGAGTGAACCCATGACAACCCGTCCGATAGCTCTGCTCCTCGCCGCCTGCCTTGCCCTCGGCGCCCCCCGGTCTGCGCATGCGCAGACCGGGACCCAGCGTCAGGTTTCCCTTACCCAGCTGGTGCAGTCGATCCCAGCGGAGACGGATCTCACCGACCCCTCGCTCCCCTTCGCCAAAGATGTCTGGGTGGACATGATCCGCCGGGCCGAGACGAGCGTGGAGGCCGCCGAATTCTATGTCACCAGTCGGGCTGGCAGCGCCCTCGAACCGGTGCTGGCGGAGCTGGAGAAGGCCGGGGCCCGGGGCGTGAAGGTGCGCTTCCTACTCTCCATGAAGATGGTGGACCAGGATCCCGCTTCGGTGGCCAGGCTTCGCCGCATCCCGGGCGCCGAGGTGCGGAGCTTGGACCTGGCAGGCGTTTCCCGGGGCATCCTCCACGCCAAATACTTCCTGGTGGATGGGCGCGAGGCCTTCCTGGGCAGCCAGAACTTCGACTGGCGGGCTCTGGAGCACATTCATGAGCTGGGGGTGCGCAGCACTGAGCCTGTGATCGTTTCGCGGCTGACACGGTTGTTCGCCATCGACTGGGCCTTCGCCGGGGACCGGAAGGTGCCGGTGTTTCCCGCGCAGCCGCCGATGTCCGCCCGTTCCAAGGTGGAGCTGGTGGCCAGCCCGCCCTTCCTGACTCCGAAGGACATCCGGCCCTCCATCGAGGCGCTGGTGGACCTGCTGGATGAGGCGAAACACTCGGTACGGGTGCAGCTGCTGACCTATTCGCCGATCTCGGGCCAGGACCGGTTCTGGCCCGTGCTGGACAACGCGCTCCGCGCCGCGGCCGTGCGGGGCGTGAAAGTGCGACTGCTGGTCTCGGACTGGGTGCTGGGGGGCCGGGCCCTGCCACACCTGAAGGCGCTGGCCCTGATCCCAAACCTCGAGGTACGGGTGGCCTCTATTCCCGAGGCGAAGGAAGGCCACATCCCCTACGCCCGCACCATCCACAGCAAGTACCTGGTGGTGGACGGCGCGCACCTGGCTCTGGGCACCAGCAACTGGGAGGAGAGCTACTTCGCCGAATCCCGGAACATCGAGCTGATTTTCCGCGACTCGCCTTTGGCCGCCCAGGCCTCTGGAATCTTCGATCGCCTGTGGAACAGCCGCTACGCGTTCGCGCTGGATCCGGTGAAATCCTACGAGAAACGCAAGGTGGATTGATCTCGCCGAAATCAAATGAAGGGGATGGCATGGACCGGAATTCCACAATAAACATCAGGATGTTCGGGTGCCTGCACACCATCCGGAAGGAACTCGGCCTCGGGTCAAGCGCGGACGTGAGCCTCCCGCCGGATGGCCGCAAAGCCGAAGACATCGCCCTGGAACTGGGTCTACCCCTGGAACGGATCGAGGGGGTCTTCATCAACCACACGGTTCACAGCTTGGATTGGATCGTCAAGCCTGGCGACAAGGTGGCTTTCATACCGACTGGGGTGCCCGGGCCGCACCGTTTCATGCTCGGCATCTACAGTGCCGCGAAAAAGGCGTAGGTGTTGTAGAGGTTGTCCCGCTCCAGGGCCTCGAAGCCGGCCTCGCGGATGAGGCGCACCAGCTCCCCCTGCTGCAGGCCCTGGGGGCTCTTCGCGCCGGCCAGGTGGGCGATCTCTTCGGCGATGACCGTGCCGTCCAGATCATCGGCGCCGTAGCTGAGGCCCGCCTGGGCCAGGCCCGGCGAGATCATCACCCAGTAGGCCTTGATGTGGGGGACGTTGTCGAGCAGCAGCCGGGCCACGGCGATTTCGCGCAGGTCCTGGGTGCCCGTGGTCTCGTGGATCACGTGGGTGGCGCTCAGCTCGTTGTCCTCGTTCTGGTAGGCCAGGGGGATGTAGGCCAGGAAGCCCGGGTAGCCCGCGGCCAGCGAGCGGTCCTGCAGGTCCCGCAGGCGCAGCAGGTGATCGACCCGGTGCTGCGGTCCCTCGATGTGGCCATAGAGCATGGTGCAGTTGGTGGGCAGGCCCTTGCGGTGGCAGAGCTCGGCGGTATCGAGCCAGACCTGGGCGTCCTTCTTGCCGATGCAGATTTCTTCGCGGAGTTTTTCGTCGAAGATTTCCGCGCCACCGCCGGGGCAGCTCTCCAGGCCCGCGGCCATGCAGCGGTCCAGGAAGGCATCGGTGGTGAGCCCCGAAATCCGGGCGTAGTAGTCCATCTCGATCATGGTGAAGACCTTGAGGTGGATGGCCGGGAAGTGCGCCTTGATCTTGCGGAAGAGATCCTCGAAGTAGTCGATCTTGAGCTTGGGATTGTGGCCCGAGGTCATGTGCAGCTCGCGTACGCCGGTGTTCTCGGGCTTCTCCAGCTCGGCGATGATGTCCTCGGCGGAAAGCGAATAAGCCCGTGGATCGCCAGGCTTGGCCTGGAAGGCGCAGAACTGGCAGTGGGTGTAGCAGACGTTGGTGTAGGACAACCGGCGACTCACCACGTAGTAGGCGGCCCGGCCATGCTTCTGGAGCCGCACGTGGTGAGCCATGGCGCCCACGCCCGTGAGGTCAGGCGTTTCGTACAACAGCTGGCCGTCCTCGAAGCTCAGGCGCTCGCCGCGCAGCACCTTGTCCGCCAGGGGCAGCAGGCGCGGATCGCGAATCCTCGATTGCAGTGACAACATGGATACCTCAGCCCTCCAGTGTAACGCCCCTGGGTCAGGGCAGGCGGGGCAGGCGGACCTGGAAGGTGGTGCCTCGACCCGGTTGCGAGGTGAAGGTGATCTGGCCACCGGCCTTCCCCAGCAGGGATTTGACGGACATGAGGCCCAGTCCGGTGCCCTTGCCGGCCGGCTTGGTGGTGAAGAAGGGCTCGAACAGGCGCGCTTGCAGTTCCTCGGGGATGCCACTGCCGGCATCTTCGACCTCGAGCAGGGGCCCCTTGGTATTGTCTTCCGGTCCTGCAGCCCCGATGCGCAGGGTGATCGCTCCACCGGAGGGCATGGCATCCCGCGCATTGCTGACCAGGTTCACCAGGATCTGTTCCAGCATCCCCTTGGTGCCCAGGAAGGGCGTCACCATGGCCACGTTCTCCAGTTCCAGCACCAGGTTCCGGGGCAGCAGGAGCTGGAGGAGGGGCTGCATGGCGAGGAGTTCGTTGGCCAGATCCATGGCCTGAGGCGGCTCTGCATCCTGGCGGCCCAGGTTCATCAGCCGGCGGCTCATGGTCGTGGCGAGCTGCGTCGCCTCCAGCAGGCGCACCATGTCTCGCCGGTTGGGAAGCTTGGCCTCGTCGATGTCCATGATCACGAGTTCCGCTCGGCTCTGGATAGCACAAAGCAGGTTGTTCAGATCATGGGAAAGCCCGGCCCCCAGGGTTGCCAGGGACTTCATGCGCTCGGTGCGGAGCAGCATGGCCTGGGCCTCTTCGAGGGCCTGCGTGCGTTCCGCGACCCGGGTCTCGAGGTGCTGCGAAAGGGTGAAGAAGTCCTTCAGCGCGAAGTACTGGCGCACGAGCAACACGACCACCAGGCTCAGCGCGATCCAGACGAGGCTGAGCCGATGGCTGAGCCCGCCTCCGGTGATGAGCATCCACACGCCGAGGGTGGTGGCGCCGATCACTGGCAGATAGGGGAGGACATGGATGATACGCACCTGATCCGGCAGGGAAGGCTGGGGATCCACGGGCCGGCGCGAGAGGGCTGCGGCCAGGTAGGCCAGCGGCACGGTGAAGACCAGGGGGCCGATGGTCAGTTGGAAAAGTGGGGAGCCCGAGAGGACGCCGAGCAGCCAGTTGAAGTTGTGGAGGCTGGCGAGCAGGAAGGCCGCCGAAAGCCAGCCGAGCGGGCCCCGGAACCGGGAGGGCTCGGCCAGGCCGAAATAGATCGCGAGACCCAGCAGCAGGTCATAGACGAGGAAGGTGCCGATCCAAAGGATCCGGTCGAGCAAGGGAAAGCGGTCGTTGAGGAAGGCCGGTCCCAGGACCAGACCCCAAAGGAGGAAGAAGACTGAAAGGGCGAAGAGTAGGCCGTCCAGGCCGTGGCGCACCCGGTCGAACCGGGTGCGAGGCGTCAGGTGCCAGGCCAGCAGCGTGCCCACAAGCAGCAGCGCCACCAGTACCTGCAGGAGAATCGAGGCGTTGCGGGCCAGTGCGGGGAGGGGATAGCCCAGGAAGGCCGGGATCCGGGAAGCCAGGATGAGGCTGTTGGCGAGGAGCGAAACCGCCAGGACCTTCCAGCCGGTGGCTTCGGGTCCGGATTGTCTGGCCCGCTGGGCCGCGGCGAAGCCGGCCAGATAGTACAGGGCCACCACGCCCAGAAGAATGACCAGGGTCTGCGGATATCCCGACATTCCGAATTGGGCCACCAGCCCCAGGAGCAGGGCGCCGCCCGAGACCAGGGCCAAGGTGTTGCCGCGTCGAGGCGCAGGTGGGCTGCCGGTGGCTGCCTGGTTCATATGGTTCAGTATATGGGGCCAAGAGGATGCATAGGTGTTCCGACCTAGGTTTGGACCTCGATGGCCTCGGTCATCAGACCTTGATCGATGCGCCGTATCAGGCTTGGACCTTGGAAAATCAGCGCGCTGTAGACCTGGGCCAGGGCCGCGCCGTCGGCCAGGGCTCCGCGCACGTCCTCGGTCGAGCCGAGTCCCCCGCAGGCCACCAGGGGCAGGCGTCCCCGCAGGGCACGCAGGATGCAGCGGCGGACCTCCTGGGCCTTGGCCTTCAGGGGCACGCCGCTGAGGCCACCCGCGCCCTTGGCCTCCACCCGGTCTCGCAGGGGCTCCGCCACCACGCCCCGGTCCAGGGTGGTGTTGGTGGCGATGAGGCCGGTTATGCCGGAGGCCACGGCCACTTCGACGATGGCGTCGAGATCCTCCGGGGCCAGGTCCGGTGCCAGCTTCAGCAGCAGGGGCTGACACTCCAGCCCCATTTCTTTTCGCAGATCCAGCATGCCCGCCAGCAGGGGCTTCAGGGCCTCCGGGGCCTGGAGGTTGCGCAGGCCGGGCGTATTGGGGCTGCTCACATTCAGGGCCGTGTAGTCCACCACCGGGGCGATGAGGCGGTAGGCCGAGCGATAGTCGTCCAGGGCCTGGGCCTCGGGTGTCTCCTTGTTCTTGCCCAGGTTGCCGCCCACCACCAATCCCCGGGGGCGGTGCCGCAGCCGGGCGGCCACCACCTCGGCGCCCTCACTGTTGAAGCCCATGCGGTTCAGGATCAGGCCCGCCTGGGGAAAGCGGAACACCCGCGGCTTGGGGTTGCCGGGCTGGGGCCGGGGCGTCACCGTGCCGATCTCCACATGGCCCAAACCCAAGGCCTTCCAGAGGGGTAGGAGGGTGCCCCCCTTGTCGAGCCCCGCGGCGAGGCCCAGAGGCGTGGGGAAGTCCAGGCCGAAAGCAGACCGATGGAGGGCGACCGGATGCTGAGGCTCGGGAAGCCAAGGCCAGGCACAGAGGCGTTCTCCCGCCCAGAAGGCCAGGTTGTGGGCGGTTTCGGGATCGAAGCGGAAGATCAGGGGGCGAAGGGCGCCGTACAGATCCATCACTTCACCGTCACCGTGGCGGTGGCGGTGACTTCCGGAAAATCCTCGCGCCTCACTTCCACATGGAAGATTCCTGGGGCATCGGGTGCCGTGTAGAGTCCCGCGCCGGTGATGGTGCCGCCCTGGGGTTCCACCACCCGCCAGCCCACGGGCTGCCGGATGTATCGGACCCCCTCCTGGTAGTTGATCTCGGCCTGAAAGGACTGCGTGGCGCCCACGACCAGGCTGACCGTCACGGGACGGAGCATCAGGACGGGCGTGAAGGGTTCGGCTAGCTTGGCGGGCACGGCATTCTCGGGACTGGTGCAGGCCAGGGCCAGCAGGAGCGAACTTGCGGCTAAGACACGGATCAGCACGAACACCTCACACACCGGACAGTTCGATCAACCAGACCACCACCCTCGGCGGCGCGGCGGACCCGCAGATCTGGCGTCAGTGCCATCACAGCCTCAAGCGAAGATCCTCATGATAGCCCAGCCAAGCGGGCCGGGTCCCCGCCTCCCCGTCCCACCGTGATTCACCCCAGGTCTGGGGGGTTCACCCCATCGGGGCAGACAGACTCGTTCTATCTCGCTCAGGATGGCTGGACGAGGTGTCCATGCGCCCTTTGTCTCCCCTGGTCCTGCCCGCCGTGCTTGCGATCGCCGCTCCTGCAGAGCGTAGCCCAGAACAGAAGCAGTTCGATTTCTGGCTGGGCCACTGGGAGGTGCACGATGCCAAGGGCCTACGCCTGGGGCACAACACCATCTTGGCTTTGCTGGGCGGGACGGTCCTTCAGGAACATTGGGAAGGCGCCAAGGGGGGTGCGGGCACCAGCCTCAACGCCTATGTGCCTGGCCAGAAAACTTGGCGGCAGCACTGGGTCGATGCCAGTGGCAGCGTGTTGGATCTGGAGGGCGGACTGAAGGGTGGCTCCATGATCTTGTTGGGGGTGCAGGAGGGCCCCAGGGGCCGGACCCTCGAGCGCATCTGCTGGACGCCACTCCCCGATGGGCGAGTGCGGCAGTTGTGGGACCAGAGCCTGGATGGCGGGGCCACCTGGCTGGTCTCCTTCGATGGCTACTACAGCCGCGTTCAGCCTGGCGCGCCGCGGCTCCCCTGACCTCAGAACACCCGGAAAGCATGGAAGAAGCTGAAGGCCCAGCCCCAGTGGGCATCACTACCTGGGAACTCCTCGCGCCGCGAGGCCACCGAGGCGCCCACTCGGCCCGTGGGGGTGCGCCACTGGGCTTCGGCCTGGAGGAACCAGGAACCCCCGCCGGCCGGATGACCCAGGGCCGCCGTGACCCGCACGGCCTTCAGACGGCCCTGGCCCTCCAGGAAGAGCGGCAGGCCCAGCTCCACGGTGCGCGTGATGACCTCGCGCCCGAAAGCTGGTCCAAGGGGATCGCCATGGAATGAGAAGCCTGCGAGATGAGTCGGCTGAGGGAAAGCTGCGGGCCTGTTGCTGGGCGCCGCGCCGGCGTATTCAAGACCCAGATCCCAGCCCTCCCAGACCAGCTGCAGGCCGCCCAGGTTCCGGACGGGAACCAGGCTCAGGGCCGGGCTGTCCGGGGCTCCGCTGCGGCTAAGGGTAAGCGCGGCCCCCCGGGCTCCCGTGATCCGGGCGAGGGCCGGGAGCCGCACCCGCAGCTCTGCCAGAGCGGCCTTCCGGGTGGCCGTGGCGGGTGTTGGACGGCCGAGCCCATCCTGTCCGCTTTCCAGACTGAGGACGCCGAGGCTGCCGTCCACCAGGGTGCCGAAAGAAGCCCGCAGCAGGGCGCCCCAGAGGGTTGGGTTCTGCAGATCGAGGCCCGAGGACTGGGCCGCCAGACGCAGATTCCGGTCCTGGCTCCCCTCGGGGAGGGTGCGATCCGACCCCAGCTGGCCGGCAAAGGCCTCAGCCCTCCAGCTGCCGATGGGCAGAGCGGCGGCCGGCGCAGAGAGGGACAGACGCGGAAAGGAGCGGGCCGAATCGCCCAGCAAGTCGCCGCCATTGAGGCCTGCACCCCAGGCGAAGGGCGCCTGCTCCAGGGCCAGACGCCAGCTGGAGTCCGTCTGGTAGGCGAGGGCGAAGCGCTGGAGGATCCCTGTTGTGTGATCCCCGTGCCGCAGGGCCAGGGCCGTGGCGGATAAGGACCACCCCCCCTTGACGAAGCGGCCCTGCAGGCCCAGGCCCCAGCCCCGGCTGCCATGGCCAGAACCTTCGCCCCCGGTCAAGGGGGAGTAGGCGCCGTCCCCGCCCGCGCCACCCAGGCCCACCTCGAAGGAGGGGATGGACGAGGGGCCCAGTGGCGTCTGGCCCAGGGGCCAGTCGAGCCGAGCCTGCCGCAGCTCCCTGGCTCCGTCTTGGAGCAGCGGCGCCTGGGCCGAGGCGCTGAGCGCTGCCAGGCTGATCAGCAGGCCTCGGGACCTCATTTCTCGAGCACCTTGATGGACTCGATCCTGGCGCCCAGCTCCAGGTCGTCCAGGAGCTTCAGGGCGCGGTCAAGATCCTCCACTTCGCCCATGCGCGTGTACTTGCCAGTGAGGTGCGGCGTGGCATTGGTGGTGATGAAGAACTGGCTGCCGCCGGTGTCCTTGCCCGAGAGCGCCATGCCCACGCTGCCCGGGCCGTACCAGGTCAGCGAGTTCTCGCAGCGCACCGTGTAGCCCGGTCCACCGTCCATGGTGTCGTAGGGCGAGCCCATCTGCACCACAAAGTCCGGCACCACCCGGGGCACCAGGCGCCCGTTGAAGTAGCCCTGATTTGCCAGCAGGACCAGGTTGGCCACGTTCATGGGGGCTACCGTCGGATCGAGCCGGAGCGTCACGCTGCGCGATCCACCGAAGGAAATGCGAAGGCGCACGGGTTTGCCGCGCTCGGCGAGACGCGTGGCTTCTTTGAGGATGGCTTCGTCGGTCTTCGTGGGCTTCGGTGACCCGGGCCAGGGCGTCGCCGGATCCAGCTTCATCAAGGCCTGGTAGGCCTCCCAGCGGCAGGCCCAGTCCGGGTGCTGCAGCCAGGGGCGCAGCTGAACCTTCTGCTTTTCCGGCGACATCTTCCAACGGGCATAGCTCTGGATGAGGGTCTGCTGGGATTCGAACTGGGTGTCGTTCCAGGTGAGCTTCGTGAGGGCGTCGAGATCCGCTGGGGCCGAGGGAAGGTCCTCTATGGCCGCAGAACGGGCGGTGGCATCGTCCCCGGCAAGCAGGTGCGACCTCATCTGGTCCGCCCGTTCGGGACTCTGACGCCGAAGGGTCGGAAGTAGCGCGCCGACCATCAACGGGCTCGTCGCGCCAAAGGGCGGTTCCTGCCGCAGCGCAGATTGGAGGAAGGGCAGGGGTGTCTCCAGCTTGGCCAGGGCCTGGAATCCGTACCACTGCGCAAGGGGGTTAGTTGAGCAGGGCCAGGGGTCACCGCTGACCTGGAAGGCCTCGACCGGCGCCGGGCTCGGAACGCCCTCAGACAACCGGGAGAGGATGCCCACGCAGGCATGATCCAACGTGGATGGATCAGGCGGCTGGAGGCCCAGCCTGGGCCAGGCCTCGGAATCCGGCGTGAGCGACTTGAAGGCATTCAGGGCCAGATCCCTGCGCTGTGCCCAGGACGCCCGGTTCCATGCATCCATCAACGCCAGCACACTTCCCGGAGTGGCTGGCACCAACGGCAACAATCCCTTTTCCTTCCCCGCCATCACCAGCCGCAGCCGGGCGGCCTGGGCGCGGACGGGATCCACCTTACCGGCCTTCTGGCGGGCCTCGAGGAAGGTCTGAAGCGTGGGGGAAACTTCGCCACCGTTCAGCCGCGCGGTGGCGATCGAGGCCTCCAGGTGCAGGTGCCTGGGCCAGGTGGCGGCATCGGTGGGGCCAAGGCCCTCCAGCGCCGCCAGTGCCTTCTCGCTCTTCAGCCGATTCAGCATGAACAGGGCCGTGAAGCGCTCCTGGGGTGAGCGGGCGATCTTCGCCTTGGATTCCCAGGGTTCCAGCAAGGCCTTCTCCAGCTCCGGCGGCAGCAGGGCGGGGGCATCCGGCGCGCCGATGCGCCGGAGGCTGCGTTCCAACCGCGCCCGGTCCGCGACGGGCAGAGTCGCTTTCTGGGCTTTGGTGAAGGGAAGCGGTTGTCTTGCCCACTCGGCCTGGATGGCATCCCTTACGGTGAAGCGGGGGGCCTGGCGTTGGATTCCAGGTTCCGCATGCACGGCAGGGGAGGCGAGCAGGGGCAGGCTCAGCAGGCAAAGCAGGCGACGCATGGGGACCTCGTGGGGATTCCTCTCAGATGGTAGCGCCTGCGGCTCTGGAGGCGTCCGCAGCGGTTCCCGGGTCCTGCGCTCATCGCGGTTCCCGCCACGCACATCTGGGCGAAACGGCCGCATCCAGGTGAAGATGGAAGCTCTGCATGAGGGCGGCATGATCCCCAAAGGCGCCTACTGGGTGCGCGTGAACCGGTTTTTTGGCGATGCCATGATGGCCTACGCGGCCATTGCCGTTGCGGCGGGCCAGACTTCCAATGGTGTTCTGGGGCCCGGCCCGTACGGTGGAACTGTTCGAGGGGAGCGCCAACGTGGTGGCCATCGTCGCCGAGCCGAGCCGAAAGTACGGGGTCTGGGAGGCCGCCCGGATGCTGCGGGAGCACCGCCCCTCGGCGGTCATCGGGTTCCCCAAGAGCGCCCGGCCCCACGTGGCCGGACTGCTGGCTCGGGTTCCCCTGCGTCTGGGCTGCGGCGACGGGGGCGTGAGCCTCCTCCTCACCCACAGCGTGCCCTTCTATTCCCGGGATGATCATTTCGTGGAACGCTACGCCTCGACGGTGACCCGAGCCTTTCCCGAACTCGGCCCTGTGGGTTTCACCCCCTTCCGTCCCCGGGAGCAGGCCTTCGAGGCCCGGATGGCTCAGGCCAAGGAAGCAGGGTTTGAGGAAGACTACGTCGTGCTGGCCCCGGGCGCCAACAGCTGGTCAAAGCGTCTCTCCGTACCCTTGTTCGCTGATCTGGGCCGACGGCTGGAGTCCATGGATCTCAGGGTAGTCATCCTCGGGGCGGGGGCAGAGGATCACCGGTTGGCCGGGGAGTTGACCTCGGAATTGCCACGGGCCCTTAACCTCGTCGACCGGTGCAGCCTCTCTTTGTCGGCGGCCTGGGTCTGCGAAGCCAGAGCGCTGGTGGGCATGGATTCAGGGCTGGCCCACATTGCCGGGGGGGCCGGCGTGCCCACGCTGGCCGTGTTCGGCCCTACCCGGCCAAGGCACTCCAGACCCTGGGGTCCAAAGGTGGAAGTTCTCCGCAAGGAAAACCTCTCGTGTCTCGAGTGCATGGAATTCATCTGCCCGTTGCCAGACCATCCATGCATGAACCAGGTGGATTCGGAAGTCCTCTGGAGAACGCTGGCCGAACAGATGGCTCCCTTGGAAACCAATGGAAATGCCAGCTTCTGACTTGGCCAGAGCAAGACTGCTAGCATCAATTTGGAACCAGGATTCGCCGATGCCGGGCATTGCACTGTTCAACCCAGCCTTCGAGGTGCCCGGTGGGGCGGAATTCCTGTGCCTGTACCAGGCCCAAAGCCTTAGGAAGGCTGGCGAAGATGTCTGCCTGGTGACCCTGGCCTATGACGCCGCTACATGGGGAGGCCTCGTGGATGGCCTCCCGATCCGACTCGTCCAGAAGCGACATTGGTCTGATCTTTTTTTCGGACTGTCCCGCCTTGGTAAGGTGAAGGCAAGGGGACGTCGTGCTTCTCAGATGTTTCTGGGCTGCAAAGTCGTGGTTGCCCACAACGCTCCCTGCAACGCGATGCTAGGGGCCTCAAGCTTCCAAGGTCGAAAAGTTTGGCAATGCAACGAACCACTAAGGGAACTGCATGTTCGTAAAGCAAACCCGGTGATCACTACCCGCGTGGAGACGGCAGAGGGGGCCTTGGAGGACCAGGCCTCGATCAACTGGACCAAGAACCTCATGGTCCACGACGCTGAGATATCGAGGGGCCGCCCCAAGGCCTTGAGGGCTCTCTACGATTTGGAACAAACCGCACGACTGGATCACATCTTTGCCATCAGCGCCTTCTCCCGGGACAACGCCCGTCAAATCTACGGTCGTTGCGGGGAGGAGGTTGTCTATCCCATGGTGAGGTTCCCGGAGGCTGGGCGTTCCCGATCGGGATTGGATCGTTCGGGCCTGCAAGTGCTCGTTCATTCACGGCTGGGAGTCCTGAAGAACATTGACACGGTGATTCGAGGATTTGCCAGCTTCAGGGCCTCCCACCCAGGGGCTCACCTTCACCTGGTCGGGGATGGCCCAGCCCGCCCTTGGTTGGAATCCTTTGCAAAGAGGTTGCTGCCCGATGGAGGCGCCACTTTCCACGGGTTTCTTCCCCAGGAAGAACTAGGTCGGGTCTACGACACTTGCGATGTCATGGCTTTACTCACTCTGGATGAACCCTTCGGCATGGTCTACCCCGAAGCGGCCTCTCGAGGACTGCTGCTGATTGGGCCAGACCACGGTGGCCCGCTCGAAATCCTGGACGGTGGGCGTCTCGGGTGGTGCGTGGATGCTTTTTCGCCCACCGCTCTGGAACAGGCCCTTTGTGAGATCTGGTCCCTGCCTGAGGCAGAGGTGGATCGCCGGCGAACCCAAACGGATCAAACCTGCCGGTCCCGATTCTCGGAGGCAGTGATTGGTCCCCAGCTTCGAAGGGTGATTCTGGAAGGGCATGACTGATTGCTCACAATTCAAAGAGCCAATCCATCCTTTCTAGAATTGCGTCCACGAACTGGAAAGCCCAGCGGTCAGGCTTCTTTGGGTCGTACCTCCGATCACACTCAGCTTGGTTCCTGACATACTTTGGTCAAGGGGGGGGAAGGCATGCTGAAGTGGGCACTGCGCAGGCTTCTGGCCAGGGATTTCAACAATCTCGAATCCCGCCTTCGCCTCGCGGGAGAAGAGCTGGATGCCCTTCGATCCCGGATGGACCTGGACCCGGCGTTCGTGGAAGCCTTCTTCCGGGACAGGAAAAGTGAGCCCTACCAGGCAAACTATGAGAAAGCGGAACCCCTGGTGAGTGTCTGCGTGGCCACCTACAACCGTGGGCCCCTGCTGACGGAGCGCTGTCTTCCCTCCATTCTTGCCCAGACCTATCGAAACATTGAAGTGGTGGTCGTGGGTGATGCCTGTACGGATGACACGGCCAAACGCCTCGCCTCCCTCAGTGATCCCCGGATCCACTTCGAAAACCTGGCTGTCCGAGGGGACTATCCGGAGGATCCCTACCGGCGATGGATGGTGGCTGGCACCCTCCCCATCAACCGCGCTCTAGCATTGGCCAAGGGAAGCTTCATCACCCACCTGGATGACGATGACGCCATCCCTGCCGACCGCATCGCGAAGCTTTTGGCATTCATTCGGGAAACCCGGGCCGATCTCGTATGGCATCCCTTCGAATATGAGAACGCGAAGGGAAGGTGGCGAGTGAATCCTGCACTCGAATTTCGCAAGGCCCAAGTGACCACTTCATCCGTGTTCTATCATGAGTGGTTGAAACGGATTCCCTGGGATATGAATGCCCATCAATACCTCGAGCCGGGGGATTGGAACCGATTCCGAAAAATCCTTTGGATGGGCGCCAAAGTCGCCCGTCATCCAGACCTGCTGCTGCGACATTTCAAGGAACGGAACAATGTGCGATGAGTGACCGCATTCCTTTCCTGCGACCTAACCTGGTCCCCAAGCGCTCCTACCTGTCCTTGCTGGACAGCATCGATTCATCACACTTCTATTCCAACTACGGCCCGCTGTGTACTGAGTTCGAATCGCGGGTTGTGGCGGAGGGCTATGGCGGCATCGGGTCCCTCTGCACGGTGAACAACGCCACGATTGGGCTCATGCTGGCCATTCATCAAGCGCGTCGGCCTGGCCGCTATGCCCTCATGCCCAGCTTCACCTTCGCCGCGACGCCCCTGGCAGCCCAATGGGCAGGTCTGGAACCCTATTTCGTGGACGTGATGCCCGACACTTGGTGCCTCGATCCACGCAAGCTTCAGGAAGCCCTGGACCTCCTGGGCGATGAGGTGGCGGTGGTGGTACCCTACGCCACCTTTGGCACCGGGATGGACCTGGGACCCTATGCCTGCCTGCATGGGGCGGGGGTTCCGGTCGTGGTGGATGCGGCCGCCAGTTTCGGGACGCAAATTGAAGGGGAGTGGTACGGCAAGGGTTTTCCGGGGCTGGTCGTCTTCAGTTTCCATGCCACGAAAGCCTTCGGGATCGGAGAGGGTGGGGCGGTCTACAGCGGGAACCTTAAGGCCATCGAGCGGTTGAGGAGGGCGGGGAATTTCGGATTTGGGGCTGATCGCGCTTCCTGCGACCAGGGGCTCAACAGCAAGATCAGCGAGTACACCGCCGCCATCGCCCTGGCAACCTGGGAGGTCTATCCAGAGAAGGTGTCGTGCCGTCGTTCCATCCATGCGGCCTATGAAATGGGACTGGCCAGTCTGGAACTGTCTGAAGCAGGCTGGGCCACGCAGGTGGTCAAGGGAGACGTCCCGTTTCAATTCATGCCACTGCTGTGCCCGCCCGTTGTTTCGAATCGGGAGGTGGTGGATCGGCTGTCGCTCCACGGCATCGAATGCAGGACGTATTTCAGCCCGGCCTGCCATCAGCAACTCCAGTTCTCGGGTTGCCCCCATGGAGGGTTGGCCGTGACAGAAGATCTTTCCCGGCGGATCCTGAGTCTTCCGCTGTGGGAGGAAATGGCAGCAGGTGACATTGACCGAGTCTTGATGGGGATCAAGGGATGAGCCGGAAACTGGTGATATGGGGTTGCGGGGGTCATGGTCGAGAGGTCAACCATCTCTGCGAGCAAATTGGGCGAGAGGTGGTTGGTTTCTTGGATGAACGCCCGCATATGAAAGGCTCGTTGGTGGACGGCCTTCCCGTAGTAGGAAACCTCGTGGATATTGAATCGTTCCGAGCGGAGGTCCTGGTTTTCTGCGGAGGTGTAGGGGACCCTGCCTTGAAGCGGCACTTTCTGGAAAGAACACTTGCGGCTGGTTTTGAACTCGCACCTGCCCTGGTCCATCCAGGTGTGTACCTGTCAAAACGCTCTGAAATCGGGATCGGATCCATGGTTTCTGAGGGCTGCATCTTGACCGTGAACGTGCATGTTGGAGCACATGTGACCTTGAATCGAGGTGTAAACCTTGGTCACGATGTGACAGTTGGTGATTTCGCCACACTTTCACCGGGGGTCGTTGTCAGCGGCAATGTCGAAGTCGGAGCAGGTGCCTACCTTGGCACCGGTTGCGCCGTTCGTGAAAAACTCACCATCGGTCCATGGTCGGTGGTGGGCGGGGGGGCGTTCGTGGCCAAGGATGTGAGGGCTCGTACCCTTGTGGCAGGCGTTCCCGCCGAATTCAAGAAGGAAATCTGATGCGGCTGGTGCGTTCGATTCGGTTGGCCCTTCAAGACCACTGGCCGGTGGCGGCAGCCACATGTCTCTACTGGCCCAAACTCCTGATCCACCGCCTAGGATCCCGACGAAACCTCACCAGGCTGCATCTTGGATGCGGCAAGAATCGCTTCGAAGGTTGGATCAATGCGGATATCGATCCCAGGGCAGAGCTGGTCGTGTTCCTCGAGAAACGGCTCCCCTTCGCGGAGGGATCTCTGGACCGGATCTATTCCGAGCACGTGCTCGAGCATGTCCCCCTTACTACAGGAATGGGATTCCTGAAGGAGGCCCATCGCGCCCTCCGGGAAGGTGGTGTGCTCCGCATTGCCATGCCGGATCTGGCTGAGCTGGTTACGGGCTATCACATGAACGACTGGAGGACCCGTTTCGCCTGGGTCCAGTGGCCGGAGTATGCCTTCATCAAGACTCGAGCTGAGATGATCAACATCGGCTTTCGCTGGTGGGGGCACCAACACCTCTACGACCGCGAAGAGTTGCAGCGAGCCTTGAATGAAGCTGGGTTCAGGCAGATAGCCTTTCCCGGCATTCGCGAAAGTGCTCATGCCGATCTCCGGGGCCTGGAAACCCGTGAGGATAGTGTCCTGGTGGCCGAGGCAATACGGTGAAAGCGACCCAAGTCATTACCTTTGCCTGGTTGTTGCCCTTCCTTCCTTGCGGGCCCCTTTTTGCCCAGACTCCCCCAGGCTGGGCCTCGCAGACGCCCCTTGGAGCGGATCAGCCAATGGGGCTCTGGTATGGAGGTGGGATCTGGAGCGCCGATAAGCACGGGCCAGCCGCTCCCTTCGTGCAATCCCTGGGGTTGGGGAATGCGCTCACGGGGGGGGGGGCCTCCATTTCTGCGGGTTGGAAGAGTGCCCAATGGGATGTTGGGGCCCGGGCCCTGGCCTACCGAACATCGGATGGTGCCAACCAATTCAGTCTCGACCGGGGGCATGTCCGCTTTCAGAGTCTGGGTGGGTGGGTCTATGCCTTGGAGCGGGAACCCCTTGTATGGGGCTTTGGGCTGAATGGCGGGTATGTCCTTGGCGAGGCTGCCCGGCCCTTCCCCAAATTCCGTTTGACCACTCCCATGTCGCCGCGTTCCCTTTTTTCGGTGCCCCTGGGCAGTTGGAAAGGGGAACTCTTCTTCGGGCGCTTGGAGAACCATCGGGTGCTATCTGAAAACATCCAGGATCCCTCCTATCGAAGCCGCTTCATCTCAAGGGATGGGGATCCCCAGCGACCCTTCTTGTCTGGGCTCCGTGCCCAGGCGGCCTTTGGCGACAGCGTGGAGTTCTACTTCAACTGGATCAACCTCTTCGGCGGTGTAGTCAACGGGGTGGATCAGTTGGAAGGCTACAGCCTGGGTGACTACCTTACGGCTTTCACGGGCGGCAAGGATACTCTTATTGAGAATGGCGCTGATCTGAGTCAGTCTCAGCCTGGCCTCACGGGGGTCAAGGCCAAGAGTGCTTCCAATTCCGATGTCGGAATGCGGATTCGTTTCGCATTTCTTGAGGAATTCATGGATGCTCGGGATGTTCGTCTGTACGTCAGTCGAGGTTCCAAGGCAGTGAACACAGTTTCATTTGGCCTGCTGTACCACCGGCCTGGGTACTACATCGGCAAGGACCTGAATGCCGACTGGAGGGCCCTGGTCAACATAAGCCCCTCCAATATATGGGGACGAAATTACCGCTACACCGCACCCAGTCCCCAGGTTCCCAACGATGCGGTCGGGATTCTCATGGATTGGCCGCGCTGGAAAGTGGGGCTGGAGTACCTTGATACCGTCAACGCCCGCCATCAGTTCGATAACAGGGACGTCGAAAAAGGGCACCGGTCCTTTACCCATGATCAGTACAAGACAGGTTTCTACTACGAGGGGGATGCACTCGGATCAGCTCTCGGTGGCGAGGGTCGTTACGGGACGATTTACCTTCAATGGGATCCCGTGCCCGAGTGGAGGGTTCTCACCTGGTTCCGCTCCGGCGATCGCCCTTTTCGGGATGTGCTGCTGGACTGGTTGGAAGACCATCCAGGGAAATTCCCGGTCCGGAATCGATTTGTGGGCCTTCAGGCCGTGGTGGAGCACCGAGGAAAGGCAGGAAGGCTTCTTCGGTTAGGGGCTAGCACAGAACGGGAATCTGCGGTTCTGAATGAACAGGGTCGATCTGGAATGGGTTTCCGGTGGTTCATGGACCTGGGCTGGACCTGGTCGAAACCTCATTAGAAGGAACGGTCACTCTTGCCCAGACGATTGGACCGGAAATCGCGCCAAGCCATTAACTCGGTCCGGATGCGGTCGAGTCGGAATCGAAGGAAGTACTTCTGCAGGGTGTAGAAAATTCGCCACTGCTGCCGTCGGAAGGCCTCAGGGAAGTAGCGCAGGATGAACACCCAGCGATTCCTGCGCATGTAGTATTCCATCAGGGCGCTGCGACGACCGCTGCTGAGGCTGCCGGCATGACTGACTTGGACCGATTTCACAGCGTTTGGAAGGAATCCCCGTCGCCTCAATTCAAAACCAAAGGCAGCATCCTCGAAGTACAGGAAAAAGTCCTCGGGAAGAAAACCCACGGATTCAGCTAGGCCCAGGCGCACGAATAACGAACAACCGCTGATGTAGCTGTAAGGGCTTGCCGAGACATTCTCGGGTTCCCGCGCGAGGGTTGGCGCAAAATCGCGCATGGAAAGAATGGCACCGCAGTAGACACCTGGCCCTTCGATGATAGTGGTCCCCCAACTGCCGATAGAGGGATCCGAAAGGGCCGCCTTCACGAGGTCTGTACTGGACCCTTGGATCAGTTCGGTATCGTTGTTCAGGATCCAGGCAAAGGGAACTCCAACCTTGTGCAGGAACCTTAAACCCACATTGTTGCCACGGGCATAACCCAGGTTGTCGTGGTTGAAAATCACTCCAACCGTACCGCCTGGGGGGAGGGTCGATCGGTCTGGATCCAGTTCCTCCCAGGGGAAGGGAGCCTGGTCTAACACCCCAAGGGTCCTCTCCCTGGTGTGTTCGGCATCGTTCTCAATCCATAGAATTCGACTGGTGCCGGGCTCGAACTCAAGGAGACTGCGGATACAGGCCAAGGTTGTCTTGGCCTGATGGTAATTGAGGACCGTGATGCCGACGAGAGGATCGCTGGTTTCAATGGGATTCATGACTGGAATGATAACGGTATGATGAGGCCCTATGCTCTTCGATTCACCCTCCTCCTTCGGTCGCGCCTTCCGCATCCTCACCTTCGGCGAAAGCCATGGTGCCGCAGTGGGCGTCGTGATGGACGGAGTGAAGCCTGGCCTGACCTTCGATCTGGAAGCCATCCAGCTTGAGATGGACCGGCGGCGCCCGGGCCAATCGAACCTGGTGACGCCCCGGAATGAAGGGGACAAGGTCCAGGTCCTGAGTGGCGTTTACGAGGGCAAGACCACGGGGCACCCCATCGCCATGGTGGTCTACAACCAGAACCAGAAGAGTGGCGACTACAAGGCCATTTCGGAGCTGTTCCGCCCCGGCCACGCGGATCTCACCTACGACCGCAAATATGGCATCCGCGATCCCCGCGGCGGTGGGCGCAGCAGTGGGCGGGAGACCCTGGCCCGGGTGGCCGCGGGGGCCTGGGCCAAGCAGCAGCTGGCGGCCCTGGGCGTGACCGTGCGGGGATTCAATCGCGAGATCGCCGGCATTGAAGGGAAGATCGTGGACTGGGCCTTCGTGGAGACGAATCCCCTGCGCGTGGCGGACCCAGCGGCCTTCCTGGCCCAGAAGGCCGCCGTGGAGGCCGCCCTGGCCGAGGGCGATAGTGTGGGCGGCGTTTGCGAAGTGTGGATCGAAGGACTGCCTGTGGGCCTCGGGGATCCCGCTTTTGGCAAGCTCGACGGGCTGCTGGCCCTGGCCTGCATGTCCATCGGGGCCGTGAAGGGCGTGGAACTGGGCGCCGGTTTCGCCAGCGCACGGCGCCGTGGCAGTGAGAACAACGATCCCCTTGGACCCACCGGCCCCGAAAAGAACGACGCCGGTGGCACCCTGGGCGGCATCAGCACCGGTGCGCCGGTGGTCGTAAGGCTCGCGGTGAAGCCCACCAGTTCCATCACCAAAACCCAAAGGACCATCGACCGCGAAGGCCGCCCTTCAGAGATTTCCACCCATGGCCGCCATGATCCCTGCATTTCCCCCCGGGTGGTGCCTGTGGCCGAGGCCATGTGCGCCCTGGTGATCTACGATGCCTGGCTCACCCAGCAGGACCTGCGCGAGGGAGGGGGACCCCAGGTTCAGGAATGGAACTGGGCCGCCATCGAGAGGTTGTTCTCGAATGGGCCGACTTTGTGATAGCGGCCACTATCGCGAGCTTATGACGAAGCGATGACCGAGCCGACCCACGATCTGCCGATCATGAAATCCGATATGGAACCCGTCCTCATCAGCTTTCACGCCCCCGTCCACGACCTGGATCTGGTGGCGCAGCATGTGGTCCGGGATGGCCTTCCCGGCCATCTGCGCGACTGGCAGCGGCGCTCCGGTGCCCGGGAACTGGTCTATCTGGCCACCTGTCAGCGCGTGCTCTGGATGGTGTGGGGGGGCGAAGCCGAGGCCATCGATCCTGGGCCCGGCGTGCGCCGCTACGAGGGCGAAGAGGCTTGGATCCACCTGTTGGCCATGTCGGCTGGGCTGGAATCAGCCAACCTCGGGGATCGAGAAATTCCAGGTCAGCTGAAGGACGCTCTCGTCCAGGCCCGCGAAGTGGGCGTGGCTGGTGATGAAGCCTATACGGCCGTGGAGGACGTCATCCGCGAGGGTCAGCGGCTGCGGGCCCGCCTGGGGTTGGCCGATGGGAACGTCAGCGTGGCCACCGTCGCCCTCAGGCACCTCACCGAGGGCCTGCCCCACGGTGCTTCAGTGGCGCTGGTGGGTGTGGGTCCCATGACCCAGTATCTGGCGGAGCGACTGCCCGAGAGGGGCTTCAAGGTCTCCGTGGCCAATCGCACCCGTAGCCGGGCCCATGAACTGGCCGATCCCCTGGGGCTCCCGGTCTTGGATCTGGCCCGGCTCCAGCACGATCCCGAGGGCTTCGACGCCATCGTGACCGCCACGGCGGCACCGGAGCCCATCTTCACCCTGGATGCCTGGCAATCGCTCAAGCGGCCCATCCTGCGCATCCTCGATCTGGCCCTGCCGCCGGATTCGGAGCCGGGGCTGGAGCAGCTGCCCTGGGTGCACCGGATTGATCTCAATGCCTTCCTGGCCCAGACGGCCACCGCCCGGTCCCAGCGGGCCGAGGCCGCCCTCAAGGCGGAACCTTACCTCGTAGGCGCCGCGGGGCGCCTACGCCACCGGGCCCTGGCGCGGGCGCGGAAGCGACACCTGGTTTCGGCCCAGGAACGCCTCGACGCGGCCTGGGGCGCCCTGGAAGAGGAAGCGAAAACCCTGGAGGACTCCATGGCCGGGCTGGACGAGGCCCAGCGGGAAGCTCTGAAGGAGATCCTGTCCCGGGGGCGCACCCTCGCTTTTCGGGCCCTGGTTCAGACCCAACCCAAGCCATCTGCAGACGGAGAGGCGGTCCATTTATGAGCGTGCAGCAGGAGTGGAGCGCCACTTTGGCAAAGCCGAAGCCCGAAGGGTGCGGCATAGGGAGGCTCCACCTCGGCGAGTCGAGCGAGCCGGAGCACGCCCCGCGTGCGATAGGTGGAGGTGCCGCATGAAGCACGTCACAGTGGCCACGCGAGGATCCGCCCTGGCCGTGGGCCAGGCCGAGCCCATGGTCCGGTTCCTCGAAGCCAAGGGCTATGAGGTGTCCTGGCGCAAGTTCTCCACCTCCGGCGATCAATGGCTCCAGGGACCCCTCGACAAGCAGGTGGGCGGTGGGTTCTTCACCAAGGAACTGGAAGATGCCATGGCCGCGGGTCAGGCGGACCTCCTCATCCACAGCCTCAAGGACGTGTCTCTGGATCGACCCGCCGGCATCGTGCCAGCCTGCATCCCCCTCCGCGAGGACCCCGCGGATTGGCTGGTGATGCGGCCCGATGCGCCGGAGGACCTGATCATCGGCACCAGCGCCGTCCGACGCGAGCGGGTGCTCAGCCAGCTCTTCCCCAAGGCCCGGTTCACCTGGATCCGCGGGAACGTGCAGACCCGCCTGCAGCGGGTGCGCGATGGCGTGCTGCGGGACGCGCCCCTCCACGCGACCATGCTGGCCGCAGCAGGGCTGAAACGCCTGGGGCTCGACCTCTCCGGCCTGTCGGTGCGACCTCTTACACCCGCGGAACTGCCTTCGGCGCCGGGGCAGGGCGCCCTCCTGGCCGAAGCCCGGGCAGATCGGCCTGATCTCATCGAGGCCTTGGCCGAGCTGCACGATCCCATGACCGCTCGCTGCGTCAGGCTCGAGCGGCTGGTGCTGGCGGGTATCGGCGGGGGTTGCCAGCAGCCCCTGGGCGCCCTCGCTACTCCCCAGGCCGATGGCACCTTGGTGCTACAGGCCGCCTATGCGCCGGAGGTCGAAGTCCGGAGGGCGGAAGCCCGGGGCACCGACGATCACGATCTGCTGGTGCGAGTCCTCAGGGGCATTGGACTTTCATGACCAGGGCGGTTCTTCAACCTCGTCTGGCGCTGGCCCGCCCCGGCAACCATCCGCTGGCGGACACCGTGCGGAAGGCTGGCTGGCGGCCTGTTCCCTACTCCTTCACCTCCCTGAAGGTGACCGGAGCCGCGCCGCCCATGCTGCTGAGCCGGGTCCGGGCGCTGCTGATCCTCAGCCCTTCGGGAGCCAAGGTGGCAGCCGCGGGCCTGCCCTCCGGGATGACCTGTCTGGTCCAGGGTGCCGGCACCGCCGACGCGCTGGGGCGGGAGGACCTGGATGTGCGGTTGCCCTCCGAGGCTCGGGCCGAGGCCCTCTGGGAGCTGCTCCAGACGCACTTCCCCGATGGAGGCGATTTCGTGCTGGTCCGGGGCGAACGCAGCCGGGAGTACCTGGAGGAGGCCGCCCGCGGCTCCGCCTGGCGGATCCACCCCTGGGTCACCCATTGCGAAGCAGCCCGGGAGCCCTTTCCGCCCCTGCCAGAGGTGGAAGGGGTTCTGGCCCTGAGCCCCACTCAGGCCGAGATTCTCGCCCCTCTGGCGAAGGACCTGCAGCGCTTCGCCTGGGGCGAGGCCACCGCCGAGGCCTTCGCCCGGGCCGGCGCATCCGTTCATGGCCACTGCGAACCGAAGCCCAGCCTTCTGTGGGCCATGCTCGCCCAGCAGCTGGCATCTCAACAGGATCAGAAGGAGGAGTCCCCATGCTGAACCGCTCCCGCCGCCTCCGCACCAGCCTCGCCATGCGCAATCTCGTGGCCGAGACCGATCTGCGTCCCCGCCACCTCATCCAGCCGTACTTCGTGCAGCCTCAGGCGGGAAGCCGCGAGATTTCCAGCATGCCGGGCATCGTCAATGCCGGGGTGGAGGAAACGGTGCGTCAGGTGGAGAAGGACCTCAAGAAGGGTCTGGCCAGCGTGCTGCTGTTCGGGGTCCCGGATGAGGATGCCAAGAGTCCCGACGCTTCGTACTGCTGCGACCACGACGGCGTGATCCCCCAGGCCGTAAAGGCCCTGAAGAAGGCTTTCGGCACGGATCTCATCGTCATGACCGATGTCTGCCTCTGCGGCTACACCAGCCATGGCCACTGCGGCCTGGTGGACGACGAGGGCGTGGTGCTCAACGACGAGACCCTGCCCATCCTGGCGGAGATGGCCCTGCGCCATGCCGAAGCGGGCGCCGACGTGGCCGCTCCCAGCGACATGATGGACGGTCGCGTGGCCGCCATCCGGGCCCTGCTCGATCAGAACGGGTTCACGCGGACCAGCATCCTCAGCTACGCCATCAAGCATTCCGGCGCTTATTACGGCCCCTTCCGCGAGGCCGCCCACAGCAGTCCCAAATTCGGCGACCGCAAGACCTACCAGATGGATCCCCGCAACGCCCGGGAAGGCCTGAACGATGCACTGCTCGACGTGGAAGAGGGCGCGGACATGCTCATGGTCAAGCCGGCCCTCCCGAACCTCGACCTCATCTGGCGCCTCCGCGAAGCCCAGCTGGCGCCCATCTGCGCCTACCACGTGTCCAGCGAATTCAGCAGCGTGAAGGCGGCCGACCGCCTCGGCTGGGTGAACGGCGACCAGCTGATGTACGAGCACCTCATCGCCATCCGGCGCGCCGGCGCCGACATGATCGTCACCTACGCCGGCCGCGAGGCGGTCGAAAAGGGATGGATTTCCTAGAAAGTTTCACCACGAAGACGGGAAGACCACGAAGAAAAGGAAGCACATGTCGAACGAGACTCTATTTGCTGAAGCGCTGACCCATTTCCCGGGGGGCGTCTCCAGCCCGGTGCGGGCCTTCCGGGCCGTGGGCGGCACGCCCAAGTTCTTCAAGAAGGCATCGGGGGCCTGGTTCGAGGACGAGGACGGCCAGCGCTTCCTCGACCTCTGCATGTCCTGGGGCCCGCTGATCCTGGGGCACGCCCATCCCGACATCCTGGCCGCCGTGAACGAGGCCATGCAGGAAGGCCTCACCTTCGGCGCCCCCAGCCGCCGGGAACTGGCCCTGGCCCGCCGGATCAAGGAAATGGTGCCCTTCATCGAGAAGATGCGCTTCGTGTCATCCGGCACCGAGGCCGTCATGTCGGCGCTGCGCGCTGCGCGAGGCTTCACCGGTCGGGAGCGCATCCTGAAGTTTGAAGGCTGCTATCACGGCCACAGCGATGGTCTGCTGGTGAAGGCCGGTTCCGGCCTCATCACCTTCGGCGCGCCCACCAGCGCCGGCGTGCCCAAGGCCATCGCCGAGCTGACCTCCGTGGTGACCCTGGATGACATGGACACGCTCGAACGCACCTTCGCCGAGATCGGAAATGAACTGGCTGCCGCCATCATCGAGCCCATCCCGGCCAACAACGGCCTGCTGCTTCAGCGGCCCGAGTTCCTCCAGCGCCTGCGAGAACTGTGCACCAAGCACGGCGTGGTCCTCATCTTCGACGAGGTCATCAGCGGCTTCCGCGTGGCCCCCGGCGGCGCGGCGGAACTGCTCGGCATCACGCCAGACTTGGGCACCTACGGCAAGATCATCGGCGGCGGCATGCCCGTGGGCCTCTACGGCGGGCGCAGGGACATCATGGGCGTGGT
The DNA here is from genome assembly GCA_025363715.1 of Holophagaceae bacterium. Classification (GTDB taxonomy): domain Bacteria; phylum Acidobacteriota; class Holophagae; order Holophagales; family Holophagaceae; genus Geothrix. The sequence continues at coordinate 20,061 of JANYLR010000019.1, read as the reverse complement.
CGCGCCGGACGGTCCGGTCTACCAGGCGGGCACCCTCTCCGGCAACCCCGTGGCCATGGCCGCGGGCCTGGCCACCATGGCGAAGCTGACCCCTGCCTTCTACGCGAGTCTGGAAGCCAACGCAGCCAAGTGGGCCGCGGCCTTTGAGACCATCCCCGGGCTCCACTGCCCCCGCTATGGCAGCCTGCTCTGGCCGCTGTTCCAGGATGGCGTCCGCCGCAGCGACGCGGTGAAGGGTGAGTCCATCAGCACCTTCAACCGCCTGCACAAGGCCCTGCTCGACCAGGGCGTCTACCTGCCCCCCAGCGGCTACGAAGTGGCCTTCCTCGGCGCCGCCCACGGCGAACCCGAACTGGCCCACTTCCAACAGGCCGTGGCCGCGGTGGCCAAGGAATTTAATTGAAACCGCAGATTACGCAGATGAAAGACAGCAGGACCTATCACGCGAGCATCTGTGTCATCTGCGACATCTGCGGTTAAGAAACAGGAGTTTTCATGCAGCCTCTTCTTCATGTACTCAACGGCAACACCCTCGACAAGCCCCCGGTCTGGTTCATGCGCCAGGCGGGACGCTTCCTGCCCGAGTACCGCGCCATCCGGGCCAAGGTCACCTTCGAGCAGCTGCTCAATGACTCGGATCTGGCCGCGGAAGTGTCGCTGCAGCCCATCCGCCGCTTCCCCCAGATCGATGGCGCCATCATCTTCAGCGACATCCTGGTGATCCTCGATGCCCTGGGCTGCGAGGTCACCATTCCGGAGGGCGGGCCCCGCATCGGCAAGACCTTGGACCAGATCGACATCAACCGCCCTCTGGACGAGAAGGTCTTCGAGCCGGTCTGCGCCGCCATTCGCAAGGTGAAGGCCAATCTCCCTGAGAAGGTCACCATGCTCGGTTTCGCGGGCGCGCCCTGGACCCTCCTGGCCTATGGCATCGAAGGCAAGGGCAGCAAGAGCTGGGCGAAGGCCAAGGCCTTCATCCACCAGGAACCCGTGTTGGCCCGCCAGTGGATGGACAAGCTGGCGGACGCCGCCGCGCGGCTGCTCAACCTGCACATCGAGGCTGGCGCCCAGGGCGTGCAGCTCTTCGACACCTGGGCCGGTGAGCTGGATGCGGACGACTATGCGACCTTCGCTCTGCCCGCCGTGGCGCGCACCCTCTCCCAGGTGACCGCCGCGCCCACCCTGTTCTTCGCCCGGACGGGCTACCTCCCGGATTCATTGAACGACCTGCCCTGCAAGGGACTGGCCGTGCCCTGGCAGGTGCCCATCAGCGAGGCCCGTCGCCGCTTCCCCAAGATGGTGCTCCAGGGCAACCTCGATCCCATCGCCCTCCTGGCAGGCGCCGATACCGCCAAGCGGAAGGCGCGGGCCATCGTGGACGCCATGAAGGGTCATCCCCATGTCTTCAACCTCGGCCACGGGCTGGTGCCCGAGACCGATCCCGCTGTGGTTGGAGCCGTGCTCGATGAGGTGAAGGCATGAACCAGCTCGCCGATCTCATCCGCCGCTACGACCGTCCTGGTCCCCGCTACACGGGCTATCCCATGCCTCCGGCCTGGTCCGATGACTTCCCGGAACCCGAGGTCCTCGCGGCCCTGGACCGGGCCGACCTTCGCAAGGACGAGGCGCTGTCGCTCTACCTCCACATCCCCTTCTGCCCCCGGCGCTGCGCCTACTGTGGCTGCAACGTGGTGGTCAGCCCCCAGTACGATCCCGTGGAGGCCTACCTTGAAGCGGTGACGAAAGAACTGGACCTGGTCTGCTCCCACCTGAAGGACCGGCGCAAGGCGCTTCAGCTGCACTGGGGTGGCGGTACGCCTACTTACCTGAACGCGGGCGATCTCCGGCGCACCTTCCAGCTCTTCAAAGACCGCTTCGAGTTCCTGCCCGGCGCCGAGATCGCCATCGAAGTGGATCCCACGTTCCTGGAACCGGACCAGCTACCGGCCCTGCGGGAGCTGGGCTTCAACCGGGTCTCCTTCGGCGTGCAGGATCTCGACGAAAATGTCCAGGCGCTCATCACCCGTGGCCAGACCTGGGACCACACTCTTACGGCCATGCGCCAGTGCCGTGAACTCGGTTTCGAAGGCGTCAACCTGGACCTGGTCTACGGCCTGCCGGGCCAGACCATGGACACCTTCCGCCGAACCCTGGAAGCCACGCTAGAGCTGTCGCCAGACCGCATGGCCATCTACGGTTTCGCCTACCTGCCCAGCATCATGCCCTTCCAGCGCAGCATTCCCACGGAGACCCTGCCTTCGCCGGACCTGCGCCTGGACCTGCTGCTGATGGCTTCAGACCTCCTGGAGAAGTCAGGCTACGTGGCCATCGGCATGGACCACTTCGCCCATCCCAACGACCCCATGGCCAAGGCTGTGCAGGAGGGCCGCCTCATCCGCAACTTCATGGGCTATGCCGTGGCCGCAGGCTCAGATCTGCTGGGCTTCGGCCCCAGCGCCATTTCCAACGTGGCGGGGGTCTACGCCCAGAACGAGAAGATTCTCTCCAAGTGGGAGCACAGCATCAGGGACGGCCAGCTTGCCATCCACAAGGGGCATCGCCTGTCAGAGGATGACGAGCTGCGCCGCTGGGTGATCCACCACCTCATGGGTCACTTCGAGCTGCGTTGGTCCGAGCTGAAGGAGAAATTCGGGGTGGACGGCCCCATCCTGTTCGCCGATGCGGTGACTCAGCTGCAGGAAGAGGTGCCCCAGGGCACCGTCGACGTGCGTCCCGAAGGCATCTTCATCACCCTCCTGGGCCGGCGCTTCGTGCGCAACTTGGTGCAGCCCTTCGATGCCTACCTGGCCAAGCTCAGCGCCAAGACGCCGTTTTCCAGAACTGTTTGATTTCCACAACCTGATTTTCGGCCTACCCACTTGGTTGATGTTCCATCCAAATACCCGTGACTCAGGGTATTGCATAGCTCACCTGGCTGCCTACATTGATTGGTGTGGAGACCCGCCCGTGGGGGCCAGATCTCCCAAACATGCGGCCCCTTTGGTGGTCTCCGCGGACCTGCCTGGTAGGCCCAGGCCATGTCGCGGAGGGTGCCATGTCACGGACTCTGTTGCTCCTGCTTCCGGCCCTGGTGATCCAGGCCCAGGCCTCCAATATTCCGGGCGCCGTGGAGGTGCGCTCAGGCGTGTTTGTCCTCCGCGGCGTGCCCGATGACGATACCTATGCGGCCATCAAGAAATACCGCATTTCCTATGTCATCGACCTGCGGCGGGATGGCGAACCCAACCTGAACACTGAACTCGAGTCCAGCCGCCTGCAGGATATGGGCGTCCAATACATGCGCTACGCCATCACCAGGATCCCGCCAGCCGGGGATTTCGACTTCCTCCGAAACTTCCTGAAGGCACTGCCGGCTGGTACCAAGGTGATCATCCACTGCAACGACGGCAACCGCGCCTCCGCCGTGGCCTGCTCCTGGCTGGTGCTGGACAAGGGGCTGCCCATGGAAGAGGCTATGAGGATCGCCAAGAACTCTGGGCTGCAGTTCCAGGAGACCGAGCAGGCCCTGCGCCGCTACCTGGGCAGCAAGGGACACGCTCCTCGGCCTCCTTCGACCGGGCCCGGGTGAGGTCCGAAGGGATCCGTTTCCATTTTCAACCCGGACGGGGCAGACGCTGGACGCTGGAGCGATGCTTGGGCCGTCGGATCGGGCCAGGGAATCTGCCCTGGGACTCGGCCCTGGGGCTTCCACCCCTGTCGCAGGAGTGGGAAATCCTCTTCGCTTCCTTGAAAAGCCTAGTCATGGGCGCTCCATCATCGCTAGGCTGGGGAGACAGGGCCGGGCGCAGTGAAGGAGTCTATGGTTCTCGAACAAAAGCACAGGCTGGTCATCGCGGAGGATCACACCATCCTCCGGGAAGGACTGAAGGCCCTCCTTGCCACTCGCCCCGATCTGGAAGTGGTGGGCGAAGCCACCGACGGCCGCGAGGCGGTCCGATGCGCCGAGGAACTGAACCCCGACCTGATGCTGCTGGATCTTTCCATGCCCCGGTCCAATGGCCTGGAGGCCCTGAAAGAGATCAAGCGCCTCAGCCCTCACACCAAGGTGCTGGTGCTGACGGTCCACAAGACCGAGGACTACGTGTTCACGGCCCTGCAGGCCGGAGCGGATGGGTACGTGTTGAAGGATTCCTCGGCAGCCGAGCTGACGCTGGCCGTGCGGAGCGTATTGAACGGGGAACGCTACCTCAGCCCTGCCATCGCGACCACTGTTGTGTCCGGGTACCTCGGCTCCAAGGACGGCATATCGCTCCGGCCCGGGTTTGACGACCTTTCCAGCCGGGAGCGGGAAGTCCTGAAGCTCATTGCCGAGGGCTACCGGACCAAGGACATTGCCGAGTACCTTTGTATCAGCCCCAAGACTGTGGAGAAGCACCGGGCCAATCTGATGGAGCGCCTGAACCTGCATTCCGTCTCCGCCTTGACGGCCTATGCCATCGAGAAGGGGCTGGTGGCGAACTAGGGTCTGTCCGACAAGGACCAGCGGGCAACGACCATGGTGCCTTCGTCGGGCGAGGATGTGAGGATCAGGGAGCCGCCGAACAGTTCCGCGCGTTCCCGCATGGAGGCCAGTCCGAAGCCACCACCGGAGGCATGCCGGCGTGGCTCGCTTAGATTGAAGCCCACGCCGTTGTCCCCCACCATGAGTTGGAGGTCGCCCAGAACCTGCCTGAGCGCCACGGTGATTCGGGAGGCTTCGCTGTACTTGGCGGCGTTGTTCATGGCCTCCTGGAGGATGCGGAAGATGTTCGTCTTGAGGCTCTCCGGGACCTCGAATTCCTCCACTTCGATCAGTCGGTCCACCTCCATATGGGGGTAGGTAATCTGGAATTCGCGGGTAAACCAGGCAATGGTGGCCAGCAGACCGAGATCATCCAGGGTGGTGGGGCGCAGGGCCATGGAAATGCGGCGAACTTCTTCAACGGAGGCCTGGATCACCGGGACCACGGCACGAAGGGTCTTGCCCTGCTGGCTATCCACGCCGGATTGCTCCTGTTCATCGAGGGCTCGCTCCACCATGAACTTCACGGCGCTGAGGGATTGCCCGATGCTGTCGTGCAGTTCCCTGGCCACGCGCTGGCGCTCGCTTTCCTGGGCGGACATGAGCCGGGCAGAGAGGCGGTGGAGGGTTTCGCGGGAGTCCCGTAGCGCCTGCTCGGCCTTGTGACGCTCGGTGATGTCCTGGATATTCCCGAGCAGCGCCATCTGGCCGCCGTAGCGGATGAGCGCCGTCCTGCCACTGATCCAGCGGATCTCGCCGGCAGAGTTGAGAATTCGGCATTCATAGTCTTGGGTGGCCCCCGTGCCGGCCAGACGCCGCCGCCACAGCTCCCGTACCATGGACCAGTCTTCCGGGTGGATGATCTCGGCCACATCCATTCCAACCAGATCAGAATCAGGGCGGCCCACCATCTGGAAGAAGCGCTGATTGGCGAATTCGAGGCGCCCGTTCCGGTAGATGAAGATCCCCGTGGGGGAGTTCTCCACCACGGTGCTGTACTTCTCCTCGGAATCACGGATGGCCGCCTCGGCAGATTTCCGGTCCGTGATGTCGATGAAGGTGTAGACAAAACCGGCGACGGAGCCGTCCGCCCGCCAGATGGGGGAACAGGTCAGGTAGGCGGGGAAGGAGGAACCATCCCGGCGAAGGGCCTTGACCTCGCCGCTCCAGCCCTTCACCGCGCCGAAGCCCGAAAGGCCGGTACGGGCAGCTTCGGAGGTGAAACCCGTCACCTTCGCGAGAGTCTGGTTGCGGACCTCATCCTCGGTCCAGCCGAACATCCACTCCGCGAACCGGTTCCAATAGAGGATGATGCCGCCCTTGCCCGTGGCCACCACCGCCTGCTGGACCACGGCCAGGATGCGGGCCTGGAACTGGATGCGGGCATCGGCCTTGGTTCGTTCGAGGACCTCGGTCTTGATCCGGGACTCCGCATCCAGCCGGAGGAATTGGTTCGTCTCTTGAACCTCTTTCAGGTTTCGTTCCGCTTCGGCCTTTTCGAAGAGATTCCGGGCCATGGGTTTGATGAGCAGGAAATAGATCGAAGGTGAGCAGACGAAGATGAGGGTCGCGGAATCCACGAAGGCCATGGCGAGATGATTGGCCCCGAACAGGGGTTCCAGCAGCACCATGATGGTGAGCTCGGTGACGACGATGATCATGCAGGCAGTGAAGAAGGGCCGGATCAGGTTTTTGAAGTCGGTTCTTGACGATGTGAAATTCTCCGGCCGGGTGGGCTGGATATGAATCGGGGATTTCTTTTTAGTCTGAGTGGCGGTCAGGCATCACCTCAATGACTAGGAGCAGAGGGTTATCGGATGTCGAGGAGTTCCAGCTCGAAAATGAGTGTGGATCCCGGGGGGATGTCCCGGCCCATCTCCTGCGGGGAATAGCCCAGGCTGGGGGGCACCCGGAGCAGGCGCCGGCCGCCCTTCTTCATGGTGGCCAACCCCTCCTCCCAGCCCTGGATGACCCGGCCCCCACCGAGGGGGAAGAGGTCGGGAAAGCCGCGCTTGCGGGTATCCAGGATGACGGCACCCTGGGTTCCTGCTTCCTCTACCCAGCCTTTCGCATACACCACACAGGTCTGGCCGGGTCGGGGCATGGACCCTTCCCCGGGAAGGATGTCCTTGATGCCCAGCCCACTGGGCGTCGTGACCCAGGAAGGGAACGCGGCCAGGGCAGTAGGGGCCGAAGGGGCCGGAGAAGGCGCCCCGGCCTGGGGGGGCTTGCAGCCCTGAAAGGCGGAAGAAGCCAGGCAGACGAGCAGGGCGAGGCCGATGCGCATGAAGATCCTCCAAGGTCCTGGTGGATGGTCAGAGTACCAGAAGCTGCGGTTGGAGCAGATGGGGCGTCAGCTCTTGATCTCGCCGTACATGCCCTCGATCTGGGCCGCGTACATCTGGTTGACCACCCGACGTTTCACCTTGAGGGAGGGCGTCAGCTGGCCACCTTCCAGGGTCATCTCCTGGTCCAGGAGGACCATCTTTTTGATGCGTTCATAGTTCGACAATTTCTGATTGACGCGTTCCACCCGGCTTCCGACCTTGGCATAGACCAGGGGATTCTGAAGGAGCTCGGCGTGCGAGCTGAACTGGATCTTCTTGTAGCCCGCCCAGCGCACCAGGCTGTCGAAGTTGGGGACGATGAGGGCTGTGATGAAGTTCCGCTGATCGCCGATCAGGACCGCCTGGGAGATGTACTTGTCCTCCTTGAGGTGGTTCTCGATGGGCTGAGGGGCCACTTTTTTCCCGCCGCTCGTGACGATGAGCTCCTTCTTCCGGTCGGTGATGTAGAGGCGGCCCTGGTCATCCTGGTGGCCGATGTCCCCGGTGTGGAAGTAGCCCTCCGAGTCGATGGCCTCCTGGGTAGCCAGCTCGTTGTTCCAGTAGCCGACCATGATATTGGGCCCCTGGCAGAGGATTTCGCCGTCGACGGCGATCTTCACGAAGGGCCGGCCATTCCAATCCTTGTACAGGGGCCGACCCACACAGCCAGGCAGCACTTCCTTGTAGCGGTTGATGCTGATGACCGGGCTGGTTTCCGTGAGTCCATAGCCCTCCAGGATGGGCACACCCACGATCCAGAAGAACTCCATGACCTTGCCGCCCAGGGGGGCGCCGCCGCTGACGGCGAGCCTGAGCTTGCCGCCGAGCCGGGCCAGGATCTTCTCGAACACCAGCTTGCGGGCGATGCCGTAGCAGAACCCGCTCCAGCCGCTCAGGGTTTCGCCACGGTAGAGCTGGGATACCACTTTCCGACCGGCCACCATGGACCAGTGGAAGATCAGCCGCTTGACGAGGCTGGCCGAGGCCACGCCGTCGTAGATGCGGCCATAGACCTTCTCATAGATGCGCGGCACCGAGGCCAGGACCGTGGGCTGGACCACCAGCATGTCCGCGGCCACGGTGGCGACGCTTTCGGCATAGTAGATCGCGGCCCCGATGTGGAGCATGAGGAACTGGCCGGCCATGCGCTCGAAGATGTGGGTCAGGGGCAGGAAGCTCAGGCAGCGGTGGCCTGGCTCCATGTTCACGGCCTCCAGGGAGGACAGGACGTTGGATACCAGGTTGCCGTGGGTGAGTACGGCCCCCTTGGGGTCTGCGGTGGTGCCGGAGGTGTAGATGAGGGTAAGGACGTCTGTGGACTTGCGCTGATCGCCCCAGCCCCGGACCTCTGGACGCCGGGCCTCCATGGCCAGCCCTTCGTCCTGCAATGTGGACCAGAGGATGAGGCCCCGACCGGTGCCGGTCGGCAGCTCGCCATCGATCAATACGGCTACCTGCAGGGCCGGCAGCTGGTCCCAGTGGGCCAGCACCTTGTCCAGCTGGCTCCGGTCCGAGCAGATGACCCAGTGGGACTGGCTGTCCTTGAGGATGTAGGCGGCCTGGGCATCGTTCAAGGTGGCGTAGACGGTGACGTCCGGAAGGCCCTGGAGGGCACAGGCGAGATCCAGGATGGCCCATTCCGGACGGTTCTCAGACATGATGGCCACATGATCCCCAGGCTTCAGGCCGCGGGTGGACATGGCCAGGGCCAGTCGCTCGACCTTGGCCACCACGTCTCGGTGGGAGATGGGTTCATAGACGCCGTCCCGCTTGGCGGCGAGGGCATCGGGCAGATCGAATTCGGCCGCCCGGTAGAAAAGCTGGGCAATGGTTTCGATGGGCTGCGCCACAATGACTCCAGACAATCAGGGGATGTGATCGAATGGTAACAGGGAAGGGCGAGCTGCCACTGGGCGAGGTCGTCCAGGCCTTTCACCTGGAACAGCGTGCCAGGGGCGTCTCTCCGCACACGGCGAGGGCCCAGGCCGGCGACCTCGGAAAGCTGCTCGACCATGCCCTGCGAATCCGATGGGCATCCTGGGAGGTGAGCCCCCGGACCCTGCGAGGTTTCGCCCTGGAGCTCGGGGATCGGGGGCTGGATCCGGCCAGCCAGGCCCGCATCCTGTCCACCACCCGCGGTTTTTTCAAGTGGCTATGGGAGACCCAGCGGATCGCGAAGAATCCCGCCTCGGGCCTGCGGAATCCCAGGCAGGTGAAGCGCCTGCCGGCCTTCCTCACGGAGGGCGAGAGCCAGGCCCTGCTCAACCTTGAGCCGGCGGTCGACTTCCCCACCTCCCGGCTCGCCTGCCTGCTGGAACTGCTCTATGCCTCGGGATTGCGGGTGTCCGAACTGGTGGGTCTGGATCTCCAGGATCTGTACGTGGAAGAGCGGACCCTGCGGGTGCTGGGCAAGGGACGGAAGGAACGGCTGGTGCCCTTCCATGCCCAGGCCGCCGCGATTCTGGAGGGCTACCTGCGGTTCCGACAGGCCTTCCTGGAGGCCAAGGCGTTGCCCGCCAGTCGCGCACTTTTTCTCAATCAGCGGGGAGGACGGCTCACGGCCACCAGCGTGCGGACCCTCCTGGGATCCACCCTGGAGACGGCGGCCATCCGGTCCCGGGTCAGCCCCCATGCCCTGCGGCACAGCTTTGCTACCCACCTGCTGAATCGTGGCATGGACCTGAGGGCCATCCAGGAACTGCTGGGCCATGCCAGCCTCAGCACCACCCAGCGCTATACCCACCTGGGGCTCGAGGAACTGGCCAAGACCTACGAAAAGGCCCATCCCCGGGCCAAGAGCTGACATAGAGTGCCTAACAAAACCCCGACGAGGCCGCGATGAAGCCAGGCAGGATGCACCGCAAGGAAGGGCCCGCAGGGCAACGTGGTTCGTTGTTCAAGGGACCTGACGCCGCGGAGCGCCTGCCCGGCTTTATCCCTCCGGGCGAGGGCCGGCGGGCATCGCGATGCAGCGTCACGCTCGTCGCGCGTAGTACCCGCTACGCTTTGACTCGCGTTCCTCGCCTCGCTCGCCCGGCGACCCCCGCGCGACCCCGTGGGGGTTTTGTTAGGCACTCTTAGGACCCCCTGGAGGTTGCTCATGGAAACAGTCGTTCCCCTTCCCGCCGTCTCGCTGGTTCCGGTCCTTGGATGCGCAGCGGCCTTCCCGGTGCGCCGCATCTACTGCGTGGGACGCAATTACGCGGACCATGCCAGGGAAATGGGCATGGATCCCGAGCGCGAGCCCCCCTTCTTCTTCGGAAAGCCCCAGGACGTGGTGGTCCCAGGCGGGGGCCCGGTCCACTACCCCCCTGCCACCGCCAATCTGCACCATGAGGTGGAGCTGGTGGTAGCGCTATCCAAGGGGGGCCGTGACATTTCCGTTTCCCAGGCACTGGAACACGTCTACGGCTATGCCGTAGGCATCGACCTCACGCGCCGCGACCTCCAGGCGAAAGCCAAGGACAAGGGACAGCCCTGGGATACCGCCAAGGGGTTCGATGAATCCGCGCCAATCGCGTCCATCACCCCCGCCTCCACCTGTGGGCACTTGGCTCGGGGAGCCATCTGGCTGACGGTGAACGGCGTGGAAAAGCAGCGGGGTGACCTGGTCGATATGATCTGGAGTGTGCCGGAGGTACTCGCCCATATCTCGGGGTTCGTCGCGCTGGCGCCCGGGGACCTCATCTACACCGGCACCCCGGCTGGCGTTGGTGCCCTCGTTCGCGGGGATCGGGTCCGCTGTGGCATCGAAGGTCTGGGGGAACTGGCCATCACTCTGGTCTGATCCAGAGGGCAGGGCGCTCTAATTGCCCTTCTTGAACTGGGCGATGATGTCGTCGACGCTGTCCTTCTTGCTGTCGGCCTCCAGGCTGGTTTCGAAGATGTGATCCTGGGTGGCCACCTTCCTTTCGGCGAATCCCTCGCCGCCCAGCACCCCGCTGTGGATGTTGAAGATCACCAGGAGCCGGGTCAGGCCGCCCTGGAATTGTTTGAGAAGGGTGACCACCTTTTCGATCTTCTGCCGGGTGATGTCCTGGAACTGGAGGATGTTCAGGATTTCGAATGCTTCGTCGCTGACCTTCTGGAGCAGAACCTTGGTCGGGGCCAGATCCACCTCGACCGCCGGAGCAGCCACCTGGTGAGCGAACAGGTACTCGAGCACCTCCTGGGCCAGGGCGTTCTGATCCACGCCGGCAGCGGCCCGATCGAGAAATTCCGCGATGGCGGCGTGGAGCGTGGCCTGGTGTTCGTTGTGCCGCCCGATCCCGTCCTGGCAGGCTTGGAGGGCCCTAGCGGCGTCATCCGAGGCCGCCATCAAGGCATCCAGGCGGTTCATGACGCTCTGGGTGGCCTCCTCCGTGTCCGAAGTGATGGCATCCAGCTGGGAGGCGAGCTCTGGAACCTGGGTGCTCTGGTGCTTCACCGAAGCGTCCAGCTGCTGGAGGTTCATGAGGGTCTGGTTGATGCTGGAGACCAGCGCCCCCAGCTCTCCCTTGGCCTCGATATCGATCTTCTGGTAGACCTGCCCATTGGCCATGTCCCGGGCCGCATCGGCAAGTCGGTGCAGGCTGGCCTGGGAATCCCCCTGGAGTTCCTGCCGCAGCTCGGTGATGAGCTGCTCCAGGCTCACCAACCGCTGGTCGAGCCGGTCCCGCCGGGACTGAAAATCGGCCACCAGGCCGTCGGGGCTGGCGTCCTGGGGCTGAGCATCGTTGGGTTCAGTCATGGCGACTCCAGAGTTAGGCTCAGGGTAGGGAACTGAAATTCATTTGCGGCGGGCCGGGGGGTTGAGGGGGGGCGGGCCGGACCAGGACATGGGATCCTTCGGTCAGCTCCCAGGCCTGCATGAGTTCCCGGGGGATAGCCACCTGTTTATTTCCCAGGCTAGCCACGAACTCCACCCGGTCGACGCAGGGCCCTTTGGGACCGGCAATCCGAAGGTACCTGACCCCGTGCTGGTAGGGGGCCATGGCCGTCCACAGGTCCTCGAGGTACTTCGGCAGTTCCACGTGGTCCCCCTTCTTGAACATCCCGCTTTTCAGGAGGGTGGTGGTCACCAAGGCGTCGGGTTCAAATACGTCCAGCCTGCCCGCATCCCTGAGGATGGCCGCGGCCTGAAGGACCGCCACATCGTGGTGTCCAGAGGCCGCCATGACGTCCTTGAAGTCCCGGTAACCATCGAAAAAGGGAAGAATTTGCCGTTCCTCCGTGAAAAGCTTGATCCCTTCCAGCAGCTTGGGAGCAGGAAGGGTCGGCCAGGGAATCGCCGTCATCCGGGGGAAGAAAGAATGAAGGCGCTTGCGGCTGTCCTGCAGCCGGGCCGAATCCATGAGCAGGTCAGGGATGGTGCGCCGGATGGTTGCGGTGGTTTGGACCTGGGTGGTCAGGAACTCAAAGTGCCCCGTGACCCATTCCAGGATCTCAAAGGCGGCGGATTCCCCCTTGGCCGACTGGGTTTCCGCGTGGATGACCTCGCCCCCGGAAAAGTACAGCACACCACTGACCTTGCCGGAGTTCACCTGCAGCAGGCCGGACTTCCGGTTGACGTGGAGCAGCTGAGCCACGTCCGTCAGGGAGATGCTCTCCAGGTTGCCGCGGAGGTTGCTCATGCCCGGCTTTCGGGGGAGAGGAGCTCTTCGAGCAGGACCTTGATGCGGGCGCGGTTCACGGGTTTCACGAGGAAGATGTCAGCCCCGCACCGGAGCCCCTGCTGCCAGGACCTTTCTCCATCGAAGCCCGTGAGGAGGATCACCTTGATGTCCCGGCATTCGGGATCGTCCTTGAGGGAGTGGCAGAGGGCGGTGCCGCTTTCTCCGGGCATGAGGACGTCCAGGAACAGGAGGTCTATCTGCTCCTTGGCCAAGGCCTCCCGCGCGAAGGAGGCATCGGCCGCCTCGATGACCCGGTGCCCTTCCAACTCGATGAATTCCTTCAGGATCTGCCGGACGCCAGGATCATCGTCCACGACCAGAACTGTGCTCATGACCGGGCCTCCCCCATGGCTGTGAGCATCTCTTCGACGGCGCGTTCCAAACCCACAAATACCGACCTGCCAATGAGGCTGTGGCCGATGTTCAGTTCCTCGATTTCAGGGATGGCAGCCACGGGCCCCACGTTCTGCAGGCTGAGCCCATGCCCCGCCAGCACCCGGAGGCCTAGGCGGCTGGACAGCCGGGCCGCTTCGCGCAGGCGGCCGAGCTCGAGGCTGGCATCAGAATCCATGGGGAGGTCACTGTAGGCCCCCGTGTTCAGTTCCACGGCATCTGCTTCCAACTTGGCGGCCATCTTGACCTGGTCCAGCACGGGATCCACGAAGAGGCTCACATGGACGCCCGCGCTGCGGAGTTCTCGAACCACGGGCTTAAGCATGCCCTGGAGGAAGATCACGTCCAGGCCACCCTGGGTGGTCAGTTCCTCCCGGCTTTCCGGCACGAGGGTCACCCAGGAGGGCTTGCAGGGAATGACAGCTTCGAGCGCCTCCGGGGTGGCCGCACATTCCACATTCAGCGGCACCGCGAGGACTTCCTTCAGCACTCGCAGGTCGCGCTCCTGGATGTGGCGACGATCCCCGCGCAGATGCACCGTGATGCCATGGGCGCCGGCGCTCTGGGCCAGCAGCGCCGCCGTCACGGGCTCGGGTTCATGCCCACCGCGGGCCTGCCGCAGGGTTGCAACATGGTCGATGTTCACGCCAAGCCTGAGGTTCAATGCGGTCTCCGAAAATTCACCCTAGCTTAACCCCGGACCGAACCCAGCCGTCAGGAAGGATGGAATCGACCGCTAATCCAATAAAGGAGTTGCAACACATAAAAGAATGCCCCACCCTGATTGCATGGACGGCAAAGCATCGATTCCCTCCCTGTTCCTCGCGCATGGTTCGCCCATGCTCGCCCTGGATGGCGGGGCCTGGGGCAAGGCGGTGGCGGCCCATGGCCAGCAGCTGCGTTCCCTCAGGGCCATCCTCGTATGTTCGGCCCACTGGGAGGCGCCCGGTCCCTTCCTGCTCACCTCGGCGGAGGTCCCGGGCATCCTGCACGATTTCGGGGGGTTCCCGGAGGCACTCTACGCTCTCGACTATCCAGCGCCTGGGTCCCCGGCAGTGGCCGAGGAGGCGGTGGAGCTGCTAGGAGGAGCCGGGCTAGAGGCTCGGTTGGACCTTCGGCGTCCTCTGGACCACGGGGCCTGGGTTCCCTTGCGCTACCTTCAGCCGGAGGCGCAGGTGCCGGTGGTGCAGCTGTCCCTTCCCCGGCCCAGGACACCGGCGCAGTTGCTGGCGGCGGGCCGGGCCCTGGCACCGCTTCGCGACCGTGGCGTGCTGCTCCTCGGCAGCGGCGGCATCGTGCACAACCTGGGCCGCCTGGACTGGGAGGATGCCTCGGAACCCCGGCCCTGGGCCCTGGCCTTCGAGCGCTGGATCCGGGACCGGCTCGCTGCGGGGGATGTGCCTGCCCTGTTGGACTGGCGGCAGGCCCCGGGGGCGGCGGAATCCGTGCCCACCTCGGAACACCTCGACCCGCTGTTCTTCGCCCTGGGCGCTGCGGAGGGGTCACCGGAATCACTCTTTGACGGCTGGCAGTTGGGCAGTCTCAGCCTGGCGAGCTATGCGTTCCATTGAATTTCAGGCTTCCGCCCGCTTCATGCTTCGCAGGGCCAGGACCCAAATGAGGACCGTGAGGGCGAGCAGCTTCAGCAGCTCGGGCCAGAAGGCCTCGAGTCCCACGCCGCGCAGCACGATGGCCCGGATGATGATGATGAAGTGGGTGAGCGGCATGAGCTCGCCGATCAGGTAGAAGATCGTGGGCATGGATTCGCGGGGGAAGATGTAGCCGCTGAGGAACACGAAGGGGAGGATGGTCAGCATGCTCATCTGGGCGCTCTGCCCCTGGTTGTCGGCCAGGGTGGAGATGCGGATGCCGATGCCGAGCATGGGGATGATGAAGAAGGCCGCCATGAGGTAGAGCAAAGGGATGGATCCGGCCACCGGCACCTTGAAGAACAGGTGGGCCGTGCCAAACATGACGGTCATCTGCACATAGGCCATGGCGATGACGGGAATGACCTTTCCGGCGAACAATTCAACGGGCGTCACGGGCGTCACCAGCACCTGGTCCAGGGTGCCGCGCTCCTTCTCCCGCACGATGGCATTGGAGGCGAACATGATGCAGGTCATGGAGAGGATGACGCCCACGAGGCCCGGCACGATGAAGGTGGGGCTGCGCAGATCTGGGTTGTACCAGGGGCGGACGCGCACCTCCACCGGCATGATGGGTTTAGCGGCCCCGCCGAAGCCCATGCGGTCGTACAGCAATTGAGTGTTGCGAAGCTGGCCCACGCCCTGGGCCGTGGCCATGGCGCTGGAGGCGGTGGTGGGACTGGAGCCATCCACCAGGATCATCACCTCGCCGGTCTTGCCCGAGCGGATCTGGCGCGCATAGTCCGGCGGGAACCAGACCCCCACCTGGGCCTTCCCATGATCGAGGGCGACCCGCAGCTCGGCCTCCGAACGCACCACCACCTTCACATCGAAGTACTGGGTCGCCACCAGCCCATCCACGAAGCTCCGGCTCTCCTGGCTCTGGGACTCGTCCAGGACCGCGGCGGGCATGTGCTTTACGTCGTAGTTGATGGCCAGCCCGAAGATGACGAGCTGCATCAGGGGCATACCCAGCGTGAAGGCCAAGGTGAGCCGGTCGCGTCGGAGCTGAAGAAATTCCTTCCAGACCAGGGCTTTGATGCGGTTCCACATGGGCTGTACCTCAGGCAACGCGGGAGCGGTGGACCAAATCCACGAACAGATCTTCCAGGGAGGGGGCTTCGCTGGGCAGGGCCTCGAAACGGAAGCCTGCATCCCGCAGCCGGGTGAGCAGGGTCGCAGGCTCAAGGTCGCCGGGCAGGGACAGACGGACACTCCTCCCCATCAATTCGGCCGCCAGCACCTCGGGCTGCGCGCGAGCAGCGAGTTGGAGCTCCCGGAAACGCTCGGTCCGCAGCTCGACGACTTGTCGACCCAGGGTTTCCTTCAGCTTGCGCGGCCGCCCGTAGGCCATCAACTTGCCACCGAGGATGAAGGCCAGACGGTCGCACTGGTCCGCTTCGCCAAGGTTGTGGGTGGTGACGAGGATGCTCATGCCCTCCGCCACCAGCTCATCCATGGCCTCCCAGAAGAGCCGGCGACGCAGGGGATCCACGCCACTGGTCGGTTCATCCAAGAAGAGGATGTCGGGGCGGTGCAGGGTGGCCGAGGCGAGGGCCACCCGCTGCCTCTCGCCTGTGGAGAGGCTCGCCACCAGCTGATCGCGGTGCTCCCAGACCTGCATCTCCCGCAGGCGGAACTCCACCTCGGAAGTCAGTCGCGGACCTTCAAGTCCGTAGAGTCCGCCAAAGAATCGCAGGTTCTCGGCCACGGTGAGATCGGTGAGGAGGCTGGATTTCTGGCTCATGTACCCCACCCGGGCGCGCACCTGGTCCGCCTCGGTGAAGAGGTTCCTGCCCAGGGCCCGGGCTTCCCCGGAGCTGGGTGCGAGTACCCCACACAGCATGCGGATGGTGGTGCTCTTGCCGGCGCCGTTGGGTCCCAGGAAGCCGAAGATCTCGCCTTTTTCGACTTCGAAGCTGAGTTCGGACACGGCGGTGAAATCGCCGAACCGGCGGGTCAGGCCGCGGACCTCCAGGACCGGCTCAGCCATGCTCGCCTCCCACCCCGGCCAGGGCATGGAGGAACACGTCTTCCACGCTGGCCTCGGCCAGGCGCACCTGCTCCACGCCTGGTATGGCCCGGAGCCGGGCGAGGAGGGGCGCTGATTCCTGGTCGGAAAACCGGGCCCGAATGATCTCGCCTTCCGCGAAGAGATCCAGAGGGCCGAAGGCGGCCAAGGCCTTCTGCACCTGTCGGCGGTCTGGGCTCACAAGGCGGAACACCAGACCGGGCAAGCTGCGACGGAAGGTGGCCAGATCCCCCGATTCCAGCACACGTCCTTCATGCATCAGCAGCATCCGGTGGGCGTACTCGGCCTCGTCCATGTAGGGCGTGGAAAAGAGGATCGCCACGCCCTGATCGTGCACCCCATGCAGCAGCTCCCAGAACTCCCGGCGGCTGACGGGGTCGACGCCGGTAGTGGGTTCGTCCAGCAGCAGTAGGCGGGGCTCCGGCAGCAGGGCGGAGCAGAGCGAAAGCTTCTGTTTCATGCCCCCGGAGAGGGCCCCCGATAGGCGGTCGCGGAACGAGGCCAGGTCCACGGATTCAAGCAGCATGGTGATCCGAGCATCGGCTCCCTTCAGGCCGTACAGGCCAGCCTGGAGCCGCAGGTTCTCTTCGACGGTGAGGTCCGGGGCCAGGCTGAAGGCCTGGGGCACGTAGCTGATGCCGACTCGGCCCAGGTGCCGCTTCAGCTCGCCGCTGCTGGGCCGCTGCAGCCCGGCCAGCATCCGGAAGGTGGTCGTTTTGCCCGCGCCATCAGGGCCGATGAGGCCCACCAACTCCCCCTCCGACAGCGTGAGGTCCAGCTTCTGGACCGCCGACCTGGCGCCGAAGCGGCAGGCCAGGGCATGGGCTTCGAGCAGGATCATCGCGCCGAAGTTCCGAGCCGGACATCCACGGCCATCCCTGGGACCAGACCCTTGTCCCAGCCCTGGGGCAGGTTCACCCGGGCGGGGTAGACCAGGTTCACCCGTTCCTCGCGGCTCTCCACCATCTTCGGGGTGAATTCGGATTCGGAGGAGATCTCGTCCAGGGTGGCCTCCAGACTGTGTTTGTCTGCTAAAAGCACGGTGACGGTGGCGCCAAGGCGGGCTTGGCTCTGGAGGGCCTGGGGTAAATAAATCCGCACCCAAAGCTGGTCCAGGCGGGCCAGGGTGAGGACAGGCTGTCCGGCGCTGATGACGCTGCCGGGTTCCCGCAGGCGGTGGGTCACCACCCCGTCGAAGGGGGCTCGGACCTCCGTGAAGCTGACCTGGTGCTGGCTCTGTTGCCAGGCCGCCCTGGCTTTCCGGGCCTCGGCCTGGCCGCCCTGGCGCTGCTCGATCCGGGCTCCGGCCCTGAGTTCCGCGAGGGCCTTGGCCTGGAGGGAGAGATTGGCATCGGCTCGATCCCGGTTGGCCAGAGCGCTGTCGAGGTCCGCCTGGGACAGCACCTTTTCCCCGAAGAGCCGCTGGACCCGCACCAGGCTGTCCTCCGCCAGCCTGAGGGCGGCCTGGGCACCCCGCATCCTGGCTTCACCCTGGGCGATGTCCTCGGCACGAGAACCCCGATCCAGTTCCAGCCGCTTCGCGTCGGCGCTTTCGAAGCCTGCCTGGTCGCGCAGTACCGCCGCGTCCAGTTCTTCGGCGGTCACCCGGGCCAGCAGGTCGCCGGCCTTCACGCGTTGGCCCTCGCGCACTTTCAGTTCGATGAGGCGCCCGCCGGCCCGGGGACCCAGGTCTGTGAGGTAGGCTTCCACCCGGCCGTTGAGCAGGGGACGGCCGTCCCGCTGGCAGGCCGTCAGCAGGAGAGGGAGGAGCAGCAGGAACTTGCGCATGGTCATCCTCATCAGGGGGTGGGATCGGGGAGGACGAGCAGGGGGCTGGTTGGATCCAGGGCGACGCCGCGCCAGAACAGGTCGAACCAGGCGCGCATGCCCACCGCGACCGCTTCTTCGGAAGGCAGGTCCATGAACCTGGGAAGGAGGACGGGAAGCACGTCCAGGATTTCGAGCTGCATCTTCACCAGGAAGAAGGTCGCCAGCATCGGGTGGAGGGCGGGCCGCAACTCGTCCCGCTCGATGCCCTGCTCGAAGATCCGGCGGATGGCCGTGGCTACCGGCCGCATGTGGCCTTCAATGAGGACGGTGACCCCTTCGGCCCCCCGGACGATCTCGCCGCGAATGAGGGAACGGATCCCCGGATCCTGACTGAGGTGGCGGTGGTAGATCAGCAGCACATCCCAAAGCCGAACGGCGGTGGGGCGCCGGTCGCTGGGCTGCGCCAGTTGTTCCACATCCCTTAGGACCCTCGGGAATCGCCGCTGCAGCAGCGCCGCGAATAGCGCCTCCTTGCTGGCGAAGTGGTAGTAGATGAGCGCAGGGTCGCAGCCCGCCCGACGGGCGATGGCCCTGAGGCTTGCCCCTCGAATTCCGTCCTCGGCGAACACGGCCTGGGCCGCATCCAGCAACTGGTCTGGATCCACCTTGGTGGGTTTCGGACCTCTGGAACGAGAGGGGGAGGGAAGGGGCATGGGCATGGACTTTCAATTCAACGACCGTTGAATTATGTGTCCCCACCAAACCCACAGCAATAGAGAATTTCAATGGTCATGGAAATTTCTTCACCGCATGAAAAAGCCCCCTGTGGTTGGGGGCTGTTTCGTGCGTCATCCAAAATCATTCGCCGGATATTGGCACCACTGTGGTGTCTTCGATGGTGAGGATCTCGGCTTCCTCGAAGGCGATGCGGTTCTCTTCGACTTCGGCGACCGCCACCTGGCCCCAGAAGGAGGCGAGCTTGGGGGCGTCCTGGGCCTGGCCGTGCTTGTTCACGGGCACGACCACTTCAACCTTGGGGAAGGCGCCCCGCTGCAGCTGCTCGCAACGCTTGCCCGCGATCACGACGAAGCGGTACTTGTTGGCGATTTCATCCGGGACACGAACAATGGTGCGCTGGGTCATGGACACTCCGAACCTGAAAGCTTAACACCGGAGACTAATAAGGGCAATGGTTGAGAGTGCCTAACAAAACCCGACTACGCCGCGATGAAGCCAGGCGGGATACACCACAAGGAAGGGCCCGCAGGGCGATGCGGGACATCGTTCAAGGGACCTGACGCCGCGGGGCGCCCGCCTGGCTTCATCCCTCCGGGCGAGGGGTGGCGGGGAGGCTCAGGCTCCGCGAGCTTGCGAGCGGGAGCCACGCGTAGCGTGGCGTCAGACGGAGGGCGATCCATCGTCAGCTCCAGCTATCGCGGCGCAGTGCGCCGCTCCTGCTCGCCTCCGGCTCACAGAGCCGGAGCCTCCGTTGCGCGTAGTACCCGCTACGCTTTAACTCGCCTTCCTCGCCTCGCTCGCCCGGCACCCCTTGCGCGGCGCCGTGGGGTTTTGTTAGCCTGACCTAATCATCCGAGTTCAAGAAATTCGTTGAAACCAGCGCCATAGTTGGAACTTAGTGGGTTCATGGTATCACCCAATGGGTGATGACAAAACGACCGAAGCTCTTCGATGTAGGTGGAATCCAGGTGGAGAT
>JANYLR010000094.1 GCA_025363715.1 Holophagaceae bacterium | reverse complement strand
CGCGGGGCTCCAGGCCAAGGGCGACAAGCGGCTGCACGTCACCAGCTTCGGCATGAGCCCGGAGGGCCGGGAGCTGCCCCTGCTGGTGCTATCGGCCCATGGCGTCAAGACTCCCGAGGAGGCCCGCAGCCTGGGCCGCCCCGTGGTGCTGGTGATCAGCGGCATCCATGCGGGCGAAGTGGAGGGCAAGGAAGGCTGCCTGATGCTGGTGCGCGACCTGCTGGAGGACAAGCCGGGCCTTGATGCAGGAGCGATTCTCGCCGACCTCACCCTAGTGGTGGTGCCCCTCTTCAATCCCGATGGCAACGATGCCATCGAGCCCGGCAACCGGCGCCTGCACCTGCCGAAGCTCACGGGCCAGCTGGGCCCGGACAGCGGCGTGGGCACCCGGGTGAATGCCGCCAAGATCAACCTGAACCGCGACTACCTGCGCATGCAGGGCGAAGAGATGCGCCTGCTACAGACCCGCGTCTGCCAGCCTTGGGCCCCAGACCTCACCATCGACAACCCCGCCACCAACGGCTCGGTGCACCGCTTCTCCATGACCTATGACATCCCGCACACGGTGGAGAGTGGGCGCGGAGAGCCCATCGATTACATGCGGCGGCACCTGCTGCCGCCGGTCACCGCGGCCCTGAAAGCCAACCACGGCCTGGATGCGGGCTGGTACGGCAACTTCGTGGAGGACGAGCGGGCCATGGACGCGGACCGCGACGCCGAGCCCGGCGCCCCCGTGCGCGAAGGCTGGATGACCTATCCGCACCATCCCCGCTTCGGCAGCAACTACCGGGGCCTCACCAGCCGCATGGATCTGCTGCTGGAGTGCTACTCCTACATCAGCTTCGCCGAGCGTGTCCGCACGGCCTATGCCTTCATGCTGGAGACGCTCAAGTACGTGGCCGCGCACCGGGACGAAGTGGTGCAGACCGTGACAGCCAGCCAGGCGCCCCGTGACCGCATCGCCATCCGCTATGGCCTGGAGCGCTTCGAAACGCCGGTCGAGATTCTCACCCGCAGCCCCCGGACCCTGGAGGGCGCCCCCACGAGCGTGACCCTGCCCTACCTGGGGCGTTTCGTGGGCACCACCGTGGTGGCTCGCCCCGCAGGCTACCTGGTGCCCGCCCGCCTGGCCGCCCACCTGCGTCTGCACGGCCTCAGCCTGCAGCAGGCCATGGGCACCTTCGAGGTGGAGGTACCCACCGCCGAAGGCCTGGGTTCCCAAGGGGGCCGGGGCATCCTGGAGGCCGCCAGCGTGGGCGAGGTGGCCGTCTCCTGGCACCGCGAGGCCCGCCCCGTGCCGGCGGGCTGGTCCCTGGTGCCCACGGACCAGCCCCTGGGTGCCATCGCCGTCTACCTCTGCGAACCCGAAAGCGATGACGGCGCCGTGGAGAATGGCCTGCTGCCCGTGCCTGCCCTGGGCGAGGAGCTGGCCCTCTGGCGGGTGCCCTCCCTGGGCTAAGAGCTCCGCATCACCGGTCCAGACCCGCCATTCGCCGGTTTCCTGCCCCTCAACCCCGCCTGGCCCCGTAGCCTCGGAACACCAGGAGGAATCATGGGCGCCGAGAACACAGGGGACCGCATCCGCACGGAGGAATTCAAGGTCGATGGCGGCAAGGTGCTGGATACCATCAAGGGCCTGATCCACCAGGGCAACATTCGGCGGATCATCCTGAAGAACGAAGGCGGGAAGACGCTCATCGAGATCCCACTCACCCTGGGCCTGGTGGGGGCGGCCCTCCTGCCGGTTTTCGCGGCCGTGGGCGCTCTGGCCGCCGTCGTCACCCGCATGGTGATCGTGGTGGAGAAAACAGATGTCGATTGAGACCCCATTTCATCATTAATGACCTGTGAATCTCCTTGACACCTTCATGAAGCCAATGAAAGCATAGCTCGCCAAAACCCGGCAGACATGGAGGCAATTGTGAAAAAAGCAGCAGCTGCTTTAGCCGTCCTACTGGGAACCCCCCTGGGCGCCCAATCCTTCGAAGTGGGCCTCTTCCTCGGCCAGCAGCAGTATCCCTCGCCACACGGCGACATATCCCCCGGTGTGACCGCCCAGGCCAGCCCCGACAACAAGACCGTGTACGCCGCCCGCTTCGGGTACTCAGTAGTCGATCTGGGTCCGGCCCTGTTCCAGCTCACGGCGAGCTACCAGCCCGAATCGAAGAGCACCGTCAAGCTCACCCTGGGCGGTGCCCCGGTCGGCGAAAGTGAGCTCAAGCAGAGCCACTGGTCCGTCGGCGCCATGTTCAATTTCAAGGCCGTCGTGGCCTTCGGGGCGGGCCTGGAATACCGGTCGGAAAAGCTTTCCGACGGCTTCGATTCCACCACATACGGCCGTCCCTGGATCCGGGCGAATGCCGGCTACGCCATCCCCTCCCCGCTGGTGAAGCCCTTCTTCGGCGTGGAGGTGGCCTTCCCGCTCACCACCAAGAGCAGCAAGGTCGACCCCAGCACCAGTGCCGAGGATGTGCTCAAGGCCACGGCCCCCAAGAGCCAGTTCGGCATCTACGCGGGCATCCGGTTCTAGTGCTCCTTCCACGAGGGTGGGTGCGGCGAGTTGTCGCACTCACCCGTGACTCCCGTCGCTTGCGGATTCCACGGCCCGCGGGCGACCATGAGTCATGCTCGAATCCTGGCTCAATCATCCCCACGCGGCGCCCTGGCTGGTAGTCATGTGGATCGCGGGGCTGCTGGGTTCGCTGGGCCATTGCGCGGGCATGTGCGGCCCCATCGTGGCGGCTTTCGGAATCTCGCAGGCGAAGCAGGGCGGGAGGCTCTGGCCCAGGCACCTGCGGTTCCAGTTGGGCCGCATCACCACCTACGCCATCCTCGGCGGCCTCATCGGCTTCCTGGGCGGCTTCGCGCGGCTGCAGACCATCCAGGACATGCACGCCTGCTGCCGCCCCGATGGCGCGGCGCTCATCGCGGCCCAGGCCTGGCCCTGGCAGATCTGGGTGAAGCTGGGCGTGGGAGTGCTCATGCTGCTCATGGGCCTGGTGATGAGCTTCGGTGGCCGGGCCGACGCCCTCATGGAGTTCAAGCTGCCCGCGCCCCTGCAGAAAGTCCTGGGCCGCGGCCTCGCCCTGGGCGGCCTACCCTACGCCCTGGGCCTGCTCTGGGGCCTCATCCCCTGCGGCCTCGTCTACATGATGCTGCTGCGCACCCTGGACGGTGGTGACTGGAAGATGGGCGCCGCGGGCATGGCCGCCTTCGGCCTGGGCAACGCGCCCTTGCTGCTGGGCCTGGGCCTGGCCAGCACCCGCCTCAGCCAGGCCTGGAAGGCCATCCTGCTGCGGGTGGGCGGCCTGCTGGTGGCGGCCATGGGCGGCTACATCCTGTGGCAGGCCGTGATGCTTCTTCGCATCCAGGCACTGGGTTGAGGCATCCAGCAAACAGCTGGTCGCGGGAGACACAGAAGAATCACGGAAGGAACGGAGAAAACATAAATTGCCAATCCGTTTTCCACGTTTTCCGTGGATTTCCGCGCCTTCCGCGACCAGCTGCTTTTCGTTCCGATGCCTAGGCCCGGTCCCGCCCCAGCCGCATGGAGTTGCCGATGACGGAAAGGCTGGACAGCACCATGGCGCCAGCGGCGAGGATGGGGTTGAGCACGCCGGTCATGGCCAGGGAGATGCCCAAGGTGTTGTAGAAGAAGGCCCAGAAGAGGTTCTGCTTGAGCACCCGCAGGGTGAGGGCGGCTAGACGGAAGACCCCGGTGATGCGCGTGAGCGAGTCGCGCATGAGCACCACGGGGGCCGCGTGCATGGCCAGGTCCGCGCCGGAGCCCATGGCGATGCCCAGGTCGGCGGCGGCCAGGGCCGGCGCGTCGTTGATGCCATCACCCACCATGGCCACCACCCGGCCTTCGGTCTGGAAGCGGCGCACCGTCTCGGCCTTTTCCGAGGGCGACACCTCGCCCACCCATTCGTCCACACCCACAGTCCGGGAGATGCGCTCAGTGGTCGCCAGGGCATCGCCCGAGAGCAGCACGACGCGGACCCCGTGGGCGCGCAACTCGGCGATCACCGCGGCGGCTTCGGGCCGGGGTCGGTCGCCAAAGGCCAAGACGCCCGTGCAGCGCCCATCCATCGCTGCGAAGGCCACGGTGAGGCCCTCGGCCTCCCAGGCGGAGGCCCGAGCCTCGAGCCCGGGCGACAGTGGGATGCCCTCCTCGGCCAGCAGCTTCCGGTTGCCCACCAGCACCCGCTGGTCTGCCACCGTGCCTATCAAACCCCGGCCTGCCCTTATCTCGATGCCGGAGGCATCGAGCCGACCGAGCCCTTGGTCAGCGGCGAAACGCTTCACCGCATGGGCCAGGGGATGCTCGGAATAGGACTCCAGGGCCGCCACCAGGTCCAGCCCTTCCAACTCCGCGTGGCGGATCCGGAAGTCGCCCTCGGTGACGGTGCCGGTCTTGTCCAGGATCAACAGGTCCACCTTGCGGAAGGTTTCCAGCACCCGCACGTCGCGGATGATGATGCCCTGGCGGGAGGCCGCGCCGATGGCGGCGGTGGTGGCCAGGGGCGTGGCGATGCCCAGGGCGCAGGGGCAGGCGATAACCAGCACGGCGATGCCCCGCAGCATGGCTTCGGTGGCAGGGAGGCCTCGACTGAGACACACCATGACCGTCAGTGCAGCCAGCACCAGCACGGCCGGGATGAAGAGGCGGGAGACCCGGTCCACCATGCGCTCCAGGGGGCTCTTGCTGGCCAGGGCGGACTGCACGGATTTCACGATCTGAGCGAGGGTGGAATCCTCGCCGCACCGGTTGACGCGAAGCTCCAGCACACCGGCCGTGTTGAGGCTGCCGCAGATGACGGTATCCCCGGGGCCCTTGGCCCTGGGGTCTGATTCTCCGGTGACCACAGATTCGTCCACGGTGGATTGGCCTACCACTACCACCCCATCGGCGGGAATGCGCTCGCCGGGCTTCACCAGGATCACGGTGCCGGGCTCCAGGGCCTCGATGGCCACGAAGCGCTCCTGCCCCTCGATGCGCAGGCGGGCCTTCTTGGGCAGCAGGCGGTGGAGCATGGCGATGGCCCGGGCGCTGCGGTCCTTGGCATGGCGCTCCAGAGCCTTGCCCGTGAGCACCAGGGTGACGATGGCGCAGGCGGTATCGAAGTAGAAGTGGCGGCCCCCCAGGAAGGCCTGGGCCGAGCTGTAGGTGAAGGCCGCCAGGATCCCCGTGGAGATGAGGGCCTCCATGCGCAGGTGGCCGGTCTTGATCCCGAACCAGGCGATGCGGTGGATGGGCCAGGCGGAGTAGAGCACCGCTGGTAGCGTCAGGGCCATGAGGATGAAGGGCACGGCCCGCTGGGCCCAGCCGGCGATGCCCTCCCAATAGCTGGCGTAGATGACCAGGCTGAAGAGCATGACGTTCATCCACATGCCCCCGGCGATGCCCAGGCGCAGCAGCATGTCCTGCCATTCGCGGCGGTCGCCCTCCTGCTCGGTGCCGAACTCCGCGGCGCGGTAGCCCAAGGTCTTCACCCGTTCAGACACCGTGCCCGGCGGCACCAGCTGGGGACAGTAGGTGACCTTGAGCAGGTCGGAAGTGAACAACACCTCCGCCGATACGATGCCGGACTCCTTCCGCAGGGCATGCTCCACCACCCAGCCGCAGGCGGCACACCACATGCCGGACAGCTGGTAGAGAGCCTCCTTGGTTTCGGCCCCTTCCGGAATGAGGAAGGCCGCCTCTTCCTCCCCGCGACTCAGGAGCCCTAGCCGCTGGCTCTCCTGGAAGAGATCCGTCTGGTGGAGGTCCACCCCGGCGTCGATGGCTCCGCTCTCCAGCAGGATGGCGTAGACGTTCAGGCAGCCCATGCAGCAGAACCGCTGTTCCACAGCCCGGAAGGTCTGGAACTGGGGGTTCCTGGTGGCGGCCGCGCCGCAGAGGTCGCAGGTCGCGGCCATGCCAATGCTTGGGCCCGCGCCAGCGTTCATGAAAGCCGTGACTGCTTGGGCCGGCCCTGGTCGTCGAGCATCACGGGATTGGCCTTCTTGGCGAAGTGGTAGGTCACGGCGAGGATCGCGATGAAGAGCAGGCTGATGAGCCCGAACAAGATGAGGAAGAAACCCCCGCCCTTCTTGGGTTCAGCCATGGCTCACTTCCTTTTCAAGGGGGTGATGAAAGTCATATCCTCGGCGTCGGATCGGCGCGCCGCGTCGGACTGGGCCAGGATCCGGATGTGATGCACGTCCTGGCCATTCTCCACATAGGGGGCCCGGAGTTCCACCGTGCGTTCGAAGGTCTCGCCGGACTTCAGGACCACCGGATTCGCCGGCAGGGCCAGATCCGCCCCGGGTAGCCCCTCGACCCACAACCGGACTTGGGCGGTTTTGCCCGTGCGGTTGGCCAGCTTGAGCCGGATCAGGTTCGCGATGCGACCATCGTCGAGCACCTTGAACATGGTGGAACGGTCGGGATTGATCTCTACTAGGACCGGTCGCCGGAGGGACAGGGCCAGCCCCAGACCCGTGAGGTAGAACACCAGGATGAGGAGGATGACCACCCGCTTGGCATCCCGGAAGCCCCAGCGCAGGTACCAGGGTTCCAGCAGCGCGACGGCCTTGGGGGTCTCGCCCCAGGTGTAGTGGATGAGACCGGGCTTGCCGACCTTACGCAGGATGTCCTCGCAGGCGTCGATACAGTCACCGCAGTGGATGCACTCGATCTGGAAGGGTGAATCACGGATATCGATGCCCATTTCGCAGACCCGCACGCACTTCTTGCACTCGATGCAGTCCTTGGCCTCTCCCACGCCGTCGACATAGCTCACCAGGAGCGTGTGCTTGTCCTGGAACATGCCCTGGATGTAGCCGTAGGGGCAGACCGTGGTGCAGAACTTCTGCCGCACCAGGGTGAAATCCAGAAAGGTGATCAGGGTGACGGTCGCTCCCGTGATGCCTCCCACGGTCACGAAGTCGAGGTGCACCAGCCGCCCCAGCAGGTCCCGCGGCTCGATGAAGTACGAGGTGAAGACGAAGGCCAGGAATACCGAGGCCACGGCCAGCACTCCGTAGAACAGCCCCAGTTCCAGCGCTTTTTTCAAATCAGCGCTGGCGCTTTTCAGCCAGCGCTGAGCGGAGCGCCTAGCCCAGCGTTCAACATCCTGGCTCCACTCACTGAAGATCATCTGGGGGCAGGCGTAGCTGCAGTAGACCCGGCCATGGATGATGGCCGAGGCCGCGATGACGAACATCAGCAGCATCAGCGCGAAAAAGATGATGGCGAACTCGCTGATCCACAGCTCGAAGCCGGCGAAATAGAACCGCTGGCGCGGGATATCGAAGCGCATCAGGTTGGTGAAGGGCGCCGCCACGAAGGCCAGGAAGAAGGCCAGGTGGATGCGCTTGCGGATGGGCCGATAGATGGTGTCCGGAGGCGGCAGGGCCGGCAGCCGCTCGACCTTGGGCTTGGGGACCGCCTCAGCCTGGATGCTCATTCACTTACTGTAATGGATCTTGGGGTTTGGCGAGGGGATCGATACGCACTCCAGGCTGTGATCGAAGCGCTTCATGAGGATGGCGTGGGTCGGGCACCGAGAGGCGCACATGGCGCAGCGGATGCAGGTGCTTTCATCCTTCAGCATGATCCCGCCCAGCTCGTCCTTTTCCTGCGGACTCATGGCCTGGTACTCCGCCAGGCCTATCTCCGCGCCCGCCTGGCACAGGCGGGCGTGGGCGTCGTAGTCGGACAGGGTGCTGATGCCCACCAGCTTGATGAGATCCTCGGGACACACGTCCACACAGCCGTTGCAGGCGATGCAGTGCTCGGTGTCGAAGACGGTGTTGATGTTGCAGCGCAGGCAGCGGGAACCCTGCCGGCGGGCCATCGCTTCGGGATAGCTCAGCTCGACGTTTTCCACCGAGGCGGCGCGGGCTTCGCTCTCCAGCACCGGCGCATTGCAGCGCTCTTCGCGGTGCCAGCCTTCGGCCATGGTGTAGGCGGCAGGGAGCCAGCGCTTGCGCACCACGACATCCGTCCGGGTGCCGCGCAGAAAGTCATGCATGGACCGGGCCGCGGTGTGGGCCGAGGCGATGGCGTCGATGAACAGGCGGGCGCCATGGGCCACGTCCCCGCAGGCAAAGATATCCGGGGCCGTGGTCTGGTAGGTGACCGGATCCACCTTGATGAGGCCGCGGTTGACCTCCACACCGTCCTCGGGCTTGAGGAAGGTCAGGTCCGAGGTCTGGCCGATGGCGAACACCACGGAATCGGCATGGATATCGGTGAGCTCGGCTTCGTCAAACTTCGGGTCGAAGCGGCGCTCATCGCTGAAGACCGACAGGCACTTCACGACCCGCAGACCTTTGCACTTGCCATTCTCGACGATGATCTCCTTGGGGCCCACGCGGTTGTGGAGGTGGATGCCCTCCTCTTCGCCTTCGTGCACTTCGACATCATCCGCGGGCATCTCTTCCCGGGACTCGAGGCAGACCACGTGGATCTCTTTGTCGCCGCTCATACGGAGCGCCGACCGGGCCACATCGTAGGCCACCTTCTCGCCGTGCCCCATCTCCTGGAGGGCGTCCTCGCGATTCAGGGCCTCGAAGGGGCGCAGGGCGGAGCGGGCCACATCATAGGCCACGTTCCCACCGCCCACCACCACCACCCGGCGGCCCAGGGGCAGGGGCTTGCCTTCGTTGAAGGCCTTGAGGAACTCCATGCCGTCGTAGACGCCTTCCGTTTCACCGCCAGGCAGGGAGAGCTTGCGCCCATTGGGCAGGCCGACACCCAGGAAGATCGATTTGAAACCCTGGGCCCGCAGCTCCGCGATGCTGAAGTCGCGGCCGAGCTTCATGTTGCACTTGAGCTCCACCCCCATGGAAAGGATGGCGTTGATCTCGTGGCGCACCAGTTCGCGGGGGAGGCGGAAGACCGGCACGCCCGCGGTCAGCATGCCACCGGGCTCGGAGCTGGCTTCGAAGACCGTGACCTGGTAACCGATCTGGACCAGATCGTGGGCCACGGTCAGGCCGGCGACGCCAGCCCCGATGACGGCCACCTTTTCGTAGTTGCCCCGATTGGGGGGCAGCATACGCTGATTGTTCCCCGCCCGGTAGCTGGCGTAGTCGCCGGTCTCGGGCCCGAACTTGTCCGTGACGAACCGCTTGAGGGCGCGGATCGCCACGGGCTCGTCCAGGGAGCCCCGGCGGCAGTTGGCTTCACAGGGTGCGCCGCAGACCCGTCCGCAGATGGACGCGAAGGGATTGGTGGCGCGGGCGATCCGATAGGCTTCCTCGTACCGCCCCTCGGCGATGGCCGTTACGTACCCGCACGCGTCCGTATGCACGGGGCAGGCGTGCTGGCACTTGACCATCTCGACCCAGTACTGCGAGTCGTCGGGAACCCTGAACTGCCAGCTGGCGTTATCCACAGCGTCAATCCTTGTGGGGCTTGCGGAAGGCGAAGACCGCGACGATGACCACATAGATCAGGGCCATCAGGGCGATGCCATACATCAGTGCCGGGTTGGTCTTGGTGGCGTTGTTGAACTGCTGAACCAGCGGCCCGCGGGTGGCGTGGTTCACATCGCCGTACATCTGCATCACCAGATAAGCGGTGCAGCCGAGGCCAATGATTGGAAAGACGAGCTTCAGGAAGCCGGGGGCGTCCGTGCCCTTGCGCTCGGTCATCCAGCCGCCGGCATATTCCTTGAGCTCCTCCTGGCCGTCCTTCTTGCCCTGCTCGCTCATGGGGCCCTCCTGTGGGTTTCGTCGTCATCGAACATCTGGAACTTGGCATCCTCGCCCTTCTCGCCCCAATAGCCGTCCCGCCGGGACCGCAGGAAGAAATAGACGGCCAGGAAGAACATCAAGGCGAAGAAGAGGTAGGCGAAATAGACGCTGGGATAGGTGTAGTCGGTCGGGGCCATGGGTCTACTTCTCGTAGTCGTTGGCGGGACGCCAGTCCTTGCCGCGGCCGAGGTTCTGCAGGTAGGCGACCATGGCCTTGAACTCCTGGGGGTCGTTCACGATCCAGGGATAGGGCGGCATGATCGAGCCCTTCACGAGATCCCGGGGATTACGGAAGTGGGTGCGGTGCCACTGCGTGTCGTACTTCCCGCCGATGCGGGCGAGGTCCGGGCCGGTGCGCTTGGTGCCGAACATGTGGGGGTCGTCGTAGACGAATTCGTCCGGCGTGGAGATCGGGGCATCGACGCCTCGCCAGCCGTACCGCTTGGTGTCCGCCAGGAGGGTCCGCACCTGCTGGGTGTGGCAGTACCAGCAGCCTTCCCGCACATAGATCGCGCGGCCCTGCTTCTGGAGGTCGTTGAGGGGAACCACCTTGCCGGTGGTGCCCTTGGCGGGATCGTGGTTCTCGAACGGCTTGGCCCAGCTGGTGTCCACCAGGGGCGGCACCACCGTGGTCAGGATGCCCCCGATGAAGAACAGTGCGAGGGAAATCCCGATGGCCCAAAGGGCGCTGTTGTCGGCTTTCTTGAACATGGTC
>JANYLR010000084.1 GCA_025363715.1 Holophagaceae bacterium | reverse complement strand
CACCGGATGGAGCGCTGGCTGCCGTCAGGGCGGCTACGGCGGCCAGGGAGGACGGCGCGGGCTGCGGTGGGCGCTGCTGGTGCCTCAGGGCGAAGCCGCCGCTGAGGAGGGCTGTGGCCAGGGCGATGGGGGCGAGACGGCTCATGGATACCAGCCTAGGACGCTGGCTCGGGTATTGAAATGTCCGAAACCCGCATCCTCATCCAGGGCTGCGGCCATCAGCCAAGAGTCTCGCTCTATTGGAGCAGGGCCTTCACCTGGGTGAGTCTCTGTTCGCGTTCCTCCGCCTGGCCCCGCAGCTTGGCCACGGCGGCTTCGGGGGCCTTGGTGACGAAGCTGTCATCGGCGAGGCGGGCCCGCAGGGGCTCCAGTTCCTTTTCCAGCTTGGCGAGTTCCTTCTCCAGCTTGGCCTTCTCGGCGACGGGATCCTTGAGGCCCGCCAGTTCCAGGGCCACGGCGCCGCCCGCCACTACGGCCACGGTTCGAGTGGGCGCGGCGAGATCGCCCTTGGTGAAGGTGACGGATTCCAGTCGCGCGATGGACTTGAGCGCCTCCGTGAAGGGCTCCAGTTCGGTGATGGTGCAGAAGGCGGGCACCCGCTTGGCGGGGTCCACGCCCTGTTCGGCCTTCAGGCGCAGGAGGGCCGAGAGCACTTCCTGCAGCCGGGGAATGAGGGTGGGATCGCCGCCTCGGACCTGGAGGATCGACTCGTCCATGGGCCAAGCTCTCAGAGCCAGCAGAGCTGGCTCTGAGCTGGGTAATCGCTCTGCGATGACCGCTTCGTGGATTTCCTCGGTGAGGAAGGGCACGAAGGGATGCAGGGCCCGCAGCAGGATGTCCAGGAAGTGCAGGATGGCGGCCTTCTGGCCCGCCGTGCCGCTTACCAGCTGCACCTTGGCCAGTTCGATGTAGGTGGCGCAGAAATCGTCCCAGACCAGGTGGTAGAGCAGGTCCGACGCCTCGTGGAACCGGAACTCCTCCAGCGCCTTGGTGACCGCCGAGAGGGTATCTCTCATCTCTTTGATTAACCAGAATTCGGCTTCGCCGAATTCTGGCGCCGTTGCCAGCGTGATGGACGCATCGAGATTCATCTGCACGAATCGTGATGCGTTCCATAGCTTGTTGCAGAAGTTCCGGGAGGCCTCCAGCCGGGCCGTGCTCATGGCGATGTCCGTGCCCGGCGCGGCCATGATGGCCAGGGAGAAGCGCAGGGCGTCCGTGCCGTACTCCTCCATGACTTCGAGTGGATCGATGACGTTGCCCTTGGTCTTGCTCATCTTCTGGCCGCTGGCGTCACGCACCAGGCTGTTGAAGTAGACCTTGCGGAAGGGCACCTCGCCCATCCAGGTGAGGCCCGCCATGGCCATGCGCGCCACCCAGAAGAAAAGGATGTCGTAGCCCGTGATGAGCACGCTGGTGGGATAGTAGCGCGCCAGTTCCGCTGTCTTCTCCGGCCATCCAAACACGCTGAATGGCCACAGGGCTGACGAAAACCAGGTATCCAACGTGTCCGGATCCTGAATCAGTTCTCCTGCTCCGCATGCGCAGCATGCGGAGGGCTGCTCCATCTCCACGTGCAACTCGCCACACTTCCCGCAGGTCCAAGCTGGGATGCGATGCCCCCACACCAGCTGGCGGCTGATGCACCAATCCTGGATGTTCGTGAGCCAGTGGTTCCACACGGCACCGTGGTGCTCGGGGGTGAACTGGATGGCGCCGCTTTGTACGGCCTCCAGGGCCTTGGCGGCGGCCTCCTTCACGTCCATGAACCACTGCTCGCTGACCAAGGGCTCCAGCACGGCGCCACTGCGATCACTGAGGTAGATCTTGTTGACGTAGTCCTCTACCTTCACGAGGAAGCCCTGCTCCTCGAGATCGGCCACCACGCGCTTGCGGGCCTCGAAGCGGTCCAGGCCGGCGTAGGCCCCGGCCGCGGCGGTCATCTTGGCATCGAAGCCGAGAATGGTGATGGCGGGCAGGCCCAGGCGCTGGCCGGCGGCGAAGTCGTTGGCATCGTGGGCGGGGGTCAGCTTCACGCAGCCGGTGCCGAAGGCCGGGTCCACGAAGGTGTCCGCCACCACCGGGATCTGGCGGCCCGTCAGCGGGTGGTTCATGAGCTTGCCGATCATGCCCTGGAACCGATCATCGTCGGGGTGCACGGCCACGGCCGTATCGCCGAGCATGGTTTCGGGCCGTGTGGTGGCCACCACCACGCTGCCGCTGCCGTCCGCCAGGGGGTAGCTCAGGTACCAGAGCTTGCCCTTGCGTTCCTCGTACTTCACTTCCAGATCGCTGAGGGCCGTCTGGAGGGTGGGATCCCACTGGATCATGCGGGGGCCCCGGAAGATCCGGCCGGCCTTGTAGCTCTCCACGAAGACATGGCGCACGGCCTTGTTGAGGGCCGGATCCAGGGTGAAGCGGTTGCGCGTCCAGTCGACGGAACAGCCCAGGCGCCTGAGCTGATGCTCGATGGCCCCCTGGTTCTTCTCCTTCCAGTCCCAGATGCGGGCCTCAAAGGCCTCGCGTCCCAGCTTATGCCGATCCGTGCCCTCGGCCTTGAGCTGGCGCTCCACCATCATCTGCGTGGCGATGCCCGCGTGGTCCGTGCCCGGCACCCACAGGGCGTCGAAGCCCTGGGCCCGCTTGAAGCGGGTGAGCACGTCGTGGAGGGTGTTCACCAGGGCGTGGCCCATGTGCAGGTTGCCGGTGATGTTCGGCGGCGGGATCACGATGGACCAGGGCGACCTGCCGCTGGCGGGCGCGGCCTCGAAGGCCTTCGATTCCTCCCACACCGAGTACCAGCGCGTCTGCGCCGCCCTGAAGTCGAAGGCCTTGTCCATCTCGCGCATGTGCATCCTTAGCATTGGCAATTACCGGCTCAAAATCGGCTGCGCCGATTTTGAGTGAGAAAAACGACACTTCATTGGAACACCCAGCCCAATGGATCAGTTTACCCGTGGGAGAAGGCGGCTTCCAGGTGGGGCTGCCTAGTGGCGGCCGGCCGGCGCCAATCGGATATCATGATCGCCATGGGTCTGCACTGGGGATGGGAGGGCACATGAGTCTGCTTCAAGTCCTGGCTTTGGGTCTGGCAAGCCTCTTGGCGACAGGGGTTCATGGGGCCGAGGACAAGCCCCTGCCGGGGCCTCACGCCAAGGCGAAGCTGGTCTGCCACGATTGCCACCAGAAGGAGAAGCCCACCACGGCGGCCGTGCCGGACGAGGCCTGCATGGTCTGCCACGGCGATTATCCGGCCATGAAGGCCTTGACGAAGGATGCCAAGCCCAATCCTCATGGGGCTCCGCACGATCCCATCGCCTGCACCGATTGCCACCGCCAGCATAAGCCCCCGGTGGTGACGTGCCTGGAGTGCCACCAGGGGAATTACACCTTCAAGATCAAGTGAAGGCAGCTCGGCTCAGCCCTGCAGGAACCGATCCGGGTTGAACCCGGTGACGATGGCGCCCCAGTGCCGACCCTGGATGATGATGGGCATGGAAAGATCGTTCAGGATCTCCCCGGTGTCGCGCATGTAGGTCTGGAGCAGGAAGGTCTCGGTATTTCGGGCCCGCCGCTTTTCCGTCTCGACATTGAAGAAGATCCGCTGGTGCCGGCTCTTGAGGAGATCCACCTTGGGGTCTCCGGTCATGGGATTGGACACGCCTGAGTGGTGGATCGCCAAGTAACCGTTAATGTCCAACGCCACAGCATAAGTGGAGTCGAGTTCGCCCCGGGCCGCATCGAAGATCGCCTGCAGTTCCCGGCCAAAAATCTCTGCATAGGAAGTCATGTACTTCTGCGGGTCGGTGTGGGGCACGGGCCGGTATTCCCGGTCGTAGACGTTGACGCCACGGTTGGCGAGCTCCAGGATCCGGGCCTGCATGGCATCCCGCCAGTGGGCCACCAGTTCAATCACGGATTCCAGCTCCCCCGTGCCGGTCCGGAACCGGGAGACCTGTTCCAGCAGGGTTTCCGTGGCCCGGTTCATGTCCACCGAATAGCGGTTGGCCTCCTGAAGGCGTCGGTCCGCATCCACGCTCAGGCCTTGGATATCCCTGGCCTGCTGATGAATCTCGGCGGTGGTGATCGACATGCTTTCCACGGCGATGGTGGCGAGGTTGAGCTGGGCGGTGTTCTCTTCGAAGTCCTGGACCATCTTGGCGAAATGGTCCGAGGCCCGGCCCAGGATAGCCGTGGTGCCCTGGAAATCCC
The DNA here is from genome assembly GCA_025363715.1 of Holophagaceae bacterium. Taxonomy (GTDB): domain Bacteria; phylum Acidobacteriota; class Holophagae; order Holophagales; family Holophagaceae; genus Geothrix. The sequence continues at coordinate 28,014 of JANYLR010000084.1, read as the reverse complement.
GGGAGATTTCCTGGATCCCAATGGAAGTCTGCTCCACGTCCTTGAGCATGGCGCCTAGGTTCTGGGAGATTTCATCGGCGGCTTCCCCCACGTTGTCGGAAAGCTTCCGGACTTCCTCGGCCACCACCGCGAAGCCTTTGCCGACCTCGCCGGCATGAGCCGCCTCGATGGAGGCGTTGAGGGCCAGAAGCTTAGTTTGCCCGGCCACGCCTTCGATCAGCTGGACTACGTCGCTGATGCGCCCGGAGCGCTCCGCCAGCCGGGCCACCAGCTCTGAGAATTCCCCCAGCCTCTGATTGCTGGTCGCCATGCCCTGATCAGCCTCGATCAGTTCCTGGTGGGTTTTCCGGGCCGTCTCCAGGTTCTCGAGGGTGGTGTTGTTGATCTGGCTGGCCACGCTGGAGACATTGCTGGCGGATTCCGCCACCTCTTGACTGGTGCGACTGATCCGCTCTGAGGACTCGCCCTGGCGCTGGGCGTCCTTGGCCGAGTCGTTCGTCAGCTTGGTGGTCCGGGTGGAGCCCACGGCGATGGAGAAACCCAGCTGCTTGGAGTTGCCAAGGATCTCCCGGATTTTGACGGAGAACAGGTTGTAGCCATCGGCCAGCTTCCTGATCTCATCGTGGGTCTCCAGTGCGATGTCCTTGGAGAAATCACCTTCCTGGATGACTTTCGTGATCCGTTTCAAAGGGATGACCATGGAGAGGTAGAAGGTCAGGAAAGCCCCGATGCACACCACCAGGGCCAGGGCGGGGAAGAGGAGGGCCATCCGCTCGGCCTGGTCAAGGAGGGCGAACATGTCCGGGGAAGCCGCGCCACCGGCGGCCAGGCCGGCGCGAAGGGTGCGCGCCAGGTTCAGGGATTCCCAACTGAGGATCAGGAGCATGACGAAGAGGGGGACCAGGCAGCCCAGGATCTTCTTGGCCACGGAATTGAACAGGAACCGTTCCACGAACAAGTAGACAGCCTTGATCAGCCGCATCAGAGTCCTCTCACTTCGCCAAGTCGTCTCATGCTCACCCTCTTCCGGGTTCCTTCGCTCCTGGCCCACCGGGCTCAGAAGAGACCGACCCCAAGTCTGTTCTTTCCCTTGGAATCGGAAGCTCAACCAAACGGATTAATATTGGCGATTTCAAGGAACAGAAGCAGCTTAGAGGTCGTAACAAAACCCCACGGCGCCGCGCGAGGGGTGCCGGGCGAGCCAGGCGAGGAAGGTGAGTGGCAGCGTAGCGGGTACTACGCGAAACGAGCCTGACGAAGCATGGCGACGCCCGCCACCCCCCGCCCGGAGTGATGAAGCCAGGCGGGCGTCCCGCGGCGTCAGCGCCCTTGAACAACGAACCACGTTGTCCTGCGGGCCCTTCCTTACGGGGCATCCCGCCTGGTTTCATCGCGGCATCGTCGGGTTTTGTTACGACCTCTTAGTCGCTCCCCATGCGCTCCCGCATGTCCTCCCACTCCAGATCCGTCCACCACTCTCGCTCCAGGCCCTCGCAGGTGGTGCCGTACGAGGGGCAGGCGATGCAGCCATCCCCGCGGTGGACCTCGGGATCGTACTGGGGCGGGTAAGTGGCCAGCAGGGCCAGGCCCCCCGCCCGGGCTTCGGCCTCTTCATCGGTCATGGGGCGGGAGGGCAGCTCGAGGACGTGAAACCGGCGCAGGCGCTCCTGCCCTTCGGGGAAAAGTACCGAATTCTCGGCGTCGATATGGCGCCAGAGGGAGCGGCTGTAGTCCACCGCGAGGGCCTGTAGCCGCTCGCGCTCCTCGGCTGGGAGAAGCGGGGCGCAGAGCGGGCTTTCCATGGTGTCAAGCAGACTGCCCATGCGCCGGTGCTCCCCCGCCAGGGCGGCCAGGGGGCCCCGGTCCGCCGGAAGCTCGGCCTTGGCAGAAAGCGCCTGGAAGAGAATGGCCTCCTCCTTGTCGTGGTGGAAGTCCCCGGCATAGCGACGGAAGAAGGCCAGGAACCGGTCGCCGTCCGCCGGATCGCCCTGGCCCGCCAGGCGGGCGGCGACGAAGGCCCGCAGGGAGCCCAGCACCTGCTCGATGAGCTCGTGTTCGTTGCGGAGATCCTCGATGAGCTGCATGGCCCCTACACTTTCGCCGCGAGGCCCTCGACCCGCATCCCCAGGGCGTTCAGCAGCCAGTGGTCGTGGTTGCCGCCAGGGTTGGGGGTGGTGAGCAGTTTTTCGCCGGTGAAGATGCTGTTGGCCCCTGCGAAGAAGCAGAGGGCCTGCAATTCGTCACTCATCTGGGTGCGGCCGGCGCTGAGGCGGATGCGGCTCTTCGGGAACAAGATGCGGGCCGTGGCGATCATACGCACCAGCTCGAGGGGGGGCAGGGGATCGACGTTGGCCAGGGGGGTGCCATCCACCGCCACGAACTGGTTGATGGGGATGCTCTCCGGTGCGGGCTCCAGCTCGGTCAGCTCCTGGAGGAAGTGGATGCGCTGATCGATGGTCTCGCCCATGCCCACGATACCCCCGGAGCAGACCTCCAGCCCAGCAGCCCGTACTGCGGCGATGGTCTCCAGGCGCTCGTCGAACTTGCGGGTGTGGATGATGGTCTCGTAGAAGTCGCGGCTGCTGTCGATGTTGTGGTTGTAGACCTGGCAGCCCGCGGCCTTCAGGCGCCTGGCCTGGGCCTCGTTCAGCATGCCGAGGGTGACACAGACCTCCATGCTCAGGCCGGACACGCCCTGCACCATGTCGAGCACGGCGTCGAAGTTGGCGTCGTCCTTCACCTCGCGCCAGGCCGCGCCCATGCAGTAGCGGGTGGAACCGTTCGCCTTGGCCTCGGCGGCGCCGGCCAGCACCTTGTCGACATCCTTGAGGGGTTCGACCTTCAGGTCAGTCTGATACCGGGCGCTCTGCGGGCAGTAGGCGCAGTCTTCCGGGCAGGCGCCAGTCTTGATGGAATCCAGGGTGCAGAACTGGATCTCCTCGGCGTTCCAGTGGGCCCGGTGGGCCGTGGCCGCCCGGTAGAGCAGCTCCGGAATGGGCAGGTCGTGGATGGCGCGGATTTCGGCAGGGGGTAGGGACATGGGCGGCTCGCAAAAATCCGATTGTACCTGAACCTGCGATCAATCCCCCAGAGCCTCAAGACTCAACCGGTAGCCGACATTCGGCTCGGTGATGAAATGTCTCGGCCGGGTGGGATCCACCTCCAGCTTCTTGCGGAGCATGGCCATGTAGATGCGCAGGTAGTGGGTATTGCCCTCGCCGCCCGGGCCCCACACTTCTGCCAGCAGTTGGCGATGGGTGGCGACCTTCCCGTTCCGGCGCACCAGGGCCTCCAGCAGTCGGTATTCGAGGGCGGTGAGCTTGACGATCCGCCCCTCCAGACTCACCTCCCTTTGGGCGAGGTCGATCCGGAGACCCCCCCCGCAGACCACGGGTTCGGTGACCTCGGTTGGCAGGGTATGGCGAAGGGCCACCCGAATCCGCGCCAGCAGTTCGGCGGCACCGAAGGGCTTGGCGAGGTAGTCATCGGCACCCTGGTCCAGGGCCTGCACCTTGTCGCGTTCCTGGTTGCGGGCGCTGAGGATCACCACCGGCTTGCGGCTCCAGCTCCGCAACTCCTTCAGCACGTCCATGCCGTCCCGGTCAGGCAGGCCCAGGTCCAACAGCACCAGGTCTGGATTGTGGCTGCGGGCCATGGCCAGGCCTTCGGTGGCGGTGGCTGCGCTCAGCACCTGGTACCGCTGGCCGGAGAGGGTGGGGATCAGGAACCGGCGGAGGGCCTCTTCGTCCTCGATGATCAGGATCAGCGGCTGGTTCACCGGATCCCCCCTGGAGTGAGGGATTCGGCCCCCTCGGGGGGCGCTGGCGGCGTTCCGTCCAGGGGCAGGGCGAAGCGGAAGCAGGAACCGCCGCCGGGTCGTTCTTGCAAGTGGATGGTTCCCCCGTGCGCCTGGACGATGGCCCGGCAGATGGCGAGACCCAGGCCCACCCCCCCTTCGCCCGCTCCGGGCAGGCGGAAGAACTTGTCGAAGACCCGGTCCTGGAATTCCGCCGGGATGCCCGGTCCCCGGTCGGCCACTTCCAGGTGGACCCAGCCGGGCTCATCCCAGGCCCGCAGGTCCATCTCCTGGCCCGGCGCATGCCGCTGGGCGTTGGTGATGAGGTTGACCAGCACCTGCTCGATGAGGGCTGCGTCCAGGGGCACCAGGGAGCAGGTCTCCGTCAGATCCACCCGGACCGGCAGATGGCCCTGGCGTCGTTCCATTCGGCCCAGGGCTGAGCCGATGACTTCCTCAAGGGGCTGCCACTCCTTCTGGACCTGGATGGCGCCGCTCTCCAGGCGCGTGAGATCGAGCAGGTTCCCCAGAAGATGGGCGAGCCGCTCACTCTCCTCCTGGATCATGGTCAGCAGGTCGGTCCGAGTGGCCTCCGCGATCGTCCCGGGCAGGAGCAGGCTGCTGGCCGCCCCGTGGATGGCGGCCAGGGGCGTCCGGAGGTCGTGGCCGATGGCCCCCAGCAGCGTGCTGCGAAGGCGCTCGGTTTCGTTTTCCACCTGGGTGCGGCGGGCCTCCTCCAGCCAGCGGAGCCGCTCGAGGGCCAGGGCGATCTGTACGGCGAAGGCCTTGAGGAGCTCCCAGGTCTGCGAAGGCAAACCTCCTTCGTTCGCGGTGAGAATGCGGAGCACGCCTTCACTGCCATTGGTCCCGGTGAGGGACAGCCAGGTGGCCTCGCCGATCACCAGGGGTTCGAGGGGGTCGCCCACCCGCCCGCCTGCGGCCAACTGCGGCAGCAGCTCGCCCGGGGAAGGCAGAAGGGCCAGGGGAGATGGCGCGGGTCGAACCCGCCAGCCAGCCCCGTCCGGGAACAGCAGCCAGGCCTGACCCCTGAAGACCCGCTGGATGTGCCTGGCGGTGGTTTCCGCGACGCCTTCGGGAGTGAGGCTCCGGGCCAGATCACGGCCCAGGAGGTAGAGCGAGGCCGTGTGCAGTTCCCGGCGTTGCACTTCCCTGGCCTGCTGCCGCATCCGGTGCAGAAGGCCGACCACCGCCTGGGCCGCGAGCAACACGAGCAGGAACATGAGGAGGTTGGGCCAGTGGGCCGAGACCGACCGGAACCGTGGCGTTTCCAGCAGGAAGTTGTAGAGCAGCACACTCATGGCTGAGGCGAGGAGACCCAGCCCGGAGCCCCAGCGATGGGCGATGAAGGTCACCCCCAGGAGGTTGACGAGGAGGACCTGGGAGGGGTCGCCCTCCCGCGGAATGAGCCAGGCGAGTCCCGTGCAGGCCGCCAGCACCAGCAGGGTGCCGAGCAAGGCCCGGAACTGGAGCCCCTCGGCCCCCGGCTCGGCCACCTCGGGGCGGTCGTCCAGCACCACCAGTTCGGCCTCCAGGCCCCGACGCTGGAGTTCGTCCGCCGTGGAATGGCCCAGGCGTGCCCAGGGCCAGCGATCCCTGGATCGCCCCAGGACCAGAGCCTGGGCATGGGAAGTCCGGGTCAGTTCCGAAAGCCCCTGGGCGAGGGTGGGGGCTGCCACCATCTGGACCGAGGCCCCCATTTGCAGGGCCTCCTGCATCCAGACCTGCACCTGCTCCGCATCCTCAACGGCAGCACCGGGGCCGGTATCCACATGCACCGCGATCCATGGAGCCGAGCGCTCACGGGCCAGGCGGAACCCGGCCTGGATCAGGCGGAGCGACCGGGCCTCGGAACCGAGGGCCACAAGGATGGGGCGGGGCGGGGCTTCCATGGGGGTTCAGGGTAGAGCGCCTAGCAAAACCCGACAACGCCGCGATGAAGCCAGGCGGGATGCACTGCAGATATCAGTTTGTCTCGCCTATCGCCGCAGGCGATACCGAGAGGGAAGGGCCCGCAGGGCAACGTGGTTCGTTGTTCAAGGGGCCTGACGCCGCGGAGCGCCCACCTGGCTTCATCCCTTTGGGCGAGGGGCGGCGGGGAGGCTCCGGCTCCGCGAGCTTGCGAGCGGGAGCCACGCGCAGCGTAGCGTCAGACGGAGGGCGATGCCGCGTCACGCTCGTCGCGCGTAGTACCCGCTACGCTTCGACTCGCGTTCCTCGCCTCGCCCGCCCGGCACTCGTCGCGCGGCGCCGTGGGGCTTTGCTAGGCGCTCTGTCCGCAGGGGCCGTATAAAAAAGGCGTAAAAAGTCCTGGCTCCGAACCCAGATCACAGCGGAGCCTCTGCATACTTCGGCCCGTCTGGTCGTTTCAGACGAGGAGATTGCCTTTTATGACCCCGATGCCCCTGAACACGGGAAACACTGCCTTCATGCTGATCTGCTGCAGCCTGGTCATGCTTATGACGCCAGGGCTGGCCTTCTTCTACGGCGGGCTGGTGGGGCGAAAGAACACCCTGGCCATCATGATCCAGAGCTTCGTGAGCCTGGGCTGGACCACGGTGCTGTGGTTCGTCTGCGGCTACTCCATGAGCTTCGGCCCCAGCTGGCACGGCATCATCGGCAGCCCCTCGTACTACGCCTTCCTGAACCATGTGGACCTGGGCGCCATGTTCACCCTGGGCGGGAACGACGCCGGCATCCCCCTCGTCGTGCACATCGCCTACCAGATGATGTTCGCCATCATCACGCCTGCCCTCATCACCGGCGCCTTCGCCAACCGCGTGACCTTCAAGGCCTACATGATCTTCCTCACCGCCTGGCTGATCTTCGTCTACTTCCCCTTCTGCCACATGGTCTGGCATCCCGATGGCCTGCTGGCCAAGTGGGGCGTTCTGGACTTCGCCGGCGGCATCGTGGTGCATAACACCGCCGGCATGGCCGCCCTGGCTTCGATCCTCTACGTCGGCAAGCGCAAGGTGGTGGAGAACATCCCCCACAGCGTGCCCCTCATCGCCCTCGGCACCGGCCTGCTCTGGTTCGGCTGGTACGGCTTCAATGCCGGCTCTGAGTTCCGGGTGGATAGTGTCACCGCTTCGGCCTTCCTCAACACCGACATCGCAGCTTCCTTCGCCGCCGCCACCTGGCTTTTCGTGGAGTGGACAAACGCCCACCAGCCCAAGCTGGTGGGTCTGCTCACGGGCGCCGTGGCGGGCCTCGCCACCATCACCCCGGCAGCTGGCTATGTCTCCCCAGCGACCGCCGCGCTTATCGGTGTCCTCGCCGGCGCCATCTGCTATTACGCCGTGGCCCTGAAGAACAAGCTCGGCTGGGATGATGCTCTCGACGTCTGGGGCGTGCATGGGGTCGGTGGCCTCATCGGCGTGATCTTCCTGGGCATCTTCGCATCCAAGGCCTGGAATCCCGCCGGCGTGGATGGCCTGCTCAGGGGCAACCCGACCTTCTTCTTCAAGCAGTGCGCGGCGGTGGCGTTCTCCTCCGTTTGGGCCTTCGGCTTCACCTACGCGATGCTGTGGATCATCGATCGGATCACCCCGGTGCGCGTGACCCTGGTCGCGGAGGAAAAGGGTCTCGACGCCGAGCTGCAGGGTGAGGAGGCCTACCCCCAGGGCCTGTAAGGGACTGGCACCGCTCCGGCTCCGGGCCGACGAGGGCGCGTCGAAAAGGAAGGGCGGCCCCCGCGAGGGCCGCCCTTCGACAGTCGAAGCAGGACTTGGCGATGCAAACGACCCCCAAGAAGCCGGGGCGGAGTTTGCCGACCCTGCGATCATGAATCGATCTGCAGTGGTCTGTGTCATGGCTAAGATTTGCCCCGAATGTGGACCTGGTCTGTGCGATTCCTAAGGGGAGAAGATAGCCGGGTACGGCTGCGTGCTAGATTTGGGCTCGACTATCCCTGGCAGAGGAGTATCTGTGGCCAACAGCTCGGTCCAGAACGCGTTAGCCACCACCCTGACCCGGGAACAGCGGGTGCGGCTCTTTCGCACCATCTACGCGGCCCGCCGCATCGATGACAAGGAGATCCTGGGCAAGCGCCAGAACAAGGTCTTCTTCCAGATCAACGGCGTGGGCCATGAAGCTGTCCAGGCCGCCGCGGCCCTGGTCTTCCGTCCGGGCCACGACTGGTTCTTCTTCTACTACCGCGATCGGGCGCTGGCCTATGGGCTTGGCTACACGGCCAAGGAGATGTTCCTGGGTTCGGTCGGTGCCGTGGACGATCCCGCCAGCGGCGGCCGGCAGATGCCCAGCCACTGGGGCCACCAGCGGCTCAATATCTTCACCACCTCCAGCCCCACGGGGAGCCAACTCCTCCAGGCCGTGGGGGCGGCCGAAGCCGTGCTGCGCTCAGGGCAGGGTGGCGTGCAGGAACAGCTCGGCATCCGGCCGGACGAGGTGGTGCTCACCACCACCGGGGATGGCACCTGCAGCCAGGGCGAATTCTGGGAAGCCCTCAGCAACGCCGTCAACCTGAAGGCCCCCGTGGTCTTCCTGGTGGAGGACAACGGCTACGCCATCAGCACCCCCACGGAGGTCCAGTACCCCGGTGGCAACATCGCCGCCCTGCTGCAGGGCTATGCCGCCCACGGCCTGTTGATCCTCGACGAGGTGGACGGATGCGATCCCGTCGCCAGCTACGAGGCGCTGAAAGCCGCCCACGCCCACGCTCTCGCCCGGAAGGGCCCGGCCCTGGTGCGGGCCAAGGTGATCCGTCCCTACAGCCACTCGCTATCCGACGACGAGCAGCTCTACAAGTCCAAGGTCCAGCGGGAGGTGGAGGGACAGCGGGATCCGGTGATCACGTTCGCCAGCCAGCTGGTGGCCTGGGGAGATCTTTCCGAGGCCCAGCTGCAGATGCTGAAGGAAGAGGTCCAGGCCGAGATCGACACCGCCTGGGAGGAGGCCCTGACCGCTCCGGGACCTGAACCGGGCAGCTACTACCGCCATCTCTACAGCGAAGCGGTGGATCCGACCTCTGCCGCCTTCGATACCGAAGGGGCCGCGGGCGACCAGGCCGTCGGCAAGAAGACGATGATCGATCTCATCAATGCCACCCTCAAGCACGAGATGGCGCGGGATCCCCGCATCCTGGTGTTCGGCGAGGATGTGGCCGATGTGAGCCGTGTGGACATCCAGGACGAAGTGAAGGGCAAGGGCGGCGTCTTCAAGACCACCCACGGCCTTCAGAAGCTGTTCGGCGCCCACCGCGTGTTCAATTCACCCCTGGCGGAGGCCACCATCGTGGGCCGGGGCATCGGATTGGCGGTGCGGGGCTTCAAGCCCGTGGCGGAGATCCAGTTCTTCGACTACATCTGGCCCGCCATGCAGCAGCTCCGGGACGAGCTGGCCACCATCCGCTGGCGCTCGAATGGGGCTTTCAAGTCGCCCATGGTGATCCGCGTCCCCATCGCGGGCTACCTCATGGGCGGCGCCACCTACCACAGCCAGTGCGGGGAGAGCACCTTCACGCATATCCCGGGGCTGCGGGTGGTGTGCCCCAGCACCGCCCTGGATGCCGCCGGTCTGCTGCGCACGGCCATCCGCTGCGATGATCCGGTGCTCTTCCTGGAACCCAAGCACCTCTATCGGCAGACCCACAACAAGGGCAACGACCCCGGCCCCGATTTCATGATCCCCTTCGGCACGGCCCGCACGGTGCGGGAGGGCACGAGCCTTTCCGTCATCACCTTCGGCTGCACCGTCCACCGGGCGGTCCAGGCGGCCCGAGAGGCGGAGAAGGAGGGCATCTCGGTGGAGATCATCGACCTCCGGTCGCTGAATCCCTACGACTGGGCGGCCATCGAGCGCACGGTCAAGAAGACCCATCGCGTGATCGTGGCCCACGAGGACACCCTGAGCTGGGGCTACGGCAGCGAGCTCGCCGCCCGCATCGCTGATGAGCTGTTCTTCCACCTGGATGCCCCGGTGAAGCGGGTGGCAGCCAAGGACACCTGGGTGGCCTACTACCCGGCCCTGGAAGACGAGATCCTGCCCCAGCCCAAGGACTTCCTCGAGGCCTACCGGAAGCTCGCCAAGGTCTGAACTCCAGTTTTCTGGTTCGGGTGGCGATAGAGTGGTCAACCCTTCTGGAGGAGCCATGCGCATCCTGTCGATGGCCTTGCTGCTATCCACCACCATCGCCTTCGCCCAGCTGGGCGCACCCAATGCGCCAGCCTCGGGCTTCGACCGCACCTGGTCCCTGGGGGGTCAGGTCTACGGCCCCACCCTCACGGGCCATTTCCAGGGCGTGCAAGACGGCCAGCCCATCGCCGTGGACCTGGATTCGGACCTGGGTCTGGGCAAAGACAAGTCGACGCCAGGATTCTTCATCAACTACCAGGGCCCCCGCTTCGCCTTCCAGCTCTCCAATGGCACCACGGAATACCGGGGTGACCGGGTGGTCACGCGGACGGTGACCGTGAACGGGCAGAACTTCACAGCGGGCACCCGGGTCCAGTCCCATGTGAAGCTCGCCAGCGTGGACGGCATCTGGACCATCAAGGTCGTGCGGGGCTCGGATGCCTGGCTGGGCCTCGATCTTGGGGTGCAGGCCTGGACCCTCGATCTGGATGCCGTCGGCACGCCCCCCTTGCCCTTGACCCCCTCGACCGCCAGCACCCGGGTCACCGCACCCATCCCCCAGATCGGCCTGTCGGTCGGGGGCCGGGGGTTCAATGGGGGCCTTGAGGCCAAGGCCTATGTCCACTACCTGGGCTACAAGCAGGCGAAATACACCCTGGTGGGCGCCGATCTCCGGTTCTTCCCGGTGCGCTGGTTCGGGCTCCGCGCCTTCTACGAGGGTGGCAGCTTCGATGTGCCCAAGGGATCCGTGAAGGATGACCTGGAGTTCAAGCTGGATCGGAAAGGGGCTGGTTTCGGCGGCGTCTTCCGGTTCTGAGCAGGCCCTGCTTCGCATCAGGTCAAGGTCGTCCAGGGGCCGTTCTCTCGTAAGGGGCTAGGATGACCATGTCCGGAGGGCCCATGCGTATCGTTCTGCTCCTGCTCTGCCTGCAGGGTGTCGCCGCCCTGGCCCAGATCGGGTCCACGGAGCGGGGAACCCCAGGCCCCCCGCTCAGCTGGACCCTCGGCGTCCACCGATCCCAGCCCTCCCTTTCGGCCAGCGTCCAGGGCAGCAAGGATGGCAAGGCCTCTCTGGTAGACACGGACTCTGACCTGGGCCTTCAGCGGGAGGGCGGTCCCCTGGGCGCCCTCCTGGAATACCGCAGCCAGGCCCACGGTTTCCGCCTGGCCTATGACACCTTCCAATTCCTGGGTACGCGGGCCATGCCGAGAGACATCGTCGTGGACGGAGTCCCCTATGCCGCCGGTACCCCGTTGCGTTCCCGGGCCAAGGTACAGGTTTACGAGGGGCTCTACACCTACAAGTTCACCCAGCAGCCGGATACCTGGGTGGGGTTTGACCTGGGGGTGCAATTCCTCCATGCCGACCTCTCGACGGCCAACCTGGCGACGGGCGCAGTTCAGGCCGTGGCGCCCTCCCAGGCCATCCCCCAGATCGGCATCTCGGGCGGGTCCTCCGGGGCGGATGGCCTGTTGGAGTCCCGGGTGTTCTACCACTACTTCGCCCTCCGGGGGCTCACCTGCCACCGTTATGGCCTGGATGCCCGGGCCTACCTGTATCCGGGCTTCGGCCTGAGGGCCTTTTACGAATCCAACAAGATCAAGGTTCCGCCTGGATCCACCCAGGGTGACCTGGATATTCGTATGGATGCCACCATTTACGGCCTGGGACTGGCGATCCGTTTCTGAATGGGGGTGCCATGCCCATAGTGCGCGAACCCGGGAATTGGTTGCAAAAAAAAGGAATGGACTTTTGCAATCCTGTCATGATGTTCGCGTGACCCGCCAGGGGCGGACCTCACGCCATGCTATGACGGCCTTGTCTGGGGAAAGTCATCGCTACAACATCACCAGACATTCTGCAGGAAACAGTCATGGCTCAAGGCACCGTCAAGTGGTTCAACGCTGAGAAGGGCTTCGGTTTCATCACCCCCGACGAAGGGGGCGCTGATCTCTTCGTCCACCACACCGCCATCCAGGGTGGTGGCTTCCGCACGCTGGACGAGAACCAGCGCGTCAGCTTCGAAGTGGCCCAGGGCCAGAAAGGCCCCCAGGCCACCAACGTCCAGAAGGTCTAGTACCCTATACCCTATCGTTCCGAAGAAAAGGCGGCCTCCGGGCCGCCTTTTCGCGTACGAACTTCAGGCGCTAGTGGTGTCCGTGGTGATCCACCGGAGCGGGCTTGCCCATGAACTCCGCTTTGCGGCCCAGGAAGATGACCCAGAGGCCGAAGAGGGCCAGGACGGCCAGTCCGATGAACAGGAAGGCCGGACGGGCGGCGGCCAGGGTCGGGGACCCGAAACCCAGCAGGCCCAGGATGGCTCCGAGGAATCCCAGCGTGATGAGCAGGATGCCCCAGCGGGCCGAGGACACGGGATTCTGGCCCACCTCCTCAGGCAAGGTGCCGAGGGGAGTCTTCACTTCGCCGGCCACATGGGTGCCCTGGAAGATCAGGACGACGAAGAGGAGGAAATAGAAAACCAGGAAAAGCATGGGGGACTCCGGGGGGTTCCCAGGATCGCATGAAGGGCCCGGAGGGGGTGACGGCGGGGATTAAAATTTGGGGATTGACAGAATCAAACGGTTGATTAAACTCGAAAAACGGTTTAATCATTCGATTGATTTATACCTTGAGGCGTCCCATGAACCTTCTCCCCCTGCAAGCCGACACTCGTACCCGCCTCATTGAATCGGCCATCCTCCACTTCGCGGCCAAGGGCTTCGACGGGGCCGGCATCCGGGAGATCGCCAAGAGCGCCAATGCCAACTCCGCTCTGGTGGCCTACCACTTTTGCGGCAAAGAGGGGCTTTACAAGGAGACCCTCAAGGCGATCTTCTCCCGGAAGGTCTCTCCAGTCTCTCTTTTGTCGGGCCTGCCACCGGTCGGCAGCCCCGGGGCCCGGAAAGCCGCCCTCCAGGGTCTGCAGGACTACATCCGCGCCTTCATCACCGAGATCATGTCCTGTCAGGGTTCGGATCCCATCGACGAGGCGGCCATGATCCTCATGACCCGGGAGATGCAGTCCCCCCGGCCGATCTCTGCGGACCTGCTCCTGGAACATGTGCGGCCCTACGTCACCTGTCTGTCGAACTGCCTCCAGATCCTGAGGCCGGACCTGAACGAGGATGAGCTCTTCGCGATGGGGGTGAGCATCCAGGGCCTGATCATCCACTTTAAGAACTCGCTGGGCATCCAGCGACTCATCCGGGGCAATCCGGCCTATCCCGAAGACCTCGCCAAAGTCATCCAACACCACATCGACTTCAGCCTCCGGGGCCTTGGCGTCCCCGAGGCCTTCCCACAGCCGAGGAATTGACCATGCTCTTTTTCTTCCCCCCCGCCTTTCAGGAACCGGCTCCGCCGCCCATGACGGCCCCCCGGGCCCCTCTTTCTCTGGACCTGTCCGGCGCCCTCGCCCGGGCCCGGAACGAAAACCCCCTGCTGCGCGCCGCCAAGGCCCGGGTCGACGAGCGCCGTGGCCTCATCACCAGCACCCGGGCCGATGCCCTGCCGCAGCTGACCCTCATGGGCGACTTCACGCGGATGCGCGATGTCTCCATGCTCAACAGCGGCTTCGCGGACCTGGCCCCGGCCCTGGGTTTCCCCATCAATTCGCTGGTCGGCACCCGCAGCATCTACACCAGCCAGGCCAACCTCAGCCAGCCCCTCTTCTACTGGGGCAAGCTGGGCACGGCCATCGATATCGCGAAGATGGGCGCACAGGAGGCAGGCTTCGCCTACTCGACCTCGGAACTGGACATCCTCCATGGGGTGGCCAGGGCCTACCTGGCGGTGCTGGCCGCCCAGGCGGAGCAGGAGGTCATCGATAGTCGCCGGAAGACGGCCGAGCAGTTCGTATCGGACGTGAAGGCCAAGCTGGAGGCCCAGTCCGCCACGGAACTGGACCGCCTGCGCGCGGAAAGCGAACTGCTGGCCGTGATTCCGGAAGCGCTCCAGGCCGACGCCCAGGTACAGCGATCCCTGGAAGTGCTGAACGGGCAGCTGGGGCTGGATCCCCGGGCTCCCCTCGCCCTCGCGGGCATGGGCCAGCCGGAAGCCGCCAGCAAGCCCGTCGGTGCCGAGCGTAGCGAACTCGCCCAGCTCAAGCAGCAGGAGGCCATGTACCGGGCCAACGAAAAGATCATCACCTCGGACCTACGCCCCAAGTTCGATCTCACCGCCAGCTACGGCTACCAGGCTGCCAAGTCCGACAACCTGTTCAAGGAGCCCTACGACACCTGGAAGGTGAGCGTCACCATGAAGTTCCCGGTTTTCGACGGGCTGCGCAGCTCGGGCAAGCGGGCCCAGAACACCGCCCAGCTCGAGCAGGTGAAGCAGGCCCGCATCGACCGGGAGCGCTCCGTGGCCATCGAGCAGAGCAGCGCCGACCGCGAACTGGAGAAGGCCATCGCCCTCAACGAGGCCGCCCGCCGGGCCCACGACGCCACGCTGGAAGCGCTGCGCATGAGCCGCGAATCCTTCGACCAGGGCCTCATCACGTCCCTGGACCTGCTCCAGGCGGAGCGCACCGAACGCCAGGCCGAAAGCCAGCGCCGCCGTGCGGAGCTGGGCCTCTGGTCCGCCCGTTTCGATCAGCGCCGTGCGCTGGGATTGCCCCCACTTTGATTTGAATGGCTCGCATCAGGCGATGCCTGATGCGAGGTGAAGAACTGATTCTTTGGAGCCGACCATGAACCGAAAAACCGTCTTCTACATCGCCCTGCCCATCGCGGTGATCGCCGGGGCCGCCACCTTCCACCGCACCCAGCGCAACAACGAGCTGAGCCACCAGGCCAGCGTGAAGGGCGAGGGCACGGTGGCCGTCACGCTGGTCAATGTCCAGGAGCGGACCTTCCGTCCCGCCGTGGCCTTCACCGGCACGCTGCTGGCCGTGAACCGGGCCGAGCTGAAGGCCGAGATCACCGGCCGCGTCACCCGCGTGGCGGTCCAGGAGGGCGACACTGTCGCCGCCGGGGCCCTGCTGGGGGCCCAGGACGAGGACGACTACGCGCTGGGCATGCAGGCGGCCGAGGCCCAGCTGGCCCAGGCCCGGGCCCAGGCCCTGCAGGCCCAGCGGGACAATGATCGTTCCGTGGCGTTGTTGGAGAAGCGCAGCATCACCCGCCAGGCGGCCCAGCAGGCCGAGACCGTCTACAACGCCACCAAGGCCGCGGCCCAGGCCGCGGATAGCAACCTGGGCCTGGCCCGGCTCCGCCTGAAGAAGGCCCGCCTCGTGGCGCCCTTCGCGGGGCAGGTCTCCCGGCGGCTGGTGCAGCCCGGCGAGATGCTGAATCCCGGCCAGACCGCCTTCGAGGTGGTGGACAACCGCAAGCTCGAGATCCGCGCCGACCTGCCCACCGAGGCCATGTCCCAGATCAAGGTGGGCCAGCGGGCCACCTTCCGCGCCATCGGCCTGAACCAGCTGGTGGAAGGCCGAGTGGCCCAGGTCAGCCCCAGCCTCTCCCAGGACGGCCGCACCCTGCGGGTCCGGGTCGAGGTCCCCAATCCCGATGGCCTGCTCAAAGGCGGGCTCTTCGTCGAGGGCGTGATCCTGGGCGAAGGCGAAACCAAGAGTCCCGCCCTGCCGGCCACCCTGCTGAAGCCCCAGGACCGCGACGCCGAGCTCTACATCTCGGAGCAGGGCGCCGCCGCCCGCCGCAAGGTGGTGCTGGGCGCTGAACAGGACGGCTACCGTCCCATCAGCGGCCTGCCGGTGGGCACCCAGGTCATCGACAGCGGCAAGGATCTGGTGGGCGTGGGCAGTCGCCTGCGCGTCTCCACGCCCGCCGCAGGGGGGAAGTGAGTCATGTTCCTGTCTGATCTCTCCATCCGCCGACCCGTATTCACCGTCTGCATCATGCTGGCCCTGGTGGTGCTGGGCCTCTTCTCCGTGAAGAGCCTGGGCATCGACCAGTACCCCAACACGGACATCCCCACCGTCACCGTCTCCGTCATCTACCCCGGCGCCAGCCCCGAGTCCGTCAAGCAGGACGTGGTGCGGAAGATCGAGGAGGCCGTCAACCCCATCGAGAAGATCAAGGAGATCAGCTCCACCAGCCAGGAGGGCCTGGGCACCCTGGTGATCCAGTTCCAGCTGGGCCGCAACGTGGACAACGCGCTCAACGACGTGCGCACCAAGATCGGCCAGATCCGGCGCGACCTCCCCAACAACATCGAGGAACCGGTCATCTCCAAGTTCGACCCGGCCTCGCTGCCGGTGCTCTCCCTGGTGGTGCAGCCCGATGCCAAGCACCAGGGCATGAATGACCGGGAGCTCACCCGCATCGCGGAGGATTTCCTCAAACGCCGCATCGAGAACATCCCCGGCGTCGGCAAGGTGGAACCAGCCGGTGTCAGCACCCGCGAGATCCTGGTCCAGATCGATCCCCAGAAGCTCGAAGCCCAGGGTCTGGCCCTGCAGGCCGTGAAGAGCGCCCTGGCCAATGACACGCTGGCCATCCCCAGTGGCAACCTGCTCCAGGGCAGCCGCGAGGTCTCTGTCAAGGTCGATGCCAAGGCCAGGTCCGTGGGCGACTTCAGCCACGTGATCGTGGGCAACAAGGAAGGCCGGCCCATCGAGCTGCAGGAAGTGGCAAAGATCGTCGACGGCATCAAGGAGAAGCGCAGCCTCGCCCGCCTGGGTGGCAAGGACGTGGTCGCCCTGGAAATCCAGCGCCAGGTCGGCGGCAACACCGTGGCCATGGTCACCGCCGTGGAAAAGGCTCTCCATGAGCTGAAGCCCGAGCTGCAGAAGCAAGGCGTGGAGGTGGTCACCGCCAAGGACAACGCCCGCTTCATCATCAACAACGTGGAGGACGTGAACATCTCCATCTACGTGGGCGGCCTGCTCACCGTGATCATCGTCTTCTTCTTCCTGAAGAGCTGGCGCTCCACGCTGATCACCAGCCTTACCCTGCCTGTGTCCGTGATCTCCACCTTCATCGTCATGCGGGCCCTGGATTTCACACTGAACACCATGACGCTCATGGGCCTCAGCCTGGCCATCGGCATCCTCATCGACGACGCCATCGTGGTCCGCGAGAACATCACCCGGCACGCGGAAATGGGCAAGGACCACGTCACCGCCGCCCGGGAGGGCACGGCCGAGATCGGCCCTGCCGTCATCGCGACGACGCTGTCGATCCTCGCGGTATTCGTGCCCGTGGCCTTCATGGGCGGCATCGTGGGCAAGTTCTTCTTCCCCTTCGGCATCGTCGTGGCGTTCGCCGTGGCGGTCTCGCTGTTCGTGAGCTTCACGCTGGATCCCATGCTCAGCGCCGTGTGGCCCGATCCCGAGCACGAAAAGAGCGCCGATGGCCACGTGCACTACCGGGGCCGCAACTGGATCATGCGCAGTGTGGAGGCCTTCGGCCGCGTGCTCGATAGCTGGGAGCAGTTCTACAAGAAAGCCATCGAGTGGGCCCTCCAGCACCGCTGGACCGTCATGGCCGCTGGCGGCGCCAGTTTCTTCCTGGCCATGGCCCTCTCGGGCCTGCTCGGCAACAACTTCATGCCCGACTTCGACCGGGGCGATCTGCAGGTGACCTTCAAGACCGAACCCGGCGCCAGCCTGAGCACCACCCGCGATAAGGCCCTGGCCCTGGAGACCACCATCAAGAAAGTGCCGGGCGTGGAGCTGACCTACACGACCATCGGCACGGGCCTGAACGGCACCGTCAACTCCGGCGGCATCTACGTGAAGCTGAAGGAGGGTCGTCGCCCCAACCACGTGAAGATCCGCCGCCAGATCCGCGAAGGCTTCCGCGACGTGCCCGGAGTGGATGCCGCCGTGGGGCCAGTGAGCGACTGGGGCATGGCCTTCCCCATCATGGTGGCCGTGCAGGCGCCGGAGCGGGATGCGGTCATCCAGGCCGTGCCCCTGGTGAAGGAGGCGCTGAAAAGCGTCCCCGGCGCCGTGGATGTCACCACCAGCCTGGACAGCGGCAAGCCCGAGCTGAGGCTGGTCATCGATCGCAAGGCCGCCTCGGACCTGGGCGTGAGCCCGGCCCTGGTGGCCCAGATGGTCCGTCCCCTGGTGGACGGCGAGAAGGTGGCCAAGTACGAGGACGAGAAAGGCGAGCAGCGCGATGTGCGCGTTCGGCTGGCCGATCAGGAGCGCCGCTTCACAACCCAGCTGGCCAACATGACCGTGCAGAGCACCAAGGACCTGGGCGGCGGCAAGCACCCCCTGGTGCGCCTCAACCAGGTGGTGCGCTTCGAGGAGGGCATCGCCCCCGCCAAGCTCCAGCGCCATGATCTGATGGAAGAAGTGGAAGTGAATGCCAACTTCGATGGGTCCACGCTGGGTGAAGTCAGCGCCCTCGCCGCCAAGAAGGTGGCGGAGCTCAAGGCCAGTGGCCAGCTTCCGGAGAGCGTTCGCGTGGAATTCCTGGGCCAGACCCGGGACAGCAAAGAGACCGCCGGCTACATGGGCACCTCGTTGCTGCTGGCGATCTTCTTCATCTACTTCGTGCTGGCCAGCCAGTTCGAAAGCTTCAAGCTGCCCATCGCCATCATGGCCAGCCTGCCGCTGTCCATGGTGGGCATGGTGCTCATGCTCCTCGTCACGGGCGACTCCATGTCCATGATGACGAGCATCGGCATGATCCTGCTCATGGGCCTGGTGACCAAGAACGCCATCCTGCTGGTGGACCACGCCCTGCACCTGGAACGCGAGGAGGGCATCTCCCGCCGCCAGGCCATCATCCGCGCGGGCACCGTGCGGCTGCGGCCCATCCTCATGACCAGCTTCGCCATGATCGGCGGCATGCTCCCGCTCTTCCTGGCCCTGGGCGCCGGCGCCGAGATGCGCGCCCCCATGGCCCGCGCCGTGGTGGGTGGCCTCATCACCTCGACCATGCTGACCCTCATCGTGGTGCCGGTGTTCTTCGAGATCATCGAAGAGATGAGCCTGGCCAAGGCCTGGGCGTGGCTCCGTCGGCGCGTCGGCCGGCCGGCGCCGGAACCTGCACCCGGACGCCCGCTGGTGGAGGCCCCCGATGCCTGAGTCAGCGTTCTATGCGGCCGTGGAATCCCGGCGCACCATCCGGGATTTCCTGCCGGACCCCGTGCCCCAGGACGTGCTCGACCGCTGCCTCGACGCGGCCCGACTGGCCCCCAGCTCCAGCAACCTCCAGCCCTGGGAGTTCGTGATCATTCGCGACCCCCAGACCCGCCGATTCGCCAACGCCGCCTGCCTGGACCAGATGCCCGCCAAGACGGCGCCGGTGCTCATCGCCCTGGTCACCCATCGCGACACCTGGCGCCGGAACCGGGACGAGATCATCCGGATCTTCGAAAGCCGGGGCCCCCTCCGCAAGAGCCACGCGTCCTACTACCGGAAGCTCATCCCCATGGTCTACATGACCGGGCCCTTCGGTCTCCTGGGGCCCCTGAAGCAGCTCTTCAGCCGGATCGCTTCCCTCTTCAAGCCCACGCCGAACCTCATGTCGCGCGCGGATATCCGCGTCATGGCCCACAAGAGCACGGCCCTGGCCGCCGCCACCTTCATGCTGGCCATGCGCTCGGAGGGTTTCGACACCTGCCCCATGGAGGGCTTCGATCCCTGGCGGGCCAAGGCCCTGCTGGGCCTGCCCCGGGGGGCCGAGGTGAACATGTTCCTGGCCGTGGGCAAGCGCAGCGATAAGGGGCTCTGGTGGGACCGGACTCTCATGCCGCGGGAGTGGGCCGTGCGCGAGATTTGAGACCACTCCAAAGGAAAGCCAGGGACACAACAACCACGAAGACAGGAAGACCACGAAGAAAAATAAAGGATCCGGCCAACCCCTTTTCTTGGTGATCGAACTGGCTAAGCCCTGTGCTTTTCAAGAGCAAAGCATGTAGCCGCGAATGGCGCGAATGGACGCGAATGCGGCGAGGTTGGGCCGCCTGGGACTGTGGCGGAAGCATCTCCATTCGCCATTCGCGGTTAAGGCTTTTCCGGGCTGACTCTCGCGGACAACCAAGTTTCCCCTTTTCCATGCCCCTTCTTCGTGGTCTTGGTGGTCTTCGTGGTTGATCTTTGGCACCCGGGCGGTGCGCTACGATGAACGCTCGTTTTCAGGGCCTGATTGCGGCACTCTGAAGGATCTATGACTGATGCGGGCCATGATCTGAAAGAGCTGCTCCGTTCCACCGAGGCGCCCTGGGAGGGCCTCGGGGCAGCGGGTGCCCGGCTCCGCTGGATGTCCCCCTCGGCCCTGGCCCTGGTGCTGGCCCGCTGGGCCACGCGGGAAGGCCGCCTGCAGTCCCTGTGGGTGGATGCCCCCAGCGAGGCGGAGGCCCGCACCCTGGCGCAGGACCTCCAGGTGCTGCTGCCCGGTGCGGGCGTCGCCCACTTCCCGGGCTTCGCGGCCTATGCGGGCGGCGAAAGCAGTCCCCCGGGTATGGTGCTGCGGGAGCGCCTCTCGGCTCTGGTGGGCCTGCTGGAGCGCCGCGTCCAGGTGCTGGTCACGGGGCCGCTCACCGCCTGCGAGAAACTGCCCCATCCCACCTGGTTCCAGAAGCAGAAGTTGGAACTGCGCAAGGGCGCGGAGGTGCCGCGTGAATTGCTCCTGGAGACGTTGATCGCCCTTGGGTACCGCCGCACGGAGATGGCCTCGGCGCCCGGCGAGTTCAGCTCCCGGGGCATGGTGATTGACCTCTGGCCCGATCATCTGGAGCAGCCCCTGCGCCTGGAGACCTTCGGCGACGAGCTGGAGCGCCTCAGCCCCTTCGATCCCGATACTCAGCGGCGCACGGGCGAGGCCCTGGAATCCCTGATGCTCTATCCGCGTTTCGAAGGGGATCGCGGCAACGGCGAGGCCCTGCTGGCCGCCGTGGCCTCCCGCGCGGATCGCACCTCCGAGCCCGAGGATGACCTGGCCTTCCGCCGCGCGCGCCTCGCCACCCACGGCCACTTCCCCGGCGAAGAGCTGTTCCATTCGCTGCTGGCCCAACCCAAGGGCCAGCTGGTCCACTGGGTGCCGCCCTGCCTGCGCATCCGCCTGGACGGCGCCTGGGAGGAGGCCCTGCGGGATGCGGAACGGGCCCGCATCGAAGAGGGGCTGGCGATGCTGCGCCGGGGCGGCGTGGTGTGTCCTGACTTCGAGGATCGCTTCCTGCCAACGGATCCCAGCCGTTCCACCTTGCTGCTCACCGAGTGGCAGAGCGAGGCCACGGTGCCCCTGGCGGCGCAACCCGTGCGCGAATTCCAGGGCCGTCTTTCCGAATTGGCGGAGCACCTGCAGGAGCTATCCCTCAGCGGGCACAAGGTGTTCCTGGCGGGTTCCACAACTGGCATGCGGGACCGCTTCCAGGAGTTCATCCGGGAACACGAGCTGCCCCAGGCCTACGGCACCGAGGTGGGCTGCCGGGCCCTGCATCTGTCCCTGAGTTCTGGCCTCCACTTGAAGGAGCCCGGCCTGGTGGTGTTCACCGAGCGGGAAGTATTTGGCCGCAAGGCCATCCAGGCCGCGCCCAAGAAATCCCGTAGCGCGGCGTTCTTGTCGGATCTGCGGGACCTCAAGCCCGGCGACCGCGTGGTGCACCTGGACCATGGCATTGGCGAGTTCCTCGGCTTCGCCACGCTCATCGTGGGCGGCGAGGAACAGGAAGTGCTGCAGCTGCGCTACGCCGATGGCGGCCAGTTGAATGTGAGCCTCGAACGGGCCGACCTCATGCAGCGCTACACCGGCGCCGAGGGCCACCTGCCACCCCTCGACAAGCTGGGGGGCGCCTCCTGGGCCAAGGTGAAACGACGGGCCAAGAAGGCCATCCGCGACATGGCCGACGAACTGCTGAAGCTCTATGCCCAGCGCAAGCTCGAGAAGGGCCACGCCTACCCGCCGGACGGGCCGGACATGGCAGCCTTCGATGCCAGCTTCGCCTTCACACCCACGCCGGACCAGGTCGAGGCCATCGAGGCGGTGAAGGCCGACCTGGAATCGCCGCGGCCCATGGATCGCTTATTGGTAGGCGACGTGGGCTTCGGCAAGACCGAAGTGGCCATGCGCGCCGCCGCCAAGGTGGCCCTGGAAGGCAAGCAGGTGGCCGTGCTGTGTCCCACGACCGTGCTCTGCTTCCAGCATTTCCGCACCTTCAAGGAGCGCTTCGCGGGCTTCCCCATCCGCATCGAGATGCTCAACCGTTTCGTGGATCCGGCGGACCAGAAGCGCATCCTCCAGGAGCTGGGCGACGGCAAGATTGAGATCGTCATCGGCACCCACCAGATGCTGGGAGCCAAGGTACAGTTCGCAGACCTGGGCCTGGTGGTCATCGACGAGGAGCAGCGCTTCGGCGTGGGCCACAAGGAGAAGCTCAAGCGGCTGCGCCTCAACGTGGATCAGCTGGCGCTCTCCGCCACGCCCATTCCCCGCACCCTGCACATGAGCCTCACGGGCCTGCGGGAGATCAGCCTCATCGAAACGCCGCCGAAGGATCGCCTGGCCATCGAAACCGTGGTGGCCCCCTGGAGCGACGAACTGGTGCAGACCGCCATCCAGTTCGAGCTGCGCCGGGGCGGCCAGGTCTACCTGGTGCACAACCGAGTGGAATCCATCGTGTCCATCGCCGCCCGGGTGCGGGAGCTGGTGCCGGATGCCCGGGTGGGCGTGGGCCACGGGCAGCTCACCGATGATGCCCTGGAGCAGGTGATGCTGGGCTTCATGGAGGGGCGCATCGATGTGCTGGTGGCCACCACCATCGTGGAGAACGGCCTCGACGTGCCCAACGCCAACACGCTCATCGTCCACCGGGCCGATGCCTTCGGCCTCAGCCAGCTCTACCAGCTGCGGGGCCGGGTGGGCCGCAGCGACGTGCCCGCCTACGCCTACCTCATGATTCCGCCCAAGCACGAAATTAGTGAAGATGCCAGAAAACGCCTGCAGGCCCTGGAGGACTTCTCCGAACTGGGTTCCGGCTTCCGCGTGGCAGCCATGGACCTCGAACTGCGCGGCGCGGGCAACCTGCTGGGCGGCGAGCAGAGCGGCCACATCCACGACATCGGGTTCGAGCTCTATGTGAAGCTGCTGGAGGAAACGCTTCAGGAACTGCAGGGCCAGCCCAGCGGCAGCTTCGAGGTACAGCTCGACAACCTGGCCCCGGGCGCCCAGCTGGGCCGCCGCTGGATCGATCAGGCCAGCGAGCGCCTGGTGGCCTACAAGCGCATCTCAAGGCTGCGTGAGGAACGTGATCTCGAGCTCTACAAGCTGGATCTGGAGGACCGCTTCGGCCGCATCGCCGAGGACGATCCCGACACGATCCGGTTCTTCGAACTGCTCAAGGTCAAGCTCAAGGCCCAAGTGCTGGGCGTCTCCGAAGTGGCCGTGGACAAGGGCCAGCTCAAGCTGCGCCTGAGCCCCCAGACCCCGCTCGATCCCGCGAAGCTGATGAGGTGGGTGGGCCAGACCAAGGGCGCCAGCCTCAGCCCCGATGGCGCCGTGCGCTTGCCGGTACTCGGCACGGCTGATGGACCCATCCTCCAGGCCCAGCGGGTGCTGGCGGCGTGGGCGGGGCTTTGACGGAAGAAGGTGTTCGGCCACTTTCATCGAGGTGTTGAACGGAGCCGAGGAAGCAAAATGTTGAGAGAGAGCGGAAGGCAATGCAGGCGGGGTCCGAGTTGAGCGAGAGGTTAGGCCGATGTATGGGATTTGCTTTTTAATAAGTCAAGACAACGAGATCGAGCTTGTAATTGGGTAATCCTGATCAATGACCACCACAACCCAAATCGTTAACTCCTCGACTTTGAGCTTCCTTGGCGTCCAAGAGGTAGAGGTCCCAAAGAGGTGCCTTATCTCCATACGGGTTTCGGATTTTCCGATAATCGGTTTGCCCTGGCACCCATAATTCGAGGAGATTGATGACTCTCTGTGGCCTCCACGCTAGTCTCGCTCCCGGGCCTTCTCCAGTTATCGCCTGAGGATTCAACCGGTACATCTGATTGAGCTGTTTATTCATCAGATCCAAAAGATAGGCCCGTACTGCCTCAGGGTCTTTTTCTAATTTTGCGAGTTCTAGATATTCATTAAGTGCCATCTCTGATCGATTTTGTGGGTTAGCCGAATTGTAAATAGCCTTAAGGCATTCGACCTGATCGTGGATTTTTGCTTCCCGACCGCTGCGTTGGTCTCTATCCCAACCAATCCCCATGCGGTATCCCAAACCGTACGTCAACACAATACCTATAATCCAAATAATAAATAGTGAAACGACGATGTTCTTTTTCATTATTTCTCCGCTTTAATTGATTAAGAAATGAATGAAATACGATTTGATGCATGAGGCCTAACGAAGGAAGCTAACCGGACCCCGCCTGCACCGAGGCGTTGAGCGAAGCCGAGAAAGCGAAATGTTGAGAGAGAACGGAAGGCAATGCAGGCGGGGTCCGAGTTGAGCTAGAGGTCAGGCGGCCTTGGACTATTGTGCTTTTGCTTTTTCAATGGCCTTTTGGCGGAGGTCTTTGAATTCTTGATCATTAATGAGGCCAGCTTATTTCATCTGTTCTAATTTTAGTAGTTCACTCTGGAGGTCAAAGGGAGCTGGAATTTGGTGAGCGGTTGAGGTAGAAGTGCCCGTCATTTCTACCTTTTTGTCGATCTTTATCTCTTGAGTCGGATTTTTGGTGGAGTCGAAGTCTCCCTTTCTTCCGAAGGACTCGACGCGACCATCGATTAATCGAATGAAGAAAATTTGACCATTCTCTTTTCTGCCCGACCCCAACCAAATATCGCGATCATAAGATTCGTACTCAAGGAATTTTGCTGATCCTTGTTGGGCCGTAGTCGATGGCTTACCAAGAATTGCATAGACCTGATCTTCGTTCATGCCCGTGTGGATCCGTTCAAGCGATGGTTTAGGCTTAGAACATCCAGTGATGGCAAGAGCGATCAAAGCAGCGGGGATGAGAAACGTCTTCATATCGACTCCTTATTCAGAAATCCCAGATAGGTGTAGTTCGATTAGAGATATACCTAAGCGTGCCTGAGCTCTTCTCTGTCTTTTGCGGTGGAAAGGTATCCGCCGGCACAACCGAGGGTTCTGCAAACAAATTCTAGGGAAATATTTCGCTGTGACCATGGATAGCGAACTTTTGATTGGCAAGATTGGCAAGTCCACGTGACCCAATCCTGCCCTTCGTGCCGCTCGTGGTTAAGAATGGTCATATTGCCTCCTATATGGGTGCCGCCTAACGAATGAAGCTAACCGGCCACGCCTGCGCCGAGACGATGAGCGGAGCCGAGGAAGCGAGAAGTAGAGAGAGAGCGGAAGACAATGCAGGCGGGGTCCGATTTGAGCGGAGGGTTAGCCAACCTGGATTAAGCAATGTCGGCACCTGATGCGAAACGATTGATGAACTCTATGCCGAGGTCGGTCACCCAGTAAGTGAATGTAAGAGGGAAACATTTTTGGAACCCATTAGTGCCGACGACATTCAGTTCAAGTCCTTTTCCTGGAACGTTCTTGTCTACAAAGAACCCATCCTTGACTGCGTTCGCTACAAGTAGATCGCCACCTGCACCAAGAATGAATACACGCTCACCAGATTTGGCCAGAACCTCAAAAAGCCTCCGCTCAACCTCACCGTAGCGATTGTTTAAAATGCCCAGGTTATGTTTGTACATCCTTATGGATTGGCGATCGATCTCCTTCTTCTGATCAAATCGGGTGTGACAGTTTGGACATAAGGCGATCAAATTCTCAAATGAATTGTCATGCGTGTCGGCCCAAGGAACTATGTGTGCAACCTCAGTAGTCGTGGTTCGACATGTTGGGATTGCACAACGATGACCAGCCTCCACGAGGACAGCTCGCACCACGGGAGCAGGAATATGATCGCGTTCCATTGATGGGCCTAAAGAGATGTTGGTTAAGGTTGGCTAACGAATGAAGCTAACCGGCCCCGCCTGCACCGAGGCGACGAGCGAAGCCGAGGAAGCGAGAAGCTGAGAGAGAGCGGAAGGCAATGCAGGCGGGGTCCGAGTTGAGCCAGGGGTTAGGCCGACGGGCTGTGGGCCCTGATTTATTGATAGAAGAAGTAGGAGCGTCCGTTTGCTGGAGCTTGGTAAGGGTATGGCAACAAAAGGAAATCGGAATTGGGCTTGGTTGAGGGAGCCATAGAGTTGTTGAGGATTGATTGAGAAGATAGCCGAGATTTCTCCGCACTGTTCCACCAAGGGATTTGTGGGACCTTGAACTGAATTCCTTTGGGAGGGATAGGCCGTGGAACCTGATTTTCCGGAGAACCAGCAAAGGCTAGGCCTGGAAGGAGGAAAAGCGGGACTAGACGCATGCAGGAACTCCTCTGGATGGTGGGAGGCCTAACGAAGGAAGCTAACCGGGCCCCGCCTGCACCGAGACGCTGAACGGAGCCGAGGAAGCGGGATGCTGAGAGAGAGCGGAAGGCAATGCAGGCGGGGTCCGAGTTGAGCGGAGGGTTAGGCTGAAGAGGGCACATGTAGTCGCTCGAGTTAGCCTATAGATTAGAGATAAGGCATGGAGATGGATGAACTATTGATGATTTCAGTGTTAGGCGGAAATTCAACATTCTGATTCGATTTGGCTTTGCAATAGAAGGTCAACCCTTTGTAGCTGCAAAGGAATTTGGACCGACCAAAGAAGGAACCCGAGGCAACAACCATAGGTGCTTCCTGCTTTCGTAGAATTGAAGCGAAATCATTTGCGTCAACCCGGACAATTACTCCAAATGCCTTGATCGCATTCATGGTCGATGAGGCCGCTACAACTGCAGCGATGAGCGGAATTTCAGAACCTGAGGTCATAGTCTTTCTCCAGGGAATGGGTGAAGCCTAACGAATGAAGCTAAGCGGCCGCGCCTGCACCGAGACGATGAGCGGAGCCGAGGTAGCGAAATGATGAGAGAGAGGGGAAGGCAATGCAGGCGGGGGCCGACTTGAGCGGAGGGTTAGGCGCGTGTTCGTTCCATACCATCTTGGATCGCAGCCTTTAGAATTGCCAAGTCAATATCTTTGATAGCTTTAAACTTGATGCAGTAACCAGTGATACGCGCCTTTCCGATCGTGTGCGCGTACTTTCCTTGCAAATACCTTTTGTCGTCAATCCCCATGATGTAGACCGATAGTCCAGTTGAATTCGCGCTAATGCCTGCTTGATAAAACTTTTTGGTTTTTCCGTCGGCGTATTTTTTACTCAGCGTGCCATAACCTATGTTTGGGTTGGACACTACCTTGCCAGTCTCATCCTTGCCGTCGAGAAACCAAAGTTTGCAACCTGGATTCATTTCCAGAATGTCGCCATGGAGCCTACGCATGTCGGTCTGCTTAGGCTCTGGTATCGATTCGAGATAGCGATTGATCTGATCATTTAGTGCCATCGTATGCCTCCGGGGAGATTGGTCAAGCGCCTAACGAAGGAAGCTAAGCGGCCCCGCCTGCACCGAGGCGACGAGCGGAGCCGAGATAGCGAGATGGTGAGAGAGAGCGGAAGGCAATGCAGGCGGGGTCCGACTTGAGCGCAAGGTTAGGCCGAGCCCTAAGCATTGGTGCCCCGAGCGCGCGGCGCGCTTGGATTTGAACTTGCTTGAGCGAGAGCGAAAGTTCATGCCGACGACCCCAAAGGGAAACCACTGGAGTTATTGCGTAAACATGAAGGACGAAATGCTGAAGTGACCTCGATGATGGCAGAAAACCATGGGCCGATTGTTGATGAGCAAGCAATAACGCCATTCTTGAACTGCTGAAATTTCAGAACTGACGAGGATTGCCGCTGGTGTGTGCCTGGACGACGGAATGTGAATTGAACCCAGCACACCTGGCAGATAGAAAGAGAAGGGCGATCGAGGCCTAACGAAGGAAGCTAACCGGGCCCCGCCTGCGGAGAGGCGCTGAGCGAAGCCGAGAAAGCACGAGGTTGAGAGAGAGCGAATGGCAATGCAGGCGGGGTCCGAGTTGAGCTAGGGGTTAGGCCGACAGTCATGGCGATGGAATTGAAGGAGCGAGTGGATATAGCTTCAATGCCCAGGTATGCAATGAATAAGCCGGCCATTAGCATGCCAATCCAGAAGCAATGAAATATGATTGGTAAATCAGATCTGACGACCAAAAACCCATATTTGTACTGATGAATGCCTGACCTGCGGATGATCAGT
>JANYLR010000068.1 GCA_025363715.1 Holophagaceae bacterium | reverse complement strand
TTCGGGCTGGGAGCGGCGGGCGTCGCCTGGCTGTGTCAGGCGCCTTGTCCGTAGCCACCACTACGGTCTTCGGCGCCTTCCTTGCCATGCTCGCCCGGCGCTCTCAGCGCGGGCGCGGATAATTTACGGACAAGCTCTTAAGCCAAAGGGGCCTCCCTTGCTGACTGACCTGGAAAGCCCGGACGCCTGACCACGAAACCTGCCCAGGAGCGCGGTGGCGCTCCTGGTCGGCTACATCGCGGGGAACGCGCTGTCCCGCCCCGCCATCCCCTGCGTTACGCGCTGATCCTGGGCGTCATCGGCCTCTTGTTCAGCCTGCTGGGCGCCGTGGTGGCCACCCAGAACCACTTCGGACCGGCCTGTCACCCCCTCGCCCTGGCGGCCAGCGCCCGGTGCTGCGCATGGCTGGGCGGGCTTATGGGGCGTTCCAGCAGTTTCTGAAGTCGGCGTGCCGGAGGCGGGCAAGCGCCCGGTGCTGTTACCTTCTTCCCACTGGAGCCAGGCATGACCTTCAAGCCCATGACTTATCTCGTCAGCTTCACCCTGTTCGTCATGCTGTTCATGGGGCTGGGCGGCTATTTCGGCTACGGCAAGATCGCGGATCACTTCCTGGTCCAGGCCTACCTGGATGCCCACTCGATCCAGTCGCGCGTCCAGGCCGATGCCAAGGGCAATGTCCTCCGCTGGGAGGAGACGGTCCCCCTGCCCCAGGGCGGGGTGGTGCGGATTTCCGCCAGCAACCGGCCGCTGCCCATCGCGATCCGGTATTCGGACGAGCCCGCCGCCAGCGGCGCGGACATTCCTCTCGCGGCCCAGGAGCGCGCGGAGGACCTCCGCATCGACCAGGCCGGCCGGTACCTGTACGCCCGGGTGTTCGCGTCCTCCGACATCAAGCTGAAGGAGGCCACCTGGCTATGCAAGTTCGATCTCCAGAAGCGAAAGGTGGCGCGCCGCACCGCCGTCAACCCGATCCTGCTGCCGGCGCCCTTCAGGCCCTAGCCATCATCGACCGCCAACGGGCTGCCGAGATGGCCAATAGCCTCCTCGCAGGCGGGACTGGCGCCGGCTCCTGATGGAGCTACCCTGTTCCCACAGGGATTCCCGTGCAGCGCTTCGTGTCCACCCCAGCCGAGTACCTGGCCGCCGTGCCCGAGGCGCAGCTGCCTCTGCTGCAGCATCTTCGCACCCTGATCCGGGAGGCCGCGCCGGACCTCCGCGAGGGCATCCGCTACGGCATGCTCAGCTACGAGGATGATGGCGCGCTGTTCGGACTGGCGGCCCAGAAGCACTTCGTAGGCCTCTATGTCATGGCCCCGAGGACCCTGCGCGATTTGGCGGATGAACTGGAGGCCATCGACCATGGCAAGGGCTGTCTGCGGTTCAAGCGCCTCGACCAGGTGCCCACCCCGGTCATCTCGAAGCTGCTCAGGCAGGCCAAGGCAAGCCATGAACGCGAGTGCCGGCGGACAGACTGACCTCCAGCAACTCACCGCCCAAGGAGCAGCCCCATGCAGACCCTCGAGACCTGCCTCTGGTTCGACGGCCAGGCCGAAGCGGCCGCGGGCTTCTACGTACCCATCTTCAGGAATTCGAAGATCCTGGGCACCCGACGCTTCCCGGAGGGCCTGCCCCAGCCGGCGGGCTCGGTGAACCCCCTGAGCGGGTAACCTGCTTGCTGACACGCATCGATCAACGCAAGGAGAGAAGCATGGCTGGAACTGGAGGACTGGGCCCGGAGGACGTCACCGATCGGGACATCCTCACCACCCGGCTGCTGGCGGCCCCCCGGGCGCGGGTCTTCGCGGCCTGGATCGACCCCGTCCAGCTGGCGAGATGGTGGGGCCCCGAGGGGTTCACCAACGACTTCGAGGCGTTTGATCCCCGCCCCGGCGGCCACTGGCGCTTCACCATGCGAGCCCCGGACGGGACCGGCTTCCCGAACCACAGCGTGTTCCGCGAGCTCACGCCGCCGGAGCGCATCGTCTTCGACCACCTGTCTGGCCCGAACTTCCAGGTGACCACCACCTTCGCCGAGGCGGAAGGGGGCACCCTGCTCAGCTTCCGCATGCGCTTCGCCAGCCCGGAGGAATGCGAGGCCATCAAGCGCTATGCCCTGGTGGGCAACGAGCAGGTCTTCGACCGGCTGGCGGCCCTGCTGGCCGAGGGCTGAAGAGCCATGGCCGCGCCCTACCAGGCCCGGATCACGGGCCTAGCCGATGCAGAGCTGCTCCAGTACCTGCGGGCCTTCCAGGGCTACCGCACCGAGGCGGTGGCGGCGGCCCTGGCGGAGCTGGACCGGAGGGGCCTGGCCCTGTCCGAGGCAGAGCGGGTCCAGATCCGATCCGGCCTGGCAGCCCGGGATGCGGCCGCCCAGGCCCGCCTGGACCGCAGCTTCGTCACGGGCCTGGGCCTCACCACCGCCGCCCGCCTGCGGCGCATCCGCCAGCTCACCGCGGGCCTCCTGGCCGCGGGCCTCGGCAGCGCCCTGGCCATCTACCTCCGGACCGCTCCCAAGGGCCCCAACCCCCTGGGCTACGAGCCGGAGGACACCAAGCAGTACCTCCACGATCTCGAACTCTACGGCGGCAAGGTGAACGTGCTGGCCACGGAGTTCACGAAATGGTGGGACGGCCTCTGGCAGGGCCGCAACCTGGCCTACACCGTGGCCTGGCTGACGATCCTGGCGGCCCTGGTCTTCTGGTACACCGCCATCCGCCGCGCCCGGCACCTGGAGCGCAAGGAAGCAGACGCAGGCCGCTAAGCTTTCCCAAGGGAGGCCCCATGTTCCAGGCCCTGCTGCTCGTCGATATCCAGAACGACTATTTCCCCGGCGGGGCCATGGAGCTGGCGGGCGCCCGCGAGGCCGGACTCCAGGCCGAGGCTCTGCTGCTCGCCTTCCGGCGGGCGGGCCAGCCCGTGATCCACATCCAGCACGTTTCCACGCGCCCCGGCGCCACCTTCTTCCTGCCCGGCAGCGAGGGCGTGCGCATCCTCGCGAGCCTCGCCGCCCTCCCCCGCGAGCCGGTCTACCAGAAGGGCTTCCCCAACAGCTTCCGGGATACTCCGCTCCTCGACCACCTGCGCGACCTGAAGGTCACGCGCCTGGTGGTGGCGGGGATGATGACCCACATGTGCATCGACACCACCGTGCGGGCGGCCTTCGATCTGGGCTTCCAGTGCCTGCTGGCCCAGGATGCCTGCGCCACCCGGGACCTCATCCGGCAGGGCGTGACCGTGCCCGCCGCCCAGGTGCAGATGGCTTTCCTCGCGGCCCTGGACGGCACCTTCGCCAAGGTGGTGACCGTGGACGAGATCTGCGCGGAACTCTGAGCCATCCAGGAGGGTGAAGAGGGTCCGTGGTCCACCTCTGCGTGGCCCGCGCTTTTCTCTGTGTCCTCTGCGGCACTCTGTGTCCTCTGTGTTCCGCTTTCCTTTTCGACCTGATTTCAGAATGTTCATTACTTGGGCGCGCAGTCTCCATTCGTCGGACACTGGTGGCATGACGAAATCCGCCGGAGGCCCGAAGCCAGCGCCCGCGAAGCCGGGGCTCCACCCGCGCAACCGGCACGCCGCGGGCTATGATTTCGCGGCCCTGGTGCAGGCCAGCCCAGGGCTGGGACCCTTCGTGCAGTCGGCCCGGCACGGCGACCCCTCCATCGATTTCGCGGATCCAGCGGCAGTAAAGGCTCTCAATCGGGCGCTGCTGGCCGAGGCCTATGGCATCCGGGGCTGGGACATCCCCGCCGGCTACCTCTGTCCGCCCATTCCGGGCCGGGCTGACTACCTGCACCACCTGGCGGATCTGCTGGCCTTGGATGCGGAGGGGGTGATCCCGCGGGGCGCTGCGATCCGCGCCCTGGATGTGGGCGTGGGTGCCAACCTGATCTACCCCCTGATCGGGTACCGGGAATACGGTTGGTGCTTCGTGGGTTCGGAACTGGACGCCACCGCCCTGACTTCGGCGGAGCGCATCCTCGCGGCCAATCCGGGCCTGGGAGGGGCCATTTCCCTGCGGCGGCAGGTGGATCGGAACGCCCTCTTCAGGGGCGTGGTCCTGGCGGGCGAACACTTCGATCTGACCCTCTGCAACCCGCCCTTCCACGGCTCCATACAGGAAGCCCGCGAAGCGGCCCAGACCAAGTGGCGCAAGCTGGGACGCGGGGTGGGAGAGGCGGCGCGGAACTTCGGCGGCCAGGGCGCGGAGCTCTGGTGCGAGGGCGGCGAGGCGGGCTTCATCCGTCGCATGATCTTGGAAAGCGTGAAACTGCCCGACCGGGTGCGCTGGTTCACCACGCTGGTCTCCAGCTCAGCTTCCCTGCCGGCGGTGCACCGCGCTCTGCGGCAAGCCGAGGCCAAGGACATCCGCACCATCCCCATGGCCCAGGGCCAGAAACAGAGCCGCTTCGTGGCCTGGTCCTTCCTGGAGGCCGAGGCAAGGCGGGCCAGCGTGAAGACAGCGGCCGGCGAAAAGCAGTGACGGGCTTTTTCTAGAAGACCGACCACCCCGTACGAGTGGTGAAGCGGTCCAGGGCTTCGACGCCAGCCAGGCTGTTGCCGTGGGCATCGAGGGCAGGGCTCCACACGCAGAGGATGCCGCGCTCGGGCAGCACCGCCAGAATGCCACCGCCCACGCCGCTCTTGCCGGGCAGGCCCACCCGGTAGGCGAAGTCACCGGCGGCATCGTAGGTGCCACAGGTGAGCATGATGGCGTTGATGCGCTTGGCCTCGCTGCGGGTGAGCAGGCGGCTGCCGTCGGCGAGCAGGCCGTGGTTGGCCAGGAAGAGGCCCGCCTTCGCCAAGTCCCCGCAGCTCATGGTGAGGCTGCACTGGCGGACGTAGTGATCGAGGACGACCTCCACCGGATTCTCCAGGTTGCCGCAGCTGGCCATGAAGTGGGCCAGGGCCGCGTTGCGGTGGCCATGGGCGGCTTCGGAGGCGGCGACTTCGGCATCCACCTCCACAGCCGCGTTACCGCTTTCGGCCCGGAGGAAGGCTTGCAGGGTGCCGAGGGAATCCCCCGTCAGCGAGAGCAGCCGGTCGATGAGGATGAGGGCCCCGGCGTTGATGAAGGGGTTGCGTGGGATGCCCTTTTCGTACTCGAGCTGCACCAGCGAGTTGAAGGGATTACCCGAGGGCTCGCGGCCCACCCGCTGCCAGAGGGATTCGCCATCCCGGGCCAGCACCAGGGCCAGGGAGAAGGCTTTGGACACGCTCTGGATGGAGAAGGGCGACCGCCAGTCGCCGCTGCCCAGGAGCTGCCCGTCCATGGTGGCCAGGGCGATGCCGAACTGGGCGGGATCCACCGCCGCCAGGGCCGGGATGTAGTCCGCCACCCTCCCCTGCGCCGCGAAAGGCGCCGAATCGTGGGCAATGTCATCCAGGAGCGCTTGGAGGTCCATAAAGGGAAGCTTAGCCACGGATGCACACGGATGAACACGGATGGAACAGTTCTTTGTCGATCCGTAGGGATCCGTGTTCATCTGTGGCTGAATGGTTCTCTTCTGGGAGTTCCCATGACGCCCCTCGCCGCCGACCTCCTGATCCTGTTCCGCCGCGACCTCCGCTGCTTCGTCAGGGAGATCGAGGCCTTCCCGGATGACGCGACGCTTTGGCGCACCCTGCCGGGCATCACCAACAGCGCGGGGAACCTCGCCCTCCACGTGGCGGGCAACCTGCGGCACTTCGTGGGCGGGGTGCTGGGCGGCACCGGCTACGTCCGGCAGCGGGAGCAGGAGTTCAACCGGCGCGAGGGCCCCCGGGCCGGCGTAGTGGCCGAGCTGGAGGCTGCGGCCCGCGACATCGAGCTGGGCCTGCGGGCCCTCACGGAGGCGACCCAGGCCGACCCCTTTCCCCAGGTCGTAATGGGCGTCCAACCACCCACCGGGCGCTGGCTGCTGCACCTGACGGCCCACACGGCCTTCCACCTGGGCCAGGTGGGCTACCTGCGCCGGGCCCTCACCGGCGAGGGGGGCGCCACGGGGGTCCTGTCCATTCCTGAGCTCGTCGATTGAACCGCGCTTGAGCCGGGCGCTGAGCTAGCGCAGAATCGCCCCATCCCTCCAGGAGGATTCATGCCACTCACCGGGAATGTCGCCCTCGTCACGGGAGCCAGCCGGGGCATCGGTGCGGCGGTGGCCATGGCCCTGGCCGCGGAAGGCGCGGCGGTGGCCGTGAACTACTTCGGCTCGGAAGCCGCTGCCCAAGCCGTCGTCAAGAAGATCCAGGCCACGGGCGCCAAGGCCATGGCCGTCAAGGCGGATGCCCGGGACCAGGCCCAGGTGGAGGCCATGGCCGCTCAGGTGAAAGCCGAGCTGGGGCCCATCGGCATCCTGGTGCTGAACGCGTCCATCGGCTTCCCCATGGCCAGCTTTCTCGAGTTCCCCTGGGAGGCCTTCGAGGCCAAGCTCATGGGCGAACTGGGCGCCGCCTTCCACGGCTGCCGGGCCGTGGTGCCCCAGATGCTGGAGCGCAAGGGCGGCGCCATCGTCGCCATCTCCAGCGGCCTGGCCCGGAATCCGGGCTGGGGCTTCTGCGCCCACAGCGCCGCCAAGGCCGGCCTGGAGGGCTTCGCGCGGGCCCTGGCCTACGAGCTGGGCCCCATGGGCATCCGCGTGAACGCCGTGGCGCCGGGGCTCACCCTGACGGATGCCACCGCCCACATCCTCGACAAGCACAAGAAGGCCGCCGCGGACCAGTCCCCCCTGCGCCGCAACGGGCAGGCCAGGGACGTGGCCGAGGCAGTGGTAGGCATCCTGCGGTCAGGCTTCGTCACCGGCGTCACCCTGCCTGTGAACGGCGGCAGCTACGTGTTCTGAGGCTCGGGTGTGGAATATCTGAGGCACTGAAAAGCAGGAACACAGAGGACGCAGAGCACCACAGAGGACACAGAGAACTGCCAAGGCGTACCCTATTGCATGTGCCCAAGATCTCCCCAAGCAGTGGCTGGTCACGGGAACCGAGAAGGGATTCGGAACCGCGCTCTGTGGGCCCGACAATTACTGCTTGCCGGG
The DNA here is from genome assembly GCA_025363715.1 of Holophagaceae bacterium. GTDB lineage: Bacteria > Acidobacteriota > Holophagae > Holophagales > Holophagaceae > Geothrix. The sequence continues at coordinate 9,185 of JANYLR010000068.1, read as the reverse complement.
AGGATGCCGCTGCCTACGTCCCAAGCTTCCAGCTGTCAGCTCGACCCTTCATGACCGGTGCTTTTCCTCTGTGTCCTCTGTGGGATCTCTGTGTTCTCTGTGTTCCGCTGTTAGAGAAGGATTGATCCCGCGCCCTCTGGGAAGCACACTGAACCTTCATTCGAGGTCGCCATGCACCCAACCATCCGCGCCGGTTTTCTGCTGGGCGCCGCCGTGGCCGCCTGGACCCTCATCATGGCCAAGTCGGGCCTGTACAAGCACCCGACCCTGCTCTACCTCTTCTGGCTGGTCATCCCGATCCAGATCGGGATCCTGATCACCTTCCTGCGAAAATCGGCGTCCACCGCCGGCTACGGCCGACAGGTATGGACCGGCGTCAGCATCTCCCTCCTGGGCTCGATGCTCATCTTCGCCAACAGCTACTACCTCACTTCCGTGCTGTACCCGCACTACTTCCAGGAACTGGAGGCCCTGGGGCGCCAGCTCATGGCCAACAAGGGCATGAGCGCCGAACAGATCGAGGCCGCCGTGAGGGCCCAGGCCCACATGCAGACGCCCATGGCCAGCGCCATGGCCGGCGCCATCGGCACTGTGGTGACCGGCTTCCTCACCTCGGTCGTCGCGGCGTTCTGGTTGCGGAAGAAATAGCCAGACCGATGGGCTAAAGAGCTGGAACACAGAGGACGCAGAGATCCCACAGAGGACACAGAGGAAAGCGCTGGTTGGGGATGGAGGGGTACGAAGCAGTTCTCTGTGTCCTCTGCTTAACGCTGTGTCCTCTGTGTTCCGCTTTTGTTCCTTGAAGATCCGGGGGTCAGCGCTCGACGCGGATATCCGCCACGAGATCAAGCGGGTAGCGTCTCCCCGAACGGGCGTCGTCGAGGCAGCGCAGCACCCAGCCCGAGCGCAGGGACGCGGCGGCCAGCTCGTCGCGGGTGAGCCAGTGGCAGCGGAGGATGTCCGGATCCTCGGGCGTGGCGATGGCCCCCTCGGGCACGGTGCCGGTGAAGCAGATGCGGAAGTAGTCCTTCCCATTGGCGGCCTTCAGGGGGTAGAGCCCCACGATGTCCCGCGGCGTGAAGACCAAGCCCGTCTCCTCGCGGACCTCCCGGCGCACGGCCTCCAGCACCGACTCGCCGGGGTCCACGTGGCCGGCAGGTTGGTTGATGACGGGCAGGCCCGTCACCTTGTCGGCCTCTTCCACAAAGAGGAAGCGGCCCTGCCGCTCGATGATGGCGGCGACTGTAAGCGCCCACATTAGGGCCTCATTTCAAATTGGATGCGAGCCGCGACGTTGGCCAGCCGTGCCCATGGCAGATATCTTTTTGTCTCGCGTATCGCCGATGGCGATACCGAGAAGGCGACGGCCGCAGGGCGATGCGGGACATCGTTCACCATCCGCGAAGCGGATAGGGCCGCATCGGCGCAGCCGATGGCGGGGGCGCAGCCCCGAGGGCCGCAGGCCCGAGCCAAGGCCGGCAACGCCGCCAGAGGTGCGGCTGGCCCCGTCCCGAAGGGCAAGGGGCGGCGCCCGGCGCGATACTGCGTCAAGCTCCTCGTCAATAGTGCCGCTATTACCATCGTCGCTTTCCTTATCTCGCTTGGGCGGCGCCCCTTGCGCGGCCGCGCCCCAATCTGAAATCAGGCCCTAAACGGGGAAGAAGAGGAAGAATCCGTTGGCGAAATAGACGACGCCCACGAGGCCCACTACGAGGCCCGCCCAGTAGACCGGCTTCTGCTTCAGCAGGGCGGCGATGGACGAGAGCAGGATGCCAATCTGCAGGTAGATGACTGCGAGGCCGAAGGGGGCGCCGTGCTTCTGGGCATCGGCTTTGGCCTCTTCAAAGGTGGTGGCCTTCTTGAAGATATCGGCCTTCTCGCCATCGTACTTGGCGACCTTTTTCTCCACGTCGGCCAGGCTCTTCTCCAGCAGCGGCAGCGAAGCCTTCGGCGCCAGCTCAAGCTCCCGCTTCAGGCGCATGGCCTCGACCTCGTAGAGGTTTCCCTTGATGCCCTTGGCCTGGTAGTAGGCCCACTGGTCCGAGGCCATGGCCTGGTTCAGCACGGTCTTGGTGGAGTAGCCGCCGCCCTTGAAGGTGGCCAGCGTCGCGCAGACCGCCAGGATCACCGTGGTGAGGGCCAGCAGGTTCAGCCAGGGTTCCTTCTTGTCGTCGGCCATGGTTGTTCTCCTTCGAATTCATGATCATACAAAGGCTGGGCGCCATGCGGCGCCCAGGTATCTGAAACGCGTTGCGTTTCAGCAGGGAACGGCATGTAAATCAGTCCCACCCCCGGTGCTCCAGCCGGTAGCGTTGGCGCAGGTCGCGGCGGGTGCCGGGGAAAACATCTGCCCGCCGGGCCTGGTCCTCCACCTCCCGCAACTCGCTGCGAAGGTGCTCGGCGGCCTCGCGCACCCGGAGGATCCTGCCTTCGTAACCCTTCACGGCCTGCCCCTGGAGGGCGTCCTTCTCCCAGAGGGCGTAGAAATTCCGGTCGAAGTGGCCCGCCACGCGACCATCCCAGTAGTAGGTGAGGAAGGTGGCGAAGGTCCGCTCCATCTGATCCGCCGCATGCCCCAGGGCCGCCAGCTGGGCCGCGTAGCGCCGGGTGCCCTCGTCGCGGACCCGATCAGATTCGGTGGTGCCGGCGCCGGGCAGCAGGCTTTTCATCCCTTCATTGGAGGGCGGGGCGAAGGCCAGCTGGAGGGGCCGTCCCTCCAGGAGGGCCAGGGCATGATCGATGGCCACGGCGAAGTTCAACCCCTGGCTCCCACGGAAGCCCATGGTGTTGACGCCGATGACGCGGCCCTGGTGATCAAGGAGCGGGCCCCCGCTGTTGCCGGGATTGAGGGCCGTGTCCGTCTGCAGCACGACCACCTTGTCCAGCTGGCGGAGGCTGCTGACGATGCCACGGGTCACGGTGTTCTGGAAGACACCATGGGGCGTGCCGATGGCGAAGACGCCCTGGCCCTGGCGCACGTCCTTGATCGTGCCCAGGGGCAGGAAGGCCCGCGCAGAGGGTGATTCGGCGCCGGACCGCATGAGTTGCAGCACCGCCAGGTCGTAGTCCGGCGCCGTGGCGAGGATCCTCGCATCCAGCGTGTGGTTGTCGGCCAGACGCAGCTTCACGTAGCTCTGGCCCACGACGACGTGATGGTTCGTGATCAGCCGGTTCGGGTCCACGAAGAAGGCGCTGCCCCGACCCGACGAGGTCTCCACCACCACCACGGCGGGCATGGCTTTGGCGACCATGTCCTCGGTGGAGGGCGCGGGAGCGGCGACCAAGGATGGCTCAGCCTTGGCCGGCGGGGCCGGATCAACCGGGGCCGGAAGCGGTGCCTGGATCAGTGGCGCAGGCACCGATCGGCGCCCCTGCAGCCACAGCACCAGGCCCGCGCCGCCGGCGCCCGCCAAGGCCACCGCCAGGAGGATCAAAATGCCCTGGGTCCATGACCGCATGCGTGCTCCCGCCAGAGATTGAATCCATCCTGAGGCCTTCCGGCGCCCCGGCACAAGCAGGGCAAGGCCCGCTTGCGGTGCTTCAGCCGGGCGAGGCGAGGGCCCCCCCGTGGCTTGATGGCCCCCCTGTGCGGCCTATCCTGGATACCGGAGTCCGCCGGGATGTGCGCCGTCTGCCGCAGTCCTCCTCCGCCCCAACGGGTACCCCGTCGTCCGCGACGGGCAGGAAGCGTCCGTTCCCGTGATTACTAATCCAAGGAGGATTCCCATGCTCACACGAAGCGCTCTTTGTGTCGGGATCGACCAGTACCAGCACTTCCCTTCGGCGACTTTGCACGGTTGCGTGAACGACGCCCGCGCCATGGCCTCCCTCCTGAAAGACATGCTGGGCTTCGAGGATTCCGATATCACCCTGCTGACCGACCAGGCCGCCACCAAGGCCGCCATCCTCTCCGAGCTGAAGCGCATGGTCGAGGGCGCCCAGGCGGGCCGGTTCAACCACCTGGTCTTCAGCTTCTCAGGCCACGGCACCCTGGTGCCGGACCTGAACCTCGACGACTGGGACAGGGCCGATGAGGCCTTCTGCCCCCACGACCTGGCCATGAGCGGCCCCCAGTGGGACCGCGACCGCCTGATCGTGGACGACGAGCTGCACGACTTGCTGGTACAGCTGCCTTCCACCGTGCTCATCGAGATTTACCTCGACACCTGCCACGGCGGTTCGGGTCTGCTGGCCCTCGACATGCTGATGGATCGCCAACCCCGCTTCCTGCCACCGCCCTCGGCCGAGGCTTACCGGGATATCGAGTACCGCCGCGCCCGCCCAGCCCACCAGAAACTACTGGAGAAGGGCCTCTCTCACCACATCCTCTGGACGGCCTGCAAGGAGGGCCAGACCGCCGCCTCGGCCATCCTCGGGGAGGACTGGCACGGCGCCTTCACCTGGCACTTCTGCCGCGAGGCCCGAGCCAGCGCCAACCACGACTCGCGCGCCAGGCTCCTGGCCAAGATCCGGCTGGATCTCCGGACCCGCCACTTCACCCAGGTGCCTCAGCTCGATTGCGAAGCCGTCACCCGCCATGCCGTCCTGAAGACCGATGAGATCCCGGCAGGCGTGATGGCCCTGCCCACGGAAATGCCGAGTTGATGGTGGGTGTCTCAACCAACCTGGGAGACAAGCACGGCGCCTTGCGGCGCCGTGTGAGGAATCGCTGCGCGATTCCAACAAGCCTCGGTGTGCGGCGCCTGAGGCGCCGCCCGCTGAATCGCGCAGCGATTCAGCAGGGAGGTACCACTGGAGGAACTAGTACCGATAGTGATCAGTCTTGTAGGGGCCTTCCAGCGGCACCCCGATGTACTGGGCCTGTTCGGGGCGGAGGGCCGTGAGCTTGGCGTTCAGGGTCTGCAGCTGCAGCCGCGCCACCTGCTCGTCCAGGTGCTTGGGCAGGGTGAAGACGCCGATCGAGTAGTCGCTCTGCTTCGTCCACAGCTCAATCTGGGCCAGGGTCTGATTGGCGAAGCTGCTGCTCATCACGTAGCTGGGGTGGCCCGTGCCGCAGCCCAGGTTCACCAGGCGGCCCTTGGCCAGCAGGATGATGCGGTGGTTGTCGGGGAAGATCACGTGATCCACCTGGGGCTTGATTTCTTCCCACTGGTACTTCTCGAGGCTGGCGACATCGATTTCGCTATCGAAGTGGCCGATGTTGCAGACGATGGCGTTGTGCTTCATGCGGGCCATGTGGTCGTGGGTGATCACGCGCAGGTTGCCGGTGCAGGTAACGAAGATATCGGCCTGGTTGGCGGCTTCGTCCATGGTGACCACGCGGTAGCCCTCCATGGCCGCCTGTAGGGCGCAGATGGGATCGATCTCGGTGACCCACACCTGGGCGCTGAGGGCACGCAGGGCCTGGGCGCTGCCCTTGCCCACGTCCCCATAGCCGCAGACCACCGCGATCTTGCCTGCGACCATCACATCCGTGGCGCGCTTGATGGCGTCCACCAGGGACTCCCGGCAGCCGTAGAGGTTATCGAACTTGCTCTTGGTGACGCTATCGTTGACGTTGATGGCGGGGAACTTCAGCTCGCCTTTCTTGGCCATTTCGTAGAGGCGGTGCACGCCGGTGGTGGTTTCCTCGGTGACGCCCTTGATCCTGGCCAGCTGCGCGGAGTACCAGCCTGGTTTCTCGGCCACGCGCTTGCGAATGGCGGCGAAGAGCACGGTGGCTTCTTCGCTATCGGGGTTGCTGAGCACGCTGAGATCCTTTTCCGCCCGGGCGCCCAGGTGCAGCAGCAGGGTGGCGTCACCGCCATCGTCGAGGATCATGTTGGCGCCATCCGCGAAATCAAAGATGCGGTGCGTGTAGTCCCAGTAGTCCGGCAGGGTCTCGCCCTTGATGGCGAAGACCGGCGTGCCTCCGGCGGCGATGGCGGCGGCGGCGTGGTCCTGGGTGCTGAAGATGTTGCAGCTGGCCCAGCGCACATCGGCACCCAGGGCCTTCAGCGTCTCAATGAGCACGGCGGTCTGGATGGTCATGTGCAGGGAGCCGGCGATGCGCGTGCCCTTGAGCGGCTGAGTCGCGGCGTACTCCTGGCGGATGGCCATGAGGGCGGGCATCTCGCCCTCGGCGATGGCGATCTCCTTGCGGCCCCAGGGGGCGAGGGACAAATCGGCGACGATGAAGTCGGCGGTGGCGACGGTCATGGAACCTCCTCGAAGGGCGGGCAATGGGCGGCGAGCCACCTCATCGTCCCGGTTCAGGGTTGAGGTGAGCGCCGTTCAAAAGGATGTGCCCGAGCCTGAGATCCCGCGCAGCCGATCTGCCGGGTCCTGCAGCGCTCCTCGGACTTCACCAGGATAATCGGTTCTGACAGGAATCAAGGTTGGGGAATTCTTAGTAATCCGAAAGGTGTCACCTTGCAAAATTTTTTCAAAATTTTATTATGAAAAATAAATATATAAATAAAATGAGTTAATTAAAATTTAAAAAATTTTGTCATATTTATATAACTAAATTTTTTTGAATAAAAAATTTAGAAAAGCAAATAAACAACTTACAACTTGGCATAATCCTCGATTCAACATGGCTGCCTGAAAGGAGGCAACCATGTCCAATAACTTCACTTCACTTGCCCTGGCCCTTGCCTTGGCCCTGCCCCTGGCCGCTGCGCCGGACCGAGCCCCCCGGGCACCCCAGCGCCCGGTGAACCTCAACACGGCCACCGTCACGGAGCTGATGCAGCTGCCGCGCATCGGCCAGAAGACGGCCGAGCGGATCCTTGCCTTCCGGAAACAGCATGGCGGCTTCCAGCGGACCGAGGAGCTGATGAACGTCAAGGGCATCGGCGAGAAGTCTTTCGCCAAGCTCAAGCCCTACCTGGCCGCCACCTCCGCGCCGCGTCCCGCGGCCATCAAGAAGTAGGGGGCGACCATGACCGCGAGCTGCCGACGATCCACCCAGAGGGGCACCTCCCTGCTGGAACTCACCCTGGCCATGGGCGTGGCCGCGATCCTCACCGCCACTGCCGCCTTCGGCTTGGATGGCGGTGGCACGGAACTGACGGTGGCCCACCAGGAAATCGTCGGCAGCCTGCACCAGGCCTTCGCCCTGGCCCGGGCCCGGGGCACCAACGTCAAGGTGGCCCTGGGCAAGGCCACGGGCGCCGGGGAACACCTGGCCGTGGAACTCGGAAGGAGGGTGAAGTGGGGCAAGCCCGACGGCATCCCCCTGCCTCTGGACATGGACGCGCCCCAGGTCGCGGCCAAGACTGGCGAGGCCCATCAGATCATCAGCGTGACCCCGCGGCACACCACCCTGGCCAGCGCCTGGTTCCTGAACGACGGCAAGGAGGCGCTGTGCATGCGGCTCTCCGGGAAAGGGCATCTGCAGGTGCTGCGCTACCGCCGGGATCTCAAGACGTGGACGAGGGTGTGATGAGCGAACTCGGAACCTCCCTCCTCAAGCAGGTCACCCGGGCCGCCGCGGCTCTCCTGCCGGCCCCCCTCTGCTCACCTCTGAAAGCCGCCCAGACCGAGCTGCGCCGCAGCCTCCACCTGGCTTTCGGATTGGCCACCACCCACGGCCGGGCCGTGGTGCTGGAACCCTGCCGCAAAGCCACGGAAGGCCGCATCGCCGTGAAGCTCCCCACGGGCGTGCGCTGGGGGCGCCCTGCGGCCATCCCCCTCCCACCCTGCCTGGAGGACAGTGGCTGGTGGGGCGGGCGGCCCCGTCCCATCACCGTAATGCCCCAGCGCCGGGCCGCCGCGAATGTGTGGTTCCTGCACCACGGCCGAGAAGCCCTCTGCTTCCGCCTGGATCTGTCGGGCTCGGTGGAGCTCCTCCGGTACCGGCCCCTGCTCCGCACTTGGACCACCTGCTGATGTCCTTCCCTCTCTAAGGGCCAGGTACAGCCTGGCCCTGATGTCACGCGACCCCCCAGGAGCACCCATGCGAATCCTTGATCTCTCCCCCGACCAGCGCCCCCGCGAACGCCTGCTGGCGGGGCATGGCGAAGGCCTGGCGGATGCCGAGCTCCTGGCCCTGCTCTGGGGCACGGGCCGCCAGGGCCAGAGCGCCGTGGAGCTGGCCCAGGCGGTCCTTGGCCACACCGGCGGCCTGGCCGGCCTGCTGGGCTTGGGCCTGAACGACTGGCTGGAGCAGCCGGGCCTGGGTCCCGCCAAGGCCGGTCAGCTCTGGGCCGCGCTGGAACTGGCCCGGCGGGCCCAGCGCAGGGCCGAGCGCCCGCGCATCACCAGCCCCAAGGCCGCCGGCGCCTACCTGTTGCCCCGCTGCCAGGGCTGGACTGAAGAACGCTTCGGCCTGTTGGCCCTGAACGCCAAGGGCGATCTGCTGGCCGAGCGCATCCTCAGCCAGGGCACGGCCACGGCCACCCTCATCAGCCCCCGCGAGTTCTTTCGCGAGGCCCTGCGCTACGGGGCCACTACCGCCCTGGCCTACCACAACCATCCCAGTGGCGATCCCACGCCCAGCCGCGAAGATATCCAGCTGACCCGGCGGCTCCAGGCCGCGGGCGAATCCCTGGGTGTCCCCCTGGCCGATCACCTGATCCTGGGCCAGGATTGCTACCACAGTTTCCGGGCGGCCGAGGGCTGGGATCAGCGGCCCTGAGGGGATCCAGCTTCGTTCCCACGTCCGAAATTGCTATGCTCCCTCCGGGAGTACTATCGTCCACCGAGTGGAGGCTGGCATGAGTGTCTGGCGCGACCGTCCCTATACCGACTTCAACTTCCTGGTGGACCTGGGCACCGGGAACACGGAGGGGCCCGAGGCCGGCTTCCAGGAGATCAGCGAGATCGGGTCGAAGGTCGCCGTCATCGAGTACCGCACCGGCAACATGAAGGAGAACAGCGTCATGAAGCTGACGGGTCTCGAGCAGGCCCACGACGTGCGGCTGGGCCGGGGCATCATCGGCTCGCTGGCGCTCTACGGATGGCTGAACGATATCCGGAACGGGAACCAGAACGCCTTGCGGAACGTCACCATCCAGCTGCAGAACGAGGACCGCTCGGCGGTGGTGCAGACCTGGAAGCTGCTGCGGGCCCGCATCGTCAAGCACTCCAACGGCCCCTTCGACGCGAAAGGCAACCTGGTGGCCATGGAGGAACTAGTGCTGGCCTACGAGCGGCTGGAGATGGAGTGAGCCCGCGAGCCGCGGAAGGCGCGATGACCGGGAGTCGGCCCTTCCTGGTCGCGAACTTTCGCGTCGACT
>JANYLR010000047.1 GCA_025363715.1 Holophagaceae bacterium | reverse complement strand
CGCATCATGGTCTACGAAGCTCCTTGCCTCCTGGTGGCCAGCCCTGCGCTGCTGGACCCCAACTTCCTCCATTCGGTGGTGCTCCTGGTGGAGCATGACGAAGAAGGCGCCCTGGGCCTGGTGCTCAACCGCCCCCTTCCCCTGGCCCTGGCCCAGGTCTGCCAGGAGGGGGACATGGACTACCGGGGCTCCGTCGAGGCCACCGCCTGGCGGGGCGGGCCCGTAGATCCCCAGCGGGGCATCCTCCTGGTGCAGGGCGGCCTGCCCGAAGACGAGGACACGGTGCTGGACCTCACCCACTTCGTGAGCCACCGGAAGGATCTGCTGGAGGCCCTCCTGGGTGATCCCCAGGCCCGCTACCGTCTCTACCTGGGCTACGCCGGCTGGGGGCCGGGGCAGTTGGACCAGGAACTGGAACTGGGCGCCTGGACACGCCGGCCGGTGGTCTCCGACTGGCTGCTGCATCCCGATCCCGCCGGCCTCTGGCAGGTGGCCCTCGGCAGCGAGGCCAACGGCTGAATTCGATGGGGCCCATGGACGGGTCACCGACACCATCGGGTTTCTTCCACGGGAGTAGGTGCGTGCAGGCCGTGGGTGAGCAGATCACCAAGGTCTAGGGGGTGGGGCCCCTCCCTTGGGTCATTGGGAATGGTGAGGTTTTTGAAATATGAGCAGCTTGGTCATGTTCACTCGATCAAGTGCGGTCATAATATGGCGCGCAACCAACTGACAGTTTTTTCCAACTGAAGGGGACCTGACCATGCCATTCGAGGGGAAACGTACGCTTCGCAGGTTTGTAACCAGGGCTTGTCTCACGCTGGTGTCAAGCGTGGCGGTGGGGTGGGCTTCCCCCGCTCCCCAGGTGCTGAAGGGGTCGGATCCGAACCCTGCCACGGTGAGGGGACCCCAGTCGACCGCGACCTCGCAGCGGCTTCGAGAGGCCCTCGCCAAGAGGCTGGGGCCCGGACAGGTCAAGAGCCTCCCCAAGAAGTCGAACCCGCGTGCCGCCAATTCTGCGCATGCCGGCATGATCGCCGCGTTACGCACTCAGAAGCAGGCCGCCGACGCCGAACGCTCCGCCTTCATGTCATCCCAGCGGATGGCGCCCAAAGGAAGAAGCACGGGAGTTGCGGGGCTGGCGCCCGGACGCACCATGAGCGATCTCGTGCCCACAACCCCGCCCGCGGGAGCGCCACCAGCCGGAACGCCCGGCACTACCCCACCGGCAGGAACACCCGGGACTGCCCCGCCCGCCGGAACGCCGCGAGGGGCGCCGACTTCCATCGCGTCAAGGAGCGCCGCCACGGGCACCATGAGGTCGCTGGCGCCAGCGGCCCCCACCCCGCCTCCGAGAAACCTGGCCGGGCAGGGCGCGGCGCTCAGTCTGGCCTTCACGCGCCCGACCATCCTCACCGTGAATGGACAGACGAAGGGAACGGTCTTCACGCCGGACCCGCAGTTCAACCTGTACACGATCACCGGCGGCATGTTTGGCGACAGGCAGGGGCAGGCCTACATCTACGGGGCCTTTGCCGCGGGGCAGGTCTCCTTGCAGATCGAGTTCTGGAGCGATACGCAGATCGTCGCGAAGGTGGCTCCGCAGATCACCGGGGAGTTGGACCAGAGCAATGTGACGCTGGTGGTGGTGCCATCTGGTGCGTCGATGGTGCAGAAGCCCGGGTTCAAGTTCTACGCCATGCGCGAAACCACACTGCTGACGAAGATCCCCGTGGGTTCCGTCAACCTGGGGAAAGTGACAGACACCGGGGGCCATCCGGTTTCGTTCGGTGGCCCCCAGGACCTCGGCCAGTACAACTCACCCCCCCACTCCGGCGATACCTTCAATGGCATGACCGTGGTTGTCGGACGCTCGTCAGCTTTCGTCTTTCCTGGCAGCCAGGACCTTTTCGACTTCAGCAAGCTGAGGCCGGGCTTCACCACTGAAAGCATGTCACTCAATTATGCGGTGCTGCCCAATGACGGTGACTCGTACCAGGTGGACGGTTCCTGG
>JANYLR010000034.1 GCA_025363715.1 Holophagaceae bacterium | reverse complement strand
CTGCAGGTACCGCGTCAGCAACCGCTGCTTCTCATGGCCGGCCTTCACTTTCTTCTGGTAGATGGAGAAGCGGTCCTCGGTGGGGCGGATGGTGGGGAAGAGGGCCACGAGGTCGCCCCGATTCAGCTCCTCCAGCACGCTGTAGCGGGGCACCAGCAGGGCCCCCATGCCCTCGATGGCCGCGTGGATCATGGCCCGGATGTGATTCACGGCGATGATCCGGTCCAGCTGGGGCTGTTCCTGGTCCGGTACGGCCATGAGGAAGCGGTTCCACCAGGACCCGGCCTTGTCCAGTGAGAGGACGGGGCCCCGCGAAAGATCCGCTGGAACGCGGAGCCGATGGACCTTCCGGAAGGCCCTCGAACAGGCCACCACATAGGTTTCCCGGAACAGCGGCGACTTTTTCAGGGTGGGCAGGGGGTGTTCCTGGCAGTCGATGATGAGGTCGAGGTCATCCCGCAGCAGGGGGCCGAGCAGCTCGTGGCTGAGGGTGAAATCGATCTCCAGGCCTGGGTTGGCGGCGAGGAAGGGCTGCATGTGCTTCATGAGGATGCTGCTCCCGAATTCCACGGTGGCCCCGATGCGGAGGCAGCCCCGGGCCAGGGTCCGGTGGCGGCGCAGGTCGTCCACCGCCGCATCGAGTGTGGCGAAGATCTGTTCGCAAGCCTGGTAGAGCCGGCGGCCTTCCTCGGTCAGCCCCAGGTCCCGGCCCCTGCGGGCCAGCAGTGGCGCGCCGGCAAGGTCCTCCAGCTTGGCCATGGCGTGGCTGACGGCAGACTGGGTGCGGTTGAGCCGGCGGGCGCAGGCGGTGAAGCTGCCGGTTTGCGCCAGGGTGTAGAAGGTGCGGAGCTGGGGAAGATCGAGCAGGGTATCCATATATATGAATGATATTCATATGCAACGTGAATCGAATGAATTTTATAATTGAAACAAAAAACGATACAAATGAATCCTGGAGGTGAACCATGGAGAAGGTCATGGAAAAGGCTTTGGAGGCATTGGGACTTTCCGATACGAATTCCGGGGGGTTCGCGGGTGCCTGGACCGGCAGCGGCAAGCTGCAGACGGTCGTCTCTCCGATCCACGGCGAAGCCCTGGCAAGTGTCACCAACGTGACCCCCCAGGAATTCGACGCCATCCTAGCGAAATGCCATCAGGCCTTCGCATCCTGGAAGCTGGTGCCCGCCCCCAAGCGCGGCGAGGTGGTGAAGGCCATTGGCGACGAGCTGCGCCGGAACAAGCAGGCCCTGGCCGGGCTGGTTTCCCTTGAGATGGGCAAGACCCTGCGCGAGGGCCTGGGCGAGGTCCAGGAGATGATCGATATCTGCGACTTCGCGGTGGGCCTCTCCCGCCAGCTCTACGGCCTCACCATGCCCAGCGAGCGGCGCATGCACCGGCTGCAGGAGCAGTGGCACCCCCTGGGCGTGGTGGGCATCATCACGGCGTTCAACTTCCCCGTGGCCGTCTGGAGTTGGAATACGGCCATCGCCTTGGTCTGCGGCGACACGGTGCTGTGGAAGCCATCGTCAAAGACTCCCCTCACGGCCATCGCCTGCACGAAGATCGCCGAAAAAGTGCTGCGCGACTTCGGCTTCGATCCTGCCATCTGCAGCCTGGCCATCGGCCGGGGCAGCGACATCGGCGATCTCATCAACACCGACCCCAGGGTGGCCCTGCTGTCCTACACCGGCTCGGTCCCGGGTGGCCGCCATGTGGGCAAGCTGGTACAGGAGCGCTTCGGCCGACACATCCTCGAGCTGGGCGGCAATGGTGCCGTCATCGTGAGCGACAAGGCCGATCTGGATATCGCGGTGCGCTCCATCTACTTCGGCGCCATCGGCACTTCGGGTCAGCGCTGCACCACCACGCGTCGGGTCATCGTCCACGAGTCCGTCCTGGGTACCTTCCGCGAGCGCCTGCTGGAGCTCTACCGCAAGACGCCCATTGGCGATCCCCGCGATGGGAAGAACCTCATGGGTCCTCTGGTCGATCCTGCGGCCGTGGCTACCATGCTGGCAGCCATCGAGTCCGTGAAAGCTGAAGGCGGGAAGATCCTCTTCGGCGGCGAGAAGCTGCCCAACCCCGGCGGCTGCTACATCACCCCCTGCATCGCGGAAGTGAGCGGCAACCTGTCCATCGTGAAGGAGGAGACCTTCGCGCCGGTACTCTACCTGATGAGCTACCGCACCATCGAGGAGGCCATCGCCCTCCAGAACGGCGTGACCCAGGGCCTCTCCAGCGCCATCATCACCAATGACCAGCGGGAGGGCGAATTGTTCCTCTCCGTGGCCGGCAGCGACTGCGGCATCGCCAACGTGAACACCGGCACCAGCGGCGCCGAGATTGGTGGCGCCTTCGGCGGCGAGAAGGAGACCGGCGGCGGCCGCGAAAGCGGGTCCGATGCCTGGAAGGCCTACATGCGACGCCAGACCAGCGCCATCAACTTCAGTGGCACGGTGGAACTGGCCCAAGGGATCACCCTGGAGATGTGATCGGACGCAGGATGCCGATGCTGAGGCCGCCCCAGGGTGGCCTCAGTGCATTCACCCGCCGCTGATGAGGTGGATGACCTTGACCACCGCGTCATCCGGGATGGTGGTCGAGTCGTAGTCCTTCTTCTGAATCAGGGCGTCGTTCACGTGGATGACCAGCATGGGGAAGCGGTAGTTCCGGGCACGCAGGATGTCGCGGACGGTCATGCCCCCGTGCCAGTCGAGCGGTTCCTCATTGACGAGAATCATGTCTTTTCCTATCTCCATTCGCGCAGCGAATGGAGCCGATCACGGCAGATGCTGCTTCACCACTTCGACCACTTCCGGGAAGGCATCCAGGCCCAGCTCCTTCAGGCGCTCCAGGGTGGGCACGCCGTCCAGGGTCCAGCCCCGGCGGGTGTAGACGGCGTCCATGAGCTGGGAGAACCGGCCGGTGCGCCACTCGCGGTGCAGGGCCATCTTCTCCTCGGTGGTCTTGCCAACGGGATCGAGACCCATTTCGGTGACGATCTGCTGGTCGTAGCGCTCGGCCCGGGATTCGTACTCCTCCTTGGTGACAGGGCCCAGCGAGCGGTAGGGCGCGGCATCGTGCAGGCGCAGGCCCTTGCCCATGCGGATGTTGAACACGCGCTGGAAGTTGTAGACCTTCGCGGACTGCGTGATGAGATCTTCCTTGGTGATCTTGATGCCCGTGGTGGCCGTGAACAGATCCACGTAGTTCTGCACGTGCTCGGGCACCTTGTGGGCCTCGGGCTGTTCCGAGTTGTTGGCGGGGACCACGTCGTTCCAGGGCAGCTTGCAGAAACCGTTCAGCCCGAACCAGGTGCGGAACAGGGGGAAGTAATAGAGCGCTTCGGCCTTGTCCTCGAAAGTGGGGATCTGCTTGTTCACCATGTCCATGAAGATCAGCCAGGCCTCGTCGTGCTGGGGGCCCTTGTTGGTCAGCGCGTAGCCGCCCTGCTGGGCCAGGGATTCCTTGGACATGTACTGGGAGTACTCGAGGCCCTTGTTCTCCATGCCGATGTCGTTGATGAGCTGCGGATCGCCCCAGCCCTGCTTGATGAAGTGTTCCTTCATCTTCTTGGTGCCCAGGCCGGCGATCTTGCCGAAGCCTTCACCGCGGGCCATCTGGTGCATCATCTCCAGGTCGGCCGCGGCGTTGCCCCAGGTCAGTTCCAGGCCGCCGGTGCGCTCCTTGTTCAGGATGCCGCGCTGGTAGCACTCCATGACGAAAGCCGTGAGGGTGCCGTAGGTGATGGTGCAGATCCCGTAGGTGTCGCAGTAGAAGTTCAGTTCCAGCAGGTATTCGGGATCGAATACACCGCAATTGGAGCCGAGTCCCGCCGCATTCTCGTACTCGGGTCCGTCAACGGAGACCAGGTGGCCCTTGTAGGGGCCGGTCTGTACGGTGAGGCCATCCACGCCCTTGGCACAGGCCATGGAGCAGCCGTACCAGCAGCCGTCCACGGTGACCTGGGTGCAGCGCTGCTGCCAGTAGCTGGAGTCGATCTTGTGGACATCCGGGTGCGAGCCGTACTGGAAGTTGTGGACGGGTAGCAGGTCGTAGGCGTCCATGATCTCGACGATATGGGCCGTGCCATTGCGCCGCATCATGCACTGGTGGGGATCGTTCTCGCGGATCTCCTTGTGGTACTTGATGCCGGTCTTGGCGATGGTCTCGGGATCGACGGGATGATTCATGTCGCCGGCCACCTTGGGCCCACGGATCACGAGGGCGCGGATGCGCTTGTTCCGGAACACGGTGCCGATGCCGCCCCGCCCGGCCTGCTTGAAGCGCACGCACTTCCTGCGCCGGTCATAGAACGAGAAGTTCAGCATGCCGATGAGGCTGTGCTCGGCGGCGGCGCCCGTGGAGACCACGGAGATGTTAGGCAGGTCCGCCTCGTTCTCGGCGTACATGTGGGTGAGGATCTCCGCGAGGACATGGCTGTCCACGGGGTCCGTGGGGGCCTCTTCGACACGGATGATGCCCTTCTGGCCATCGATGAAGAGGATGATGTCCCGGTCCGACTTGCCCTGCAGTTCCAGCGCGTCGAAGCCCGAGAACTTGAGCAGGGGGCCGTAGAAGCCGCCCACGTTGGAATCGATGGGGATGTCCGTCTGGGGCGAGAGGCTCACCACCAGCGACTTTCCGGTGCCCGCGTACTGGGTCATGCCCGACACGGGCCCGGGGCTGATGATGATTTCGTTCTCCGGATCGTTCCAGCGGGTGGTGGGCTTCACCGCGTTCCAGAGGTGGTAGAGCCCGAAGCCGCGACCGCCGATGAAGACATCCTTCATCGCTTGAGTGACGGGCTTCTCCTTGATCTCCAGGGAGCCCACGTTCACGTAGAGGCTGCGGTTGGTGTAGCCCTTGTCCGGCAGGCTGGGCGTATAGGTGATTTCCTTGAGCACCTTATGCGCGGCCTTGATGGCCTCGAGGCCATCCAGGTACTCGGTGCGCAGAGTGTGATCGATATCCATGACCTTGCTGGGATCGAAGACGAGCTGGCTCATGTCGCGCTCCTTGGGCTCAAATGATCCGGGGGGCCGGCTCAGGGACTTCCACGATGGACAGGGCGCCGTGGGGGCAGACCTTCACGCAGATGCCGCAGGACGTGCACTTGTGGGGCGTGATCCAGTCGGAGTTCCGCATGAAGGCGTCCTTCTCGCAGAAGCCGATGCACATGTAGCAGCCCACGCAGATCTTCTTGTCGATCATCACGACGCCCAGCTTGTTGCGCTTGAGGGCCTCGGTGGGGCAGACCACCACGCAATCGCCGCACTGGTCGCAAAGGATGGCGTGGCCGCCGCCCTCCTCGTAGGCCTTGATCTGGAGGGCGGCCTGGGCCGGGTCGTCCACCTTGAAGACCTTGATGGCGCACTCCAGTTCGCACTCATGCTCGCAGTTGCGCCCTGCGTCGCATTTCTGGAAATCAATCACCAGCTGTTTCATGGCGAAGACGCCTCCGGACGGGTTCAGAACAGCAGAGCCATAGAGGAGCAGCTTCGCCACCCCATAGCTGAGGCTAGTCCTGGGGCCTCCGGCCCGCAATGGCGCGTGGTCACAGCTGGGAGTCGAGTCCCTCCTTTCGGATGAGGTGCACGGAGGTGGCCTTGAAGGAGGCCACCACCTGCCGACCAGGCTGAAGATCAAGTTCTGACAGCGATTGGGCCGTCACATAGGCCGCCAGGTGGAAACCGCAATCCAGCTCGACCTTGAAGAAGGGACCCCGGGGTATGACCTTGGTCACAGCCCCTGGAAAGGCGTTCCGGACGCTGCTGCTGTTGTCGGTTTGTAAAGACAGGGCCACGTGCTCGGGACGCACCCCCACCAGGACCGTCTGGCCGGGCTGGGCCTCGCCCAGGGCCTGGATCTCAGGGGCGCGCGAACCTCGCAGACGCAAGGCGATCAGCCCGCCCTCGCAGGTCACCACCTGCCCTTTGAGGAGGGTTTCCATGCCCACATAGGCGGCGACGAAGGGGCTCTCCGGGTGGTTCATGACCTCCCTCAGGCCCCCCATCTGGATGATGCGACCCTCCTGCATCACGGCCAGCCGGTGCGCCAGCCGGACCGCCTTGCCCTGGTCGTGAGTGGAGATGACCGCGGTGGTTCCGGTTTCGGCCAGGATGTGCCCCAGCTCCCCAATGAGCTCTTCCCGGGCCTGGGCATCCAGGGAAGAGAAGGGCTCGTCCAGGAAGAGGATCTCGGGACGGAGGACGAAGGCCCGGGCCAGGGCGGTGCGCTGGGCCTCGCCGCCGGACAGGTGCAGGGCCGAGCGATTCAGCAGGTCGCCAATTCCGAGTCGCCGGGCCCAGGTCACCACCTGGGGATGCCGCTCCGCAGCGGGTACGCCCCGCAGCTTCAATCCCGAAGCGATGTTCTCGGCCACCGTGACATCGAAGAGCAGGGGATCTTGGAACACCATGGTCATGCGGCGGCGGAAGTCATTCCGCTCAGTCCTGGAATCGAGTTTCCCGTCCTGGAACCGGAGCTCCCCGGCGGAGTGGGGCAGTAGACCGGCCAAGGTCAGCAGGAGGGTACTCTTGCCGGCGCCATTGGGGCCCATGAGGGCGAGCACTTCTCCGGCGCGCAGGTCCAGGGCCGGCACATCCAGCACCAGGGCCCCGCCCCGGTGGACCCGGAGGCCCCGTGCCTGGAGCAGGGATTCGCGGCTCATCGGCGCTGGCTCCGTTGCTGCAGGTGGGTGAGCAGGGCGTTCACCGAAAAGGCCAGCACCAGCAGGATGAAGCTGAGGGCGAAGGCCACGTCGAAGTTGCCGCGGCTGGTTTCCATGACGGTGGCCGTGGTGAGCACGCGGGTACTGCCTTTCAGGTTGCCGCCCACCATGATGGAGGCACCTACCTCGGAGATGACGCCGCCGAAACCGGCCATGACGGCGGCCAGCAGAGGCAGGCGAGCCTCCTTCAGCAGCAGCCACACCAGCTGAGTCCGGGTCGCGCCCAGGGCGAGGATCTGGAGGCGCAGGCCCGGCGGCAGGTGCTGGAGGGCGGCGAGCCCGAGACCGGCGATGATGGGTGTGGCGATGACGCACTGGGCCAGGATGATGGCTGCGGGCGTGTAGAGGATGCCCAGAAAGCCGAAGGGCCCGTTCCGCCAGAGCAGCACGGTCACGAAGAGCCCCACCACCACGGGCGGCAGGCCCATGCCCGTGTTCATGAGGGCGATGACCAGGCGTTTGCCCGGGAACTCGTTGAGGGCCACCAGCACGGCGAGACCGAGTCCGAGCAGCACGCTCAGCAGGGTGGCGAGGCCAGACACCTGGAGGGAGAGCAGGGTGATCCGGAGAACCTCCGGGTCCATCCTGAGCAGCAGCTCCAGCGCTTTCCGCAGGCCCTCCCAGATCAGGTCCATCCCTACTCGGCTTCGAGAAACGGGAACTTGATGTCCCGGGGTGGGGTGAAGCTTTCCTTGATGGTGCGCGGCGAGGTCCACCGGATCAGATTCAGCAGGCTGCCGGCCTTGTCATTGGTGCCCGAGGCCCGGGCACCGCCAAAGGGCTGGTGACCCACCACGGCCCCCGTGCACTTGTCGTTGATGTAGAAGTTGCCGGCGGTATTGGCCAGAGCATCGGTGAGCTGGTTGATGATGTAGCGGTCCCGGGCGAAGATGGCGCCGGTGAGGGCATAGGGCGAGGTCTCGTCGAGCAGCTTCAGGGTCGCTTCCAGCTGCGCATCCTCGTAGACGTAGAGGGTGACCACTGGTGCGAAGATCTCCTCTTCCATGGTCACGAACTTGGGATCGGTGGTGAGGATGACCGTGGGCTCGATGAAATAGCCTTTCGATTTGTCGCCCTTGCCGCCCGCGATGATCTGGGCATCCTTGGCGTTCCTGGCCAGCTCGATGTACTTCATCGTGCTGTCGAAGGCGGCCTCGTCGATCACCGCATTGAAGAAATTGCGGAAGTCCCGCACGTCGCCCATCTTGACCTCGGCCAGCAGGCCCAGGATGAGGCCCTTCATCTCGGCCCAGCGGGAGGCCGGGATGTAGACCCGGGAGCAAGCGGAGCACTTCTGGCCCTGGTACTCGAAGCCCGCGCGCACGATGGCCGCCGCGGTCTCCACCGCATCCGCCGTGGCATGCATGAAGATGTAGTCCTTGCCGCCGGTCTCGCCCACGATGCGGGGATAGCTGCGGTAGCGGCCGAGGTTGTCCGCGATGGTCTTCCACATGCTGTTGAAGACGCCCGTGGAGCCCGTGAAGTGCAGGCCCGCGAAGTTGGGGTCTTCCAGGGCGATCTTGCCGATCATGGAGCCGCGGCCGGGGACGAAGTTGATGACGCCATCGGGGAGTCCCGCCTCCTTGAAGAGCTGCATGAGGTAGTAGTTCGACAGAATGGAGGTCGAAGCGGGTTTCCAGACCACGGTGTTGCCCATGATGGCGGGGGCGGTGGCGAGGTTGGCGCCGATGGCCGTAAAATTGAAGGGCGTCACGGCGAGTACGAAGCCTTCCAGGGCCCGGTAGTGGACCCGGTTCCACACGTGCGGATCCGAGATGGGCTGGTGCTTGTAGATGTCCTCCATGAACTTCGCGTTGAACCGGAAGAAGTCCGCCGTTTCGCAGGTGCTATCAATCTCCGCCTGATAGGCGCTCTTGGACTGGTTGAGCATGGTGGCGGCGTTCAGGATGTATCGGTACTTGGTGGAGATGAGGCTGGCCATCTTGTGGAAGATGGCGGCGCGATCCTCCCAGGGCGTGGCCTCCCAGTCCTTCTTGGCGGCCAGGGCCGCCTCGATGGCCAGGCGCACTTCGGCCTCGCCAGCCTCGTGGTAGCGGGCCAGCACGTGCTTATGGTCATGGGGGCAGACGGCCTTCTGGATCGTGCCGGTGCGGACTTCCTTCCCGCCGATGATGAGCGGGATCTCGAGTTCCTGGTGGTACTGGCGCTCCAGTTCGGCCTTCAGCAGGGCCCGTTCCTTCGAGCCGGGAGCATAGGAAAGGATGGCTTCGCTGTGCGATTCGGGCAGGCTGAAGATGGCGTTCGACATGGGTTCTAGCTCCTTCCGGCGTCCAGCTTCGGGACCTCGGCATCTGGGAAGAATAGCGGTGACCCATAGAGGCTGATTCCGAATTCTTTGATGCGGGCCTGGACAGGTTTCGACACCATGAAGTCAGCAAAGGCGCGGGCTCCCGCCGCATTCGCCTTGGGGAACCGCGCCGGATTTACCTCGATGACGTGGTAGACATTCCGGAGGGCAGGATCGCCTTCATGCAGGATGGGCAGGCCGAGCTTCTTCCGCAGGGCGAGATAGGTACCGCGATCTGACAATGTGTAAGCCTTCTTTTCGGTGGCGATGGCCAGGGTCTGGCCCATGCCCTGGCCCGTCTGCTGGTACCAGGTCTGGCCTTCGAAGGGGATGCCCGCAGCCTTCCAGAGCTTCAACTCCTGGGCATGGGTGCCGGAGTTGTCGCCGCGGGACAGGAACAGCGACTTCGTGGCCGCGATCCGCTGGAAGCTCTCTGCCGCGGTGTGTTTCGCGATCCCCGCCGGGTCAGCGGCCGGTCCCACCAGGATGAAGTCGTTGTGCATGACGATGCGCCGGTTCACGCCGGAACCCTCGGCTACCAGCGCCTTCTCGGCCTCGGGAGAATGCACCAGCAGCACATCCGCCTCGCCGCGCTTCCCCATGGCGATGGCCTGGCCGGAGCCCACGGCGATGGTCTTGACCTGGTAGCCGGTCTGCTTCTCGAAGAGGGGCAGCAGCTCGTCCAGCAGACCGGAATCCTGGGTGCTGGTGGTGGTGGCCAGAATGACGATTCTCTCCGCAGGCGGCGCGGCCGCCAGAAAGCAGGGGGATAGGCTCGTGGCCAGGGCCAGTCCCCAGCGCAGAAAGGTGGATCGGTTCATGTCGACCTCCACTCGATAGTCTCGCAGGACTATAACGATTGGGACAGCCTGGCCAGGCCTTTTTGGCGGGATATCACCTCAACGCAGAAGTTTCTTTCTGAATTCCCGGACATCCGCATCAATGGCGGCGGAGGCCTTCGCCACGATCCGGCGGAAGCGGGTCAGGGCCTCCTGGCCCAGGTCAGTCACCTGCGCCCCTCCGCCCTGGAGCCCGCCCTTGATGGCCGTGACCACGGGGGAGGGGAAGCACTGGTTCATTTCATCCACCAGCATCCAGGCCTTGCGGTAGCTCATGTCCAGCTCGCGGGCCGCCGCGGAGATGGAGCCGGTGCGGCCGATGGCCTCCAGGAGGTCGGCCTTGCCCTGGCCGATGGCGATGTTCTCCCCGACCGCGATGCGGATGCGGATGGTGACGGCCATGGAGGGGGACTTGGTCATGGGGGATCCCTTGCTGCCGATCATTTCAGCACAGGAAAGATTGCCGGGCCCAGATTCTGCTAGAACTAAAGATATGGAATTCACTCACCCGGACAGACCGGAACGCCGCACCCTCCTGGGTACCTTGTTCCCCCCCTCACCGCGACACTTCCCCTGGGCGCGGCCCGTGCAGCTCGTCCTGCGCAGCCTGCACATCGCGGCCATGGCCCTGGTGGTGGGCGGGATTCCCTTCGGCGCCGATTTCCAGGCCCTCCGGGGGCCCATCCTACTCACCCTGGTCAGCGGCGCCCTCCTCTTCGCGGTGGACCTCGCCAGGGATCTGGCGATTCTCACCCAGGGCAGCGGCGTGGCCGTGCTGCTGAAATTAGCCTTGCTGGGCCTCGGCTTCCTGCAGCCCGCGGCCCGCCTGCCCTGGTACCTGGCCGCCACCCTGGTGGCCTCGGTCGGTTCCCACATGCCGGGCTCCTGGCGACATTTCTCCTTCCTCCACGGTCGGGTCATGAGGTACCGGGACGGATGACGACACCCACTCAAGCCCTCCAGCTCATCCTGGGTCGAGTCCGGCCTCTGCCGGCGCGGCTGCTGCCCCTGGAACAGGTACTCGGCCTCGCCGTCGCCGAGGATCTGCACTCCCCATCGACGGTGCCACCCTTCACCAATTCCGCCATGGACGGCTACGCGGTGCAGGCGGCGGATCTGGCGGAGGCCTCCGAAGCGCATCCGGTCTGCCTCCAGGTGCTCGGTGACCTCGCGGCCGGTGGCGTTCCTCTCTGTGCCGTGGGACCAGGCCAGGCCCTGCGCATCATGACCGGCGCCCCCCTGCCGGAAGGCGCCGATTCCGTAGTGCCTGTGGAAGACACGACCCGCGGCGGAAACTGGGTGGAGACTACCCGGCCTCTCCGCGCCGGTATCCACATCCGACTGGCCGGTGAGGACCTGCGCAAGGGCCAGCTGCTGGCGACGGCGGGGCAGGGGCTGCGGCCCGGGGACCTCGGCGTGCTGGCTGCGGCGGGGATTGCCACGGTCTCCGTGCATCCCCGCGTCCGCGTCGCCGTGCTCACCACTGGGGATGAGCTGGTGGACGTTTCGGAACAGCCCGGCCCCGGCCGCATCCGCGATGCCAATATCCACGCGGTGTGCGCCCAGGTGACCGCCTGCGGAGCGATTCCCGTGCCCTTTCCCCGGGTACCGGACGACCGCGCCACGCTATTGGGCGTGCTCCGACAGGCCCTGGAAGCGGACGTCGTCCTCACCACCGGTGGCATCTCCGTGGGCGACTACGACTTCATGAAGGCCATGCTCGAAGAGCTGGGCGCCGAGCGGATCTTTTGGAAGGTGGCGCAGAAGCCGGGCGGCCCCCTGGGCTTCTGGCTACTGGACGGCAAGCCCATCTTCGGCCTCCCGGGCAACCCGGTGGCCGCCATGCTCATGGTCGAGGAGTATGTCCGCCCGGCGCTACGGAAGCTGATGGGCTTCTCGAAGCTGCACCGACCCGAGGCCGAGGCCGCGTTGGAAGACGGGTGGACCGGCCGGACGGATCAGCGCACCACCTTCCTGCGGGTCGTGGCCCGGCGGGAGGCCGATGGGCTCAAGGCGCGGCTCACCGGGCCCCAGGGTTCGGCCATCCTCTCCTCCATGCTGGTGGCCAACGCCCTGGCGGTGGTTCCGGAAGGCGTGGCCCAGGTGGAACCCGGGGGCGTCGTCCTGCTGCACCTCACGGAGGAGGCGGAGGATCACTGAGGGAGCGGAGCCTCCGGGCCCGGGTATCTTGTCGCATCGTGATGAAAGTCAACGGCCCAATGGCACCTTGAGCGCTCCGTGGCAAACTGAGCGGTCCCCGAGGTATCCATGAGCGCCGAACCCTCCTTCCGCGAGAATTACCGCTTCCCCTCCAGTTTCTGGAGTGCAAACGTCATCGAACTTTTCGAACGGGCGGCCTTCTATGCGATGGCCAGTTTCGTGGTGATCTATCTTGGACAACTAGGATTCGGAGCCAATTGGCCGGGTGTCATCAACGGCCCCCTGCTCTGGGGTACGCTCTACCTCATGCCCATTTTCTCGGGCACCATGGCCGACCGCATCGGCTTCAAGAAGGCCTTGCTTCTGGCTTTCGGCGTATTGGCCGTCGGCTACCTCCTCATGGGGGCACCAGTCTGGTTCGGGGGGCATCGGCTGCAGAACGCGATGACAGACCGTGTGACTGTGGGTTGGCAAGTGTGGGTCACTGTGATCATGGGCATCCAGCTGATCGGGCTTGGCGGTTCCTTCGTCAAGCCCTGCATTGCGGGAACGGTGCAGAAAACCGCAGGCGCCAAAAAGACGCTGGGGTTCGCCATTTTTTACATGGTCATCAACGTCGGGAGCGTGGTTGGACGCGTGGTGGCCTATTCCGTCCGAAGCCAGCCGGGATTCGATCTCAGCATTATTTTCGCCGTGAGCATGGGGGCCGCAGTGGTTGCCTTTTTCATGGTGCTGTTCTTCTATACGGATCCCGACCAGGAGATGGGGGTGGCCGAAAAGGCACCCTCCAAATCGCTCAAGGACATTTTTCTCGGCATTTTCACGGCTCTCGGCAATGGGCGCTTCGCGCTCTTCATCGTGGTCGCTAGCGGCTTCTACTTCATCTACAACCAGGTCTACACTCTCCTGCCCCTGTATGTGAAACGGACCGTGGAATTGAGCCCCAGGATGGACCTTTACACGGCCGCAAACCCGATCGTCATCGTGGCCTTCCAGTTGCTGATCACGAAGCTCTTTGGCAAGCTCCCGCCCATCAAGTCCATCGTCATCGGAACGGTCATTATCGGCCTATCCATGCTGATCAACATCGTTCCCGTCTACCTGTCCGGCGGCGTCGAGGCGGGGACGGGCTTCCTGTTCTGGGTCCTCCCGCTGGGATCGGTGTTCATCATCCTGACCGTGGCGCTCATCGCCTTCGGTGAGCTTTTCGCATCGAGCCGTCTCTACGAATACATCGGGTCTCTCTCCCCCAAGGGGCAGGAAGGGCTTTTCCTCGGGTATGCCCAGCTACCCATGGGGATCGGTGCCATTGTGGGTGGGCCCGTCGGGACGGTGTTCTTCAACTACTTCATGTGCCGCCATGCAGAGAAGTTGCCGAACGGTTTGCTCAGACTGGATCCCACATACGCCACGCTGGGTTGGGTGATTCTGGGCTCCTTCGGACTGCTCAGTGCCCTAAGCATGCTGGTCTACAACCGCTGGCTGCAGCAGCAGGCCTGATCAGCCTCGGGCGAGCACCGCGCCAAGGGTGGCCTGGAGCTCGCGGAAGCCGAAGGGCTTGGCCAGGATGGTGACGCCGGGATGGGCGTGGGCCAGGTCGATGGCCCGCTGGTCGGCCCGGCCCGTGGACAGCAGGACGGGTACCTCCGGCAGGGCCGCCCGCAGCCTGGGCAGGGTGTTGGCCCCGCCCCAGCCGGGCATGTTCATATCGAGAATGATGAGATCCGGTCGCAGCCCCTCGTCCACCTTCCCCATGGCCTCTTCCCCCGTCAGGGCAGGGCTGACCAGGTGCCCCATGGCTTCCAGCTGGGCGGAGATGGCCGACTGGATGAGTTCGTCATCGTCCACCAGGAGGATGAGCAGGGCCGTGTCGCTCTGGGCTGTGTCCGGGCCCTCCGGGGCGGCGTGCTCATCACGCACCTGGGAGGCCGGGAAGCGCAGCTCCAGGGTGGTGCCTACCCACAGCCTGCTCTGGACGCTCAATTCGCCATGGTGGGCCTTCACGGTGCTGTAGGCCAGGGACAGGCCCAGGCCGGTGCCCTTGCCCTGGGGCTTGGTGGTGAAGAAGGGCTCGAAGGCATGCTCGAGGGTCTCGGGCGCCATGCCGATGCCCGTGTCTTCCACGGCGAGGAGCAGGCGGCCGTCGGACAGGCTCCTAGTCCGGAGGGTGAGCCGGCCGCCATCCGGCATGGCGTCGATGGCGTTCACGCAGAGGTTCATGAGCATGAGGCTGAGGGCATCCGGATCCCCGAGGATGGTGCCCACGCCCGGATCCAGATCCAAGTGAATGGCGATGCTGGCGGGGATGGTCCGCTCCAGGAGGCGGGCTTCTTCTTCCAGCAGGCTGTTGAGGGAGACGGAGCGCACGCCAGCCATGTCCTTCCGCGCGAAGTCCAGCAGGCTCTTCACCATGTTTCGGCCCCGCAGGCAGGCCTTCGTGATGGTCTCGAAGGTGCTGTGGAGGCGGGTTCCCTCGGGTTGCAGATCCAGGTGAGTGGTGGACAGCCCGAGAATCGCCCCCAGCACGTTGTTCATGTCGTGGGCCAGGCCGCCCGCCAGGTTGCCGAGGCTTTCCATCTTCTGGGATAGGCGGAGGGCTTCCTTGGTCTTCAGCTCGTCGGTCACATCCCGGGTGACCGCCAGGCTGCCGATGAAGACGCCATCCGGATCAGAGCGGGGGGTCACGGTGATCAGCAGGGTCCGGTGCACGCCGTCCAGGCGGCGGATCACGATCTCGTAGGCATCCTTGGCGCCTCCGAGCCTGCGGTGCGTGTGGTTCCTGACCTGGTCCCATTCCGCGTCCTCCAGGAAGGCCCGGAGGCTCAGGCCGATCAGCTCGCCCCGGCCCACGCCGAAGATCCGTTCGGCTTCGGGATTCGCCATGATGAAGGTTTCCGTGGCATCCACCATGCACACGCCTTCGCCGAGCATTTCCATCAGCTCCCGGTAGTGGGCCTCGCTATTCCGCAGGGCGGTTTCGGCGACCTCCCGCTCCGTCAGGTCCCGGATGAAACCGATGAGCAGATCCCGCCCCGGGACGTGGGTGGTCGATACTTCCACCGGGTAGGTGGTGCCATCCTTCCGCTGATGCCGGGAGCGGAAGCGGTCCGAGCCCTCATCCTTCATTTTCTGGGTGCGCTGATCGGTTTCCGGACGGCTTTCGATGGCATCCAGATCAGAGATGTGGAGGGTCCGCAGTTCCTCGAGGGAGTACCCGCTCATGCGCAGGTAGGCGGCATTGGCTTCCAGCAGGGAGCCATCGCCCCGGACCATCAGGAAGCCGTCCAGATTCGTCTGGAGCAGGGCCCGGTACTCCTCGGCCTGGGCCAGGACCTTGGCCTCCTGGGCCTCGAAGTGGAGGGCATTGCGCAGGATCAATGCGAACACGGGAGAGAGGGCGTTCAGCAGCCTCACCACGTCGTCCGTGCGCTGGAGATCCAAGTGGTCCAGGGCGAAGAGGGTGCCCACCCTCAGCTCACCGACCCGGAGAGGGGTCAGGCTCAGGGAGGCGATGCAAAGCGTGTCCATCACACCGGCGATGCAGGGGAGGGTAGTGGGCCGAAGAAGCAGGGTTGCCTCATCCAGGTCTGGGTGATGCTCTACCAACTGAACCAGCCCCTGCACGAGCGCGTTGTTGCGGGCCCGCTCAGGCTCGATGGCCACGATGTGGGGTGACCCGTTCTTGGCACTAGGGCCGTGCTGCAGCATCACCACGGCCCGGACGCCCAGGAGCTCCCGCAGCTGCCGGGTGAGGTACTGGCCCATCTCGCTGGGGCTTTCCGAGAACTTCAGGATTTCCGCGAGGAAGTCCACGATCATGAACTGGACAGCGGCGTCGTCGGGCTGGCGGCTGAAATCAGTCATGGCGGTGGGCCGATTGCACGGCCTGCCGCAGGCTGGCGAGCAGGGGATCAAGCGAGACGGGCAGGATCTCCACCGGCAAGCCCAGGAACTCGCTGGCCTCCTGTAGGGCGGCATGCGGCACGGGCACCAGGCCGGTATCGAGGTAGATCATCCGGGAATGCATCTCCTGCATGAAGGTCTTGGCGCAGGGTCCCAGCAGGCCCAGCTGGCCCACGAAGATCTGCCTCCAGGCCAGGGCCAATTCTGGCATGAGGAAGAAGGCGCCTTCTTTCCGGAGTTTCCGGTAGGCCTCGGAGCCGAGGATGATCTCGCAGCAGTTGATGCCTTCGGTGCGGGCGGTGCCTGGTTCGGACTCGAAGGTATCCATGTGGCCGCAGCAGTCCCCATAGGCCATCACCACCTCCCGCTCGGGATCCTGGAGGCGGGCCGAGCTCAGGGCTTCCTGCAGGCGGGCTTCCAGCTTGGCTGGGACCATGTGGAGCATGGAGTTGAGAAATTCCACGGGTAGGTCGAGCTGGCCGGAGGCCTGCAGAGCCTCGATCTCCTTCCGGAAGATCGAGCAGGAAAGGCAGAGCTTCTGTTTCTCCTGGATCATGCCTCGACCCCTCCCGCCCGACACACGGCCTCAGTGATGGCGGCGAGGCATTCTGGGGGCGTGTCGATCTGGATATCGGCACCGCAGGTGGACAGGATGAACTGGCGGTCTTCGCCCCGCTGGGCGAAGGCCCGGTCGCAGAGGGCCTGCACGTCCCCGGGCTGAAGATCAGACAATCCCGGGCCGTTGAGATTGCCCATCACCACGGGCCCAGGGCCCAGGGCCTGGCGGGCGGCGCCGAGGTTCTCCCCGGCATCGAGCACGTAGGCCGCGACGTTGGGCAGCCCTTTGAACCGGACCAGCTGGTCCACCAGGGGGCAGCCCCCGTGGTGGAAGATGACCAGCCCCGGGAGCTCGGCCAGGGCGGTTCTCAGGCACGGGAGCGTCAAGGTATGCGCCACGTCCGGGGTGACGATGTCCTTGTTGGCCAGGTTGGCCGTCAGGGCCACTGCCGTGGCGCCATCGCTGAACATGGCCTCGGCCAGAGCCACGAAGAAGGGCGTCAGGCGATCCAGCAGGGCCTGGGCTACGGCCGGCTCGAAAAGGAGGGCATCGAGCCAGGCCTCCAGCCCGATGACCAGCGGGGGGATGTCCAGGGGACTCACCAGCACTCCGATGATCGGCACTTCGCCGGCATATTTCGCAGCGAGGATCCGGATCGTCTCCCTCAGGTAGACCAGCCGGGGGTGGCTGTCCACGTCTGGCAGGGGGAGCTTCAGCATGGCTTCCGCGGACTGGGCGGCGAATCCCGAGATGTTCGGCGCCTGGCGCGGATGGTCGCGCCTGGAACTCCCGAAGGCCTCCCCGATGGCTGGAACGAGGAAAGGGCTGGTCAGCAGATCGGGACTGAAGACGTCGCGGATGGCCATCTGGCCTTCGGCATAGAGGGCGGCCTGGGTGTAGTGGTCGTCCAGGCTGGCGCCCGTGAGTCGCGCGCCGTAGAGGCTCGCGTTGAGGAAGAACGGCGGCCGGTCGGTGGGCTGGTTCTGGAGGGTGGCCAGGATCCGTTCGAAGCTGTTCATGGGTGCAGCCCTCCAGCGGGGGAGTCGAGAGTGAGGGCGCGCTGCCGCAGCGTTTCGAAAAGGGTGGAGGCTTCCACGGCACTGGCGGCGGTGCCATCCCCGCCGAAGTCCGCCACCAGCTCGGGCCGCAGTTTGAAGACCGCGCCGCCGACGGCCAGCTGAAGCTTGCCGGTGAGCCCCCGGCGGTCGATCTCCTGGCGGATCTTGGCCACGTTCTTCGCCGTCGTGTACATCATGGCCGAGGCGCCGATGACCTTGGCCCCCGATGCTTCAGCCGTGTCCACGAACTCTGCGGCGCTCACGTCCACCCCCAGGTCGCGGACATCCCAGCCGTCGGCGCGGAGGAAGGCGGCGACCATTTTGCGGCCCAGGGGATGGAAGTCATCCTCGACATTGCCGAGGACCACGGGGCCCTTGACCGGCAGAACTGAGCCGCTGTCTTTGGCTTCCTGCAGAAGCCGGGTGAGGACATCCTCGGCGATCTTCGAAGCCACATAGCCTGTGGCCAGAGAGACGCCGCCATGGCCGGTGGCCCAGACCTTCCCGAAGGTCTCCAGCACCGGGGCGAGCAGTTCCGGCACCACCTGCCGGAAGTCTCGGCCTGCGGCCCAGGCCTGGATGACCGCGTTGGCGCCGGCCCGGTCCGCCCTTTCAATGGCGATCAGCAGGTCCTGCGAATAATTCCGATCCATGACACCTCCTTGGGGCATGAAACGAAGGTCGATGGCCAATTGAGCGAGCTGGGATGACCGCTGCAGAATACCTATCGGTCAGCCAAGGGCCATGGTGAATTTGCGCTACCTAAACCCTATCAGGTGAGTGTTTCCTGCCCACAAAAGCCTCAAACCGCTGGTCTCCTTGGCATTGGCAAAACCTGTGGCCACAGATTCCTCTGATAATGACGGACCACACCGAGGTCGCCATGTCCAAGAAGGAAACCCCGCTGTTCCCCCTGCGCAAGGGGCTGCACGCCCGCCAGGCCCACGTGGAACTGCCCGCGGGTACTTTCGAGGAGGAGCATGCGCGGCAAGGCTTCTTCGGCCGCACCACCCATCTCTACCGGCTGCATCCCGTCACGGATTGGACCCGCATCGAGGGCCCCCTGCGGCCCCACAGCTACGACCTGAATCAGCTGTTGGCGGCGGACGGGGCGGGCTTGGCCCGGACCGGCGGCGGGGGCGCGGGGGTGGGCGCGAAAGCGCGGGACCCCCGCACAGAATCGTCCATTCGGTCGTCGATGTTCGGTTCCAGAGAGGTGGCCTTCGCGCCCATCTGCCTGCTCCACAACAACGACCTGGCCCTGCACTGGGTCATCCCCGCGACCATGGATTTCTTCTACCGCAATGCCGATGGTGATGATGTCTACTACATCCACGCGGGGGCGGGAAAGCTGGAGACCAGCTTCGGCGCCCTCCATTACGCCACCGGCGACTACCTGGTGATCCCGAGGGGCACCACCTACCGCTTCCTGCCAGGTGCCGGCGAGCAGCGCTATCTGCTCATCGAAAGCTTCAGCGAAGTCACCATCCCGGATCGGAACCAGCTGGGCCCGAACGCCATCTTCGATCCGGCCATGATCGACACGCCGGAGCTGGAGCCCTACGACGCCGTGCCCCGGGAGTGGGCCGTCCACATCAAGCGCGAAAACGAGATCACCAAGGTCTACTACCCGTTCAATCCCCTGGACGTGGTGGGCTGGAAGGGCGACCTCACGGTGTGGCGCATCAACGTGAAGGACATCCGACCAATCCTGAGCGCCCGCTACCACCTGCCGCCCAGCGCGCACAGCACCTTCATCGGGAACAACTTCGTCATCTGCTCCTTCCTGCCCCGGCCCTTCGAGGAAGAGGAAGGCGCCATGCGCGTGCCGTTCTATCACAGCAACATCGACTACGACGAGGTGCTGTTCTACTCGGCAGGCCACTTCTTCAGCCGGGACGGCATCGGCACCGGCATGGTGACCTGGCACCCCCAGGGCATCCACCACGGGCCCCACCCCAAGGCCATCCCCCTCAGCCGCACCAAGGAGCGCACCGACGAGGTGGCGGTCATGGTGGACACCTTCCGTCCCCTGAAGGCCACGGCGGCGGCGGGGATGGTGGAGAACGTCGACTATTGGGCGTCCTGGAAGTAGGACGCTCAGCGGGTGCCCAGGAAGCGGCGCATGATGGCCTTCAGGTCCATGTATAGGAACCGGAAGGGGCCGTGGTGCCGGCGACGGTCGATCCGCTCCGAGGTGCTGCGGGCCATGGGGGCTCCTGATAGGGCTGAGGTGAAATCATCATGGCCGTTTCGTGAGCATCAGCAAGGTGAAAACAAGGAAAAATCGGCATTCATTGATTATCAATAAGTAATTAAAACCTAACCTCCGGATCTATCGCCAAGGGGCTCATTGGGTTGCGGGGCGCCTCGTGGGCACGACCGATTTACGCACAAACTCTTGGCAACCAGGTCCCCCAGGAAGGAATCCGGTACGCTGGTAGCGGAGCCTAAGCATGGAAGCGACCTTTGGAATGGCGGCAATACAGATGACCCCTCAGTGGCTGAAGGGACTGGCGGGCTGGATGGAGCGTTCGGGGTGGTCCCGCCTGGGGCACCTGCTGCTGGTGGCCGTGGCCTGCCTGGGGCTCTTGCTGGCGGTGAAGCTGGTCACCCGGGCGGTGCGCCGCGCTGTGGACGATGGCGACGACGCCACCACCTCCGAGGCCGAGCGGCGGGCCGAGACCCTCGGCGCGGTGCTCACCAACGCGGCCCGGGTGCTGGTGATCGCCTTCTTCCTGCTGATGCTGTTGCAGGAGTTCGGGGTGAACATCGGCCCCCTGGTGGCCGGGGCGGGCGTGGCGGGGGTGGCGCTGGGTTTTGGCGCCCAGAGCCTGGTGAAGGACGTCATCAGCGGGTTCTTCCTGCTCATGGAAAACCAGTTCGGCGTGGGCGATATCATCAACGTGGACGACAACCACGTGGGCACCGTCGAGCGCATGACCCTGCGCATCACTCAGCTGCGGGACATGGAGGGACGGGCCCACTTCGTGCCCAATGGCTCCATCAACCGGGTCGTGGTGCTGTCCAAGGATTTCGCCCGGGCTCTGGTGGACGTGGAAGTGGACCTGGCCACGGATCCGGATATGGCCTTTGCGGTGTTGCTGGAAGCCGGGAGGAAGCTGCACGAGGACCGGCCGGAGCTGGTCCTCGAAACCCTGGAAGTGAAGGGCATCGAGACCCTGGGGCCCAACGGCTTCATCATCCGCACGCTGACCAAGACGGCGCCAGGCGCCCAGTGGGAGGTGGCGCGGGAGCTGCGGCGGCGCATCCTGCTGGCCTTCCGCGAGGCGGGCATCGAGATCCCCTACTCCCAGCGGGTGGTGCACCACCGCGGCAATCCGGCCTTGGGTTCGCAGGATTCCGGAGACTGACCGGAGTCCCGGAAGAAGCTGCCGTCAGCGGATGCCCACATGGGCACGCACGGATTCGATGAGCTTGGCGGAGTCGTAGCCGAGCCCATCCTTGAAGACCGTCACGACATTCTCGATGTCCTCGATCTTCCGCGAGGGATCGCCCCTCACCACCACCAGGTCCGCCTGTTTGCCGGGAGCCAGGGTGCCGATGCGGTCCAGGCGGCCCAGGAAGGCGGCGCCATTCGCCGTGTAGATGTGGATCGCCTCCACGGGCGAGAAGCCGGCCTCCACCAACAGCTCCAGTTCCCGGTGGTCGCCGAAGCCCGGCAGCACGCCGCCCATGCCCGTGGGATCGGGGCCGGCCAGCAGCAGGCCGCCTGCCCGGACGAAGGCCAGCTCGAAGGCCATCTCCTTCTTGAGCAGCTGCTCGGCCATGCCATTGGGCGCCACCTTCACGCGACCCCGGGCCGCGAGGTAACTGGCCTTGGATTCCGTAGACATGGCGGCGAGCACCCGCGGCTGGAGGGGCGGCCGTCCCGGCACCCCCAGCTCGAAGACCGGCAGGGTGGAGGTCACGGCCACCCGCTTCGCCACCAGCGCGTGGATGAGGGCCTGGACCTCGGGGCCGGCGATGTCCACCTTCAGCCAGGAGCCCCAGGAGGCCGCCACCGGCGGGCCCTGGTCTGGCTTCTTGTCCGGCGTGAACTCCGTGTCCGTGTACACGGGACCGTGTTCGAAGTCGTCGATGCCCAGGGCCAGGGCCTCGGGCCAGGTGACTGAGCCCAGGTGTCCCGTCACCTTCAGTCCACGGGCGTGAGCCGCCTGGATGGCCGCGCCGAGGTCGGCCCGGGTGATGTTCATGTAGGCCTTGAAGGAGGTGACGCCCGCATCGGCCCAGTAGGCCACGAAGCGGCGCGCCTCGTCGGGGCCGCCCAGGGCGTGCATCTGGGGCGTCATGGGCTCGAAGCCTTCGAGGTAGGGGCCCGTCACGTCCATCTTCGGCCCCGGCATGAGGCCCGCGTCGATCTGGCGCTTGAGGTTGAGGTCGGTGTAGGGCTCCAGGCTGCCGGTGGTGCGGATGGTGGTGACGCCGCAGGCCAGGTAGAGGCGGGGAGCCGAGTAGGCGATCTCGGCGAACATTCGTCCTGGCGCCGGCACGGCGCCCTTCTCATCGAAGTGGGCGGAGTGGGTGTAGAAGAGGTGGTTGTGCATGCCCACCAGGCCCGGCAGCACGGTGTGGCCTGTCAGGTCCAGCGACTGGGCGTCCTTCGGCACCGCGGTGGCTGCGCTGGCGCCCATGGCCTCGATGCGGCCCCCGCGGAGGATGAGGGTCTGGTCCTCCCGAGCGGGGGCGCCGGTGCCATCCACCACCCGGGCGTGAAGCAGGGCCACCACCGGGGCCTCCACCTTGAGGTACTGGCGGATCTCGGCGGAGGGCGCCGTCTGAGCGCCGAGGTGCCAAGAGAGCACCAGGGCCAGGACCGTGCTCCGCCCACGAGGAAACATGCGACCTCCCGTGAAGGTGAGAGCCACGCTACCGGTGGAGCCAGGGCCTCGCAAGCAGAATCCCGGAGCCCGGCCTCAGAGGTGGATCCGCAGGCCCACCAGCCGCCAGGCCTCCTCGATGTCGCCGGCGCCCAGGGCCCGCTGGATGGCCCGATCCAGCCCCTCGGGTGTGGTGGCATCGCCGGGCCAGGGGGCCGCGGCCGACAGGTCCGGCAGCTCGGCGTTGTTGGCGAGCTGGCCGAGGTCATTGCCGGTCAGGATGCGGCTCTGCTTCAGGACTTCGGGCAGGGCGTCGTAGCCGATGGGTTTGGCCGCGGGCTTGGGCAGCTGGAACAGCGCCTTGCCGCTGGCCCGGGTGTACCAGGCGCCGCCGTTGCGGCCCACCAGATCCAGGCGGTCCGGATGAAGGATGCCATCGGAGAAACAGTCCTCCCGCACATGGAAGGCCAGCACCTGGCCGATGAGCATGAGCCCGGATCCGGGCCCGCTGCCCAGCTCCACCACCTGCTGGAGTCGACATTCCATCTGGAAGGGGCTTTCTTCCACGAGGGCGGGCTTCACGAGGCGCGCGGGTCGCGGCGTGAGGCCGCACTTGGGGAACTCGTCCACGCCGTCGGCCCACTCGGCGCTG
This sequence comes from Holophagaceae bacterium, assembly GCA_025363715.1. Classification (GTDB taxonomy): domain Bacteria; phylum Acidobacteriota; class Holophagae; order Holophagales; family Holophagaceae; genus Geothrix. Next base: position 14,577 of record JANYLR010000034.1, on the reverse strand, counting down.
GCCACGTTCATCTGGTGGACCATGGCGTGGCTCACGCCGGCGATAACGAACTCGCCCGTAGCCACGGCGTTCAGGTAGGTGTGCTTGACGGTGCCGTCGCGACCCCGGCGGTTGGGGGCGAAGGCCACCGTGGGCGGGTTCGAGCCGAAGGCATTGAAGAAGCTGAAGGGCGACAGATTCCGGATGCCCTCCGCGCTGAGGGTGCTGGCCAGGGCGATGGGGCGCGGTCCCACGCCCCCGCAGAGCAGGGCGTTGGTCTCGATGGAACCCAGGTCCGCGGGGAGGATTGTGCGGTGGCTCATGGGCGGGCCGGGGAGTCGCGGCGCACCACCACGCCGCCCTTCATCACGGTGTCGAGGCGCTGCAGGGCCGTGATGTCCTTCAGGGGATCTTCGGGCAGGGCCACGAGGTCGGCGCAGGCACCCGGTTCCAGGCTGCCCAGATCCTTGCGGCCCAGCAGGTCGGCGCCCACCACCGTGGCCGACTGGAGGGCCTGGAGGGGCGTCATGCCGCGCTCGACCATGAGGGCCAGCTCCTTCGCCGGATTTTCGGTCCAGGGAAAGGCGCCGGCATCGCTGCCCAGGGCGACCTTCACGCCCTTGGCCAGGCCCTTCTTGAAGGCGGCCGAGAGGATCTCCGCGAATTTCCGGCCCAGGGGACGGCCCTCCGCCACCCAGAGCCCCGCGTAGATGGTCGGGCACCAGAAGGTGCCCTGCCTCACGGCGCGATCCAGCAGGTCATCGGTGAACCCGTCCGCGTGCTCCAGGGTATCGAAGCCCGCGGTGAGGGCCGCGTCGATGCCATCCCAGCCCTTCACATGGGCCGAGGTGCGCCTGCCCAGGTGGTGGGCCTCCTCCACGAAGGCCCGCAGCTCCTCGGGCCGGTAGTTGGTCAGGGAGCGCAGGCGGCCATCGGGATCCAGGCGGGTGCCCCGGTCCACATAGACCTTGATCCAGTCCACGCCACGGCGGACTTCATCGCGCACGGCCACGCGGATGGCCTCCACGCCGTCCACTACCCGAACGCCCGAGGGGAGGTCCAGCTCCCAGGCGTAGTTCTGCAGGGGGTAGGTGCCCGTGGCCGAGAAGGCCTTGCCCGCCACGAAGAGCCGAGGGCCCGGCATCACGCCGGCCTCGAGGGCCTTCTTCAGATCCACATCGGCGTAGCCGGCGCCTTCGCTGCCCAGGTCCCGCATCGTCGTGAAGCCCCACATCAAGGCCGACCGTGCGGCGGCGGCGGCCCGCAGGGCGCGATAGGACACGCTCTCCTTGAGGATCTGGTCCGCGTAGTCCTGGGCCGTGCGATTGCCCTGGAGCAGCACATGGGTATGGGCCTCGATAAGGCCCGGCAGCACGAACTGGCCGGAGAGATCGAGAAGGGCCGCATCCTTGGGCGCCGAGGCGGCCACCTGGGCCCAGGGGCCGCTGGCGGCGATGCGGCCCTCCTTCACCAGCAGGCCCTGGTCCATGCGGACCTGGCCGTTACGCATATCCAGCAGGCGCCCGGTGCGCACCAGGAGGGGCGCCTGGGCGGAGAGGGCGAGGCCCGCCAGGAGGCCAAGCAGAAGACGGAGGCGGAAGGGCCGGATCATGCCGCCATGATGGTCCACCTGCCGGGCGCGGGCAACGCCCGGCGGTTCAGTCCCCCGCCTCGCCGGAAGGGGTGCCCGCGTAGAGGTCGGGGAGCGTGCCGCCCACCAGGTGCGGGGGCATGTCGGAAAGCCGCTCGGGCACATGGGTGATCGTGTTCACCAGGCGGCCCAGGCCCTCGATCTCCATGACCACTTCGTCGCCGGCCTTGAGCCAGAGGTTGTTGGTGATTTTCGAGCCGTTCAACTCCAGCAGGCAGCCGGTCCCCACGGTGCCGCTGCCGATGACCTCGCCGGGCTGCATCTGGATGCCGTAGCTGGTGCGCTGGAGAATCTGGGCGAAGGTCCAGTTCATGGTGTCCGCATTGCCATCCGACAGCCGGTGTCCATTCACGGCGCAGGTCATGCGGGCGCGCAGCAGGCGGCCGCGGTCCGTCGCTTCCAGGGCCAGCTCGTCCTTGGTGACCAGCCAGGGGCCCAGGCTGGTGGCGAAGTCCTTGCCCTTGCAGGGGCCCAGGGAGAGCTTCATCTCCTCCATCTGGAGCATGCGGGCGCTCCAGTCGTTCATGATCGTGAACCCGAAGATGGCCTCGTCCGCCTCCTCCAGGGTGGCGTTCTTCAGGGGCCGACCGGTAACGATGGCCACCTCCAGCTCGAAGTCGAGGCGCACCAGGTGGTGGTCCTGCACCAGCACCTCGCCGGGGCCAGTCACTGCCAAGTGGTTGGTGAAGTAGGTGACGGGGAAGAGGTCGAACTCGGGAATCATCTCCAGCCCACGGTTGCGGCGGGCCGTGGCCACGTGCTGGCGGAAGGCGTAGCCGTCCCGCATGGAGACGGGGCGGGGCAGGGGGGCGAGCAGATGGACGGCGGCAGGCTCGAGCAGGGCTGTGGCCGGGGGAGCCTGGGCCAGCCTCCGGGCCAGGGGCATGAGCTCGTCCTGGCGGCGGATCAGCGTCAGCATCTCCACGGCCAGGCGTGCATCCGCGGCGGCGAAGTCGAGAATGCGGCCATCGGCCATCACCGCCCCGATTTTCTCCCTGCCGGCCTGCAGAAAAGTCACCAGTTTCATCGTGCGCTCCAGGGCCAGGATGTGAGCAGGGACATCGCTCCAATCGGGTTTCGAAGAATCATCCCGGGTTGGGAAGATCCCCTTCATCTCCTTCATCCCTGTTAAAAACAAAAAGCTTTTTGAACAGGGATGGAGGGGATGGAAGGGATAAAGACTACACCGATGGGGCTTCACGTGCCTCTTCAGGCGCTCTCGTCACCCAAGGGGAATGGAATACCTATAGCCGCCACGGTCTGCATTTCCTAATTGTTCAGAAGGTGGACCAGTTCCTCTGCGGCCTCCCGGATTCGTTCCGGGGGCGTGCTCAGCGGCGGCATCAGGTAGAGGCAGTCGCCGATGGGCCGCACGAGCAGGCCGTGGTCGAGGGCGAGGCGGTGCAGGCGCCAGCCGAAGCGGGCCTCGGGCGCGTGGGTCTTTCCCGTAGCGGGATCCACCAGCCGGCAGGCGCCGAGGGTGCCGAGGCTGCGGGCCTGGCGCACGGCGGGGTGGGAGGCGAGGCTCGTGAAGGCCTCCCGCATGGCGGCCGCGAGGGCCTGGGCGTTGGCCAACACCGGCTCGTCATCGAACAGGGCCAGGCTGGCGGCGGCGACCGCACAGGCGGTGGGATTGGCGGTGTAGCTGTGGCCGTGGAGGAAGGCCCGGCCCGAGGCGGGCGTGCCCCAGAAGTGGCCGTAGATGGCCTCCGTGGCCCAGGTCATGGAGAGGGGCAGCGTGCCGCCGGTGAGCCCCTTGGAAAGACAAAGCAGATCCGGTGCCACGCCCGCCTGCTCACAGGCCAGGAAGGTGCCCGTGCGACCGAAACCCGTGGCCACTTCGTCGAGGATGAGATAGACGCCGTGCTGGTCGCACTGCACCCGCAGCTCCTGCAGCAACTCGGGCGGCCACATCCGCATGCCGCCGGCGCACTGGATGAGGGGCTCGGCGATGAAGGCGGCGAGACGCTCGCCCTTTTCCGCGAAGAATCCCTGCATGTTTCGGCGTGCCAGTTCCAGCCGCGCGGGCCAGCCCGTGAGATCGGCTTGGATCTCCCGCCGGGGATCCTCGGGCACCTCCAGCCGGTCACAGGCCAGCAGCAGGGGACTGAAGAGCCCGGTCAGGAAATTCTCCAGCTCGCCCACGCCCACGGCGCCCAGGGTGTCGCCGTGGTAGCCGCCGCGCAGGGCGCCGAAGCGGTCGCGGCCCTGCTCGCCCCGCTGGAGCTGGGCCTGGAAGGCCATCTTCAGGGCCACCTCCACGGCCGTGCTGCCGTCGTCCGAGAAGAAGGCCCGGGTGAGGTTCGGGGGCAGCTTGGGGCGGAGCCGTGCCACCAGCTCCAGGGCGGGCTCGTGGGTGAAGCCCGCGAACATGGCGTGGTCGAGCCTGGCGGCCTGGCGCTCCAGGGCGCTCACCAGCCGGGGATGACCATGGCCGTGGAGGCAGGTCCACCAGCTGGAGATGCCGTCCAGCACCCGCTCGCCGTTGGCCAGCAGCAGGTCGCAACCCTCGGCGCCCACCACGGGCACCGGCGGGTCGGCCTCGTGGATCTGCATCTGGGTGAAGGGATGCCAGACATGGGCGCGATCGATGGCCAGTCGGTCGGACCAGTCGGGGGGCAGGGGCGTGGGCATGGGATCAGTCTAGGACGGTCACCGGCATGGGCAGAAACCCACGCAGCAGCGCAGCATTCGATTCAGCGACTTCAGGCGCTGTGCCATCCGCGCCCGGATTCAGCAGCACGGCCTCGAGGCGCCAGCCGCGCAGCATGAGGGCCTCCGCGGAGAGCAGGGTGTGGTTGAGGGTGCCCAGGCCGCCCAGGGCCACCAACACGCAGGGGAGCTGCAGGTCCGTGGCCCAGGCGAGGAAGTGGAGCTTCGGCCCAAGGGGCACCATCAAGCCCCCCACGCCCTCCAGCAGCACCCGGCCCTCGGCGGGCCGCAGGCACCAGGCCGCCGCGGCGGGCAAATCCAGGATCCGGCCCTCCCCTTGGGCCGCAGCCCAGGGGGAGAGGGGGGCCTTCAGCAGCACAAGGCTCTCCACGCAGATGCCCGGGCCGATCACCGCGGAGGCATCGGCCTCGGGATGGTCGGCCCGGTCCACGCCGGTCTGGAAGGGCTTGCGATAGGTCACGGGGCCCAGTCCGACCCAGGCCCGAGCCATGTGGCGTGCCACCTGGGTCTTGCCCACGCCGGTGCCCGTGCCGAGGATCCACAGGGGGCTGGGAAGCGCGGCTGGGTTCACCATGGCATCGGGGCCGGGATGGGTTCCGAGGCCCGGCTATGGCTTCAGCTGGCTGAGCAGCTGCTTGGCCTGGGTGGCCTGTTCGCTGTTCGGGGCCGTGGCGATGACCTTGTTCCAGGCCTTGGCGGCTTCCGCCGGCTTGTTCAGGTCGGTGGAATAGACGATGCCCATGTTGAAGAGGCTCTGGATGTGGGTGGGCTTCTGCTTGTTGGCCTTCTGGAAGGCAGCCAGCGCCTTGTCGAACTGGCCCAGCTGGCGGTACATGACGCCCTGATCCGTGAGGATGTCGGGATTCTCCGGCTTCAGAGCCAGGGCCTTGGCGTAGGCATCCACGGCCTTCTGCGGCTGGTGGGAGTCGAAGTACTCGTTGCCGAGGGCCGCCCAGGCATCGTGGTTCTTCGGATCGGCCAGCACCGCGGCCTCGATGCGGGCAATGCGTGCCTGAACCTCCGCGCTGGGCAGCGCCGGGCCGCTGGGCATGGCGCCTGGGTTGGCTCCCGGCAGGCCGCCCAGGGAGGGCGCGGGCATGATCGGGGCTGTGGAAGCAGCCACCACGGGAGTGTGGGTTTGGGCGCCATCGCCGCCAAACACGAAGTACCCCGCGAGGAATCCCGCTGCCAGGCCGCCAACCAGGGCGAAAAGAATGTTGCGGTTCAAGCGGCACCTCCTAAAGACCCTCGGGTCCACAGGGATTCTCCCACAGGTCAGGCAAATGGGCCCAGGTGACGATGAAGGGGGAGAGCAGCGATTCCCGGATGGATTTCCTTCTGCGACCCTGAACCCAGCCGAGCACACCCTGCACAGCACGAGGCAAGTCTTGACCGAAACCGCTCTTTCCCTTCCCCCTCGGGGACGCCTGCGCGCCTTGGCAGTGCTGGTGGCTGGCCTGACCCTGTCCCTGGCCGGCTTCTTCTTCACCCGAGAGGCCTACCTTCGACAGGTGGAGGCGCAGTTCAGCGCTGCGGCGCGGGAACGGGCGGAAAACGTCATCCAAGGGTTCGAGCATGGCTTCCAGGATGTTTCGGTACTGTGCAGCTTTTTTGAAGCCAGTGACGAGGTCACCCGGACGGATTTTGACGCCTTCCTGGCGCCCATTCTCGTGAAGCATCACGACATCCAGGCCCTCCAATGGCTGCCCCAGGTGACCCCTGGGAATCGGGCCAGGCTCGAGGCCGAAGCCAGGCGGGTGCATGCGGATTTCCAATACTTCAAGCGCGACGTCGAGGGCCGCCGGGTGGTCTTCGGACCCGGGGATTCCTTTTTCGCGGTGCACTATGTGGCGCCCCTGCGAGGCAACGAGGTCACCCTGGGCTTCTCGGCCGAGGCGCTGGCGACCCGCCAGGAGACCCTGGCCCGGGCCCTCCGGACCGGCGCCTTGGCGGCCAGTGGTCGGATTCGCCTGATCCAGGAAACGGGGAATCAGGCCGGCTTGCTGGTGATGGCCCCGGTGCGGGGGAAGGATGGTCGGCCTTCGGGCGTCGTTCAGGGGGTCTTCCGCATGGGGGATCTGGTCCAGAAAGCCTTGGCGTACCTGGAGCCGAAGGGAGTCGTCCTGAGGCTGCTCGATGCGGGCGCCCCGGAGGCTGAGTCTCTGCTCCACGAGGAGCCCTCGCCCCTTCCTGCCACCGGGCGGCCTGAGGAGAAAGGCCTTCGCCTGGCCCGTTCCTTCCAACTGGCCGGGCGCAGCTGGACGGTGGTTGTGACGCCCGCGGGGGGGCACTTCACGCTGGGAACGCCAGGTGGGGCCTGGGCCGTGCTCCTGACCGGACTGGCCTTCTCGGTCCTTCTGGCCGGCTACGTGAAGACCCTGCTGGCCAGCCAGGCCGAGATCCGCACCCAGGTGGAAGCACGCACCCAGGAACTGGCCCTGGAAACGGAAAGCCATCGCCTGGACGCGCAGGCCTTGCGGGATAGCAAGGCCCGGTTCCGGCAGCTCATCGAGGTCATGGGGGAAGGCCTATGGGTGCTGGATCCCCGAGGCCAGACCACCTTCGTGAACCGCAGCATGGCCGACATGCTGGGCTATGCGCCCGCGGAGATGGTGGGCCGGACCCTCTTCGAGTTCATGGCCGAGGCCGATATTCCCCAGGCGAAGCAGAACCTGGCGGACCGGGTCGAAGGACACACTGGGCAGCACGACTTCCGTTTCCGCCGCAAGGATGGGGGCGAACTCTGGGCCATCGTGACGGGTACTCCCGTACTCGACGACGACGGCCAAGTGGCGAGCGTGCTGGGCGTGATCACCGACATCACGGAGCGGCGACGGCAGGAGCAGTCCCTGCTCCAGAGCCAGAAACTGGAGAGCCTCGGCGTGCTGGCGGGGGGCATCGCCCACGACTTCAACAACCTGCTCACGACCATCCTGGGCAACATCAACCTGGCCCAGCTCTATCTGCCGGACCCCTCTCCGGCCACGCCCTATCTCCAGACCATGGAACGCACGGTCCACCGCGCCACGGATCTCACGCGGCAGATGCTGGCCTACTCGGGCAAGGGCCGATTCCAGGTCGGCCCCCTGGACCTGAACCAGGTGGTGGCAGAGATGTCGCACCTCCTCGAGGTGTCCATTTCAAAGAAGGTGGCCCTCCGCTTCCTGCCCCAGGAGGGGCTCCCCGCCCTCATGGGAGAGGCCTCCCAGATCCAGCAGGTGGTGATGAACCTGGTCACCAATGCCTCGGAGGCCATCGGTGACGCCGAGGGCCTCGTATCGATTCGGACAAGCGTCAGGGTGTTCAGCCGCGCGGACCTGCTGCGGGATTTCCCGGGCCATCCCATCGAGCCCGGCACCTTCCTTACCCTTGAAGTATCCGATACCGGCCAGGGGATGCCGCCGGAGGTGCTGTCCCGGATCTTCGAGCCCTTCTTCACCACCAAGTTCACGGGCCGCGGCCTGGGGCTGGCCGCCATGCAGGGGATCGTGCGCGGCCACAAGGGCGGCATCCGGGTCTACAGCGAAGTGGGCAAGGGCAGCACCTTCAAACTCATCTTCCCGGCAAGCGAGGGCCTGGCCGCGGAAGCCCAGGCTCCAGGCACCGAGGAAGATTGGACGGGCAGCGGCACCATCCTGGTGGTGGATGATGAGGAGGGCGTGCGCATGGTGGCGGCGGAGCTGCTGCGCTCGATGGGCTTCGACATCCTCCTGGCCGCCGATGGCCTGGAGGCCCTGGAGCGATTCCAGACCAGCCCGGTCCCGATCCGGGCGGTGCTCATGGATCTGACCATGCCCCACCTCGACGGAGTGGAGACTTTTCGAGAACTGCGGCGACTAGATCCCCACTGCCGGGTGGTCCTCACCAGCGGGTACAACGAGCAGGACGCCATCCAGAATTTCCTGGGCCGGGGCCTGGCGGCCTTCGTCCAGAAGCCCTTCCTCCGGGGCGATCTCATGCGGGCCATGCAGACGGCGCTGGAGACCGGAAGTCAGTAGCCCAGAGCCCGTATGAGCTGGTCGACCTGGCCGTCCTCCAAGTGGGCGCCCGTGGTGATCCGGAGGCGGGCGGAGCCTTCAGGCACCGTGGGTGGGCGCACGGCCCGCACATCGAAGCCGATCGCCTGGAGGCTGAGCGCGAGGCGGACCGCCTCGGCATCCGGGCCCACGGGAATGGGCACGATGGCCGAGGGTTGACCGGGCTGGCCGAGGGCCGCCCGCAGCCGATCCGCGAGAGCCAGGGCCCGTTCCCGGCGCCAGGGTTCGGCCCGGGCGAGCCGGAGGCCCTCCAGAGCGGCCCCCAGGACCGGCGGGGGCAGGGCCGTAGAGAAAATGAAGCCCCGGGCCGTGTTCAGGAGGTGATCGCGGAGCAGCCGGTCGCAGCAGACGAAGGCCCCGAAGGCGCCGATGGCCTTGCCCAAGGTGCCCATGACCAGGGGAACCCGGCCATGGACGCCCTGGAGCTGGGCCAGGCCGGCGCCATCGGAGCCCAGCAGGCCCGTGGCATGAGCCTCGTCGATGAGCAGGAGGGCACCGTGCTGTTCGCACAGGGCTGCCAGGGCCGGCAGGTCCGCCCCGTCGCCATCCATGCTGAAGACGGCGTCCGTGGCCACCAGGGCCAGGGCGGGGGCAGGGGCCTTAGCCCGCCAGGCCGTGAGCTGCGAGGCCAGATCCACCAGGTCCAGGTGCCGGTAGATGCCCACCGCGGCGCCCCGAGCCCGGGCCATGCGGCAGCCGTCCACCAGGGAGGCGTGGTTGAGGGCATCGGAGAACACCGCATCCCCCGCCCCGGCCAGGGCCGGGATGAGGGTGGCGTTGGCCTGGTAGCCCGTGTTGAAGAGCAGGCAGGCCTCGGTGCCCTTCCAGCGGGCCAGGGTGGCCTCCAGGTCCTCGTGCAGGGGGCAGGTGCCCCGCAGGAGGCGGGCGGCCCCGGCCCCGGCCCCGTGGTCCCGGGCGGCGGTGGCGGCGGCGGCGGCCAAGCGGGGATCCCGCCGGAGCCCCAGGTAGTCATTGGAGCAGACATCCACTCCGGCGGCCGGGAGGATGGCCCGGTCCCGGCCCAGGGCCCGGCGCCGGGTGGCCTGCTGCTGCAGCCGGTCCTGCCAGGGGGAGGGGATCATGGAACCTCGAGGGTGGTCATGACAGGGATAGGGTAGGGGGAATGTTAGGATCTAAGAGGGATCCGCGTCCGGATCCCTTTTGGAGCGTCGCATGGATCTGCAACAGTCTTGGCAGGGGGCTTCGGAAGGGACAAGGTCCCGCGTTGAGTTTGTCCGAAGCGTCTACCTTTGGCTCATGGGCGGCTTCGCTGTGGCGGCCCTGGGGGCCCTCAGCGCCCCAGTGGTGGGACCGGCCTTGATCTCCATGGCCGGCGGCTTCTGGCACTGGATCCTTTTCGGCGTCCAGTTCGGCACGCTGCTGTTCGCCTCGGCCGTCAGCCGGAAACGGCCCCTGAACCGCATCGCCTACGCCCTCTTCACCTACATCTCCGGCACCATCGCCGGCATCATCGCCCTCCTGGTGGCCCGGGGCGCGGGCTTCACGCCCGTATTTCTGGCCTTCGGGCTCACCGGCGTGGTCTTCATGACTCTCACCGTCACGGCCTTCGTTTCCAAGAAGGACTTCAGTTTCCTCCGCAACTTCGTCATCGTCGGCATCGCCGTGATGTTCTTCGGCAGCCTGGCCGCAGCCATCTTCCACCTGGAGACCTTCAGCCTCGTCATCTCCGGCGTGGCGGTGATCGCCTGCTCGGCGAAGCTGCTCTGGGACACCTCGGCCATGCTCCGCACCGATGACTTCGGCGATCCCGCCGGCTTCGCCCTCTCTCTTTTCGTGAGCCTCTACAACATCTTCATCTCCCTGATGAACCTTCTCGGCGGACGGCGCCGTTAGGGGCCGTCGGGCAACGTCCTGCCCCAGGCGGGGCATTCCCCATTCGGCCCCTTATGCCGCTGAAGCTGCGAACTCTGAAAAATGTCCAACTAGCGGCCTAGCGCCCTGAACTCCAAGGAAAATACATGCTCCGTGCCTCCCTGATCCCCCTCCTCGCCCTCGGTGTCGTCGCCCAGGAACCGGCCAAGGCCCCCGCGCCAGCCTCCGCGCCTGCCCCCATCGTCACTCCCGCCTCTGCCGCAGCGCCAGCGCCCGCCCCCAAACCCGAAGAGGTGGTGTTGGCCAAGGTGGGCGGCGAACAGATCACCGAAGCGGATTTCCAGGCCGCCTTCCGCCTGCTGGGCCAGCAGGAACAGATGCAGATCATGATGATCCAGGGCGGCAAGGACGAGTTCGTCAAGCGCATGGCCGAAAGCAAGCTGCTCACCGTGAAAGCCAGGAAGCTGGAGCTGGACAAGACGCCGGGCTACCAGCGGGCCCTGGACCGCGCCAAGGACGATCTGCTGGCCCGCGAGTTCCTGGCCAAGGAGGGTGAGGCCATCCAGAAGAAGCTGGCCGTGGACGAGGCCGCCGTGAAGACCTACTACGACAAGCACCCAGAGCGGTTCAAGCAGCCGGATCTGGTGTCCGTGCGCCACATCCTGGTGTCCGTGAAGCAAGGCGAGGGTCAGCCGGGCCTGAGCGATGCGGATGCCCAGAAGCGCATCGCCAAGATCCAGGCTGAGCTCAAGAAGGGCGCCAAGTTCGAGGCCCTGGCCAAGAAGTACACCGACGACCCTGGCAGCAAGGAGAATGGCGGCCTCTACGCCGATGCCGATCCCTCCGGCTGGGTGCCGGAGTTCGGCGCCGCGGCCCGCACCCAGCCCGTGGGCAAGGTGGGCGCGCCCGTGAAGACCAGCTACGGCTACCACCTGATCAAGGTCGAAGGCCGCAAGCCCACCCGGCAGGTTCCTTTCGAAGAGGCCAAGGGGCAAGCGGAGAAGATGGCCACCCAGGAGCGCCAGGCCAAGGTGTGGAACGAGCTGATGGATGACCTCCGCAAGGAGATTCCCTTCGAGCTGGTGAAGGCTGCTCCCGCGCCCAAGGTCATCGAGGCGCCTAAGGCTCCCACGGCCCCCAAGGGAGACACTAAGTGAGGTGGCTCCTTCTCCTTCCTCTGCTGGCCTTGCCGTTGGCCTGCAAAAAGCCTGTGGCCAAGCCCCAGGCCGGCAGCGTGGCCAATCCTGACGTCGCCAAGACCGAGGCCACGTCGGCTGATGGCAAACCCAAGGCCGATATCCGCGAAGAGATTCTCGTCAGTGTCAACAAGCACATCATCACGCGCCGGGGCCTCAACCAGGCCGTGGAGCAGCAGCACGCGGCGCTCTACCGCCAGTTCTCCGGAAAGGAGCTGGACGAAAAGCTGAAGGACGCCCGCGAGAAGACCCTGAAGGGACTCGTGGACGCCTTCCTGCTGGAGGACAAGGGCACGGAGCTGGGTTCGCCCATCACGGACGACTATGTCCGGTCCAATATCGACGGCATCAAGAAAGAGAACAACTTCGCCACGGACGCGGATCTCGAGCGGGCCCTCAAGGCCAGCCTCGGCATCGGCCTGCCGGAGTTCATGAAGCGCCAGAAGCAGCAGTCCATCCAGCAGTTCGTGCTGCAGCGGGAAGTGTTTTCCAAGGTGGCCGTGGAAGACAACGAGCTGCGGGCCTACTACGAGGATCACAAGGACGAGTACCGCCTGCCCAGCCGCTTCCGTATCCGCGAGCTGGTGCTCGCCAAGGGCGCTTCGGTCGAAGACCAGGCCAATGCCCGGCAGCAAGTCGAGGCCATTCAGGCCGAGCTGAAGGCAGGCAAACCTTTCGAGGACCTGGCCCGCCTCCATTCCACCAGTCCCAGCAAGGCCACCGGTGGCGATCTGGGTTGGATGAGCAAGGGTTTCCTCCGGGCCAGCATCGAGGAGGCGGCCGTCAAGCTGAAGCCCGACCAGGTCTCGGCGCCCATCGAAACGGACAAGGACCTCTACCTGATCCAGCTCGTGGCATTGGAGGATGCCCCCATGAAGGGCTTCGCGGATGTGAAGGCCAAGATCCTGGAAAAGCTCCAGGAGCCCAAGGCTCAGAACGCCATCGAACAGTACCTGTCGAACCTGCGGATGCGCGCCAATATCCGCTACCTGGTGCCGATGGAACAGATCCTGAAGGGTTGATCTTGTGAGACTCGATGCCTTCCTCAGAAAGAGCCTGCTCATCAAGCGGCGCGAGCTGGCCAACCAGCTCTGCGACGAGGGGATGGTGCGGGTGAATGGCGTGCCCAGGAAGGCCAGCCAGGATGTGAAGGCCGACGACGAGCTGGAGTTTCCGCTCTTCAACCGGGTGCTGAAGGTCCGGGTGCTGGCCCTGCCCGAAGGGAACGTGAAGAAGGCCGATCAGTGGTCGCTCTTCGAAGTCCTCGAGGATAAGCGGATTCCCCTGGAGATGGGGTTCGGTGACGAGGATCCCTTCGCCCCGCCGCCGAAGGCGCCGCGCAACCACTGACCATCACTGCCGCATCCTGGGCGCCATCCTGATGCGAGACCCGGAGCACCCATGCCCGACCAGCCCCTCATCCGGAACCTGAAGGAGGGTGACCTCTTCCAGGGCTTCCTCCTGGCTCAGGAGGCCGCCTACAAGGTCAGCGCCAAGGGCACGGAGTATCTGGAACTGAAACTGTCCGACGCCTCCGGCGACCTGAAGGCCTTCCTCTGGGACATCCGGGCCGTCGAGGGGGATATGGAAGCCGTCCGCGCCGATGCCTTCCTGCGGGTGAAGGGGGCGGTGACGAGCTACAACGGGCGCCTCCAGCTCAAGCTGGACAAAGCTCGCTACGCGGCGGACGCAGAGGTGGGGGACTTCTCCGCTTTCTTCCCCGTGAGCGCCCGGCCCGTGCCGGAGATGCTGGCGGAGCTGGACGGCTTCATCGGTTCGGTCCGGGACCCCTGGATCCAGCAGCTGCTCCAGTCCCTCTTCGTGGCTGATGCAGGGCTGCGGACGGCCTTCGCCCAGGCGCCCGCCGCCAAGTCCATGCACCATGCCTTTCTCGGGGGTCTGTTGGAGCACACCCTGTCGGTGCTGGGCATGGCGGAGCGGGCCTGTGCCCACTACCGGGAGCTCAACCGCGATCTGGTGGTGGCGGGGGTGCTCCTTCATGATGTGGGCAAGACGGCCGAACTGAGCTACCAGCGCAGCTTCGGCTACACCGATGCGGGGAATTTGCTGGGTCACATTGCCCTGGAGGCCGAGTGGATCAGCCGGGCGGTGGGCAAGATCTCCGGGTTCCCCGAGGAACTGCGCATGCAGATCCTGCACATCGTGCTTAGCCACCATGGCCGCCTGGAATTCGGGTCGCCGGTGCTCCCCAAGACCCCCGAAGCCCTCCTGGTCCATTACCTGGATGACCTGGATGGCAAGCTGGACACCATGTTCCGCGCCCTGGGGGACGCGAGCTCAGGGGGCGCCTGGAGTGCCTACAGCCGGGCCCTGGATCGCATGATCTACCGGACGCGCTGGCCCAAAGTAGGCACCGATGAGGGTGCTGTCCGGAACTGAACAGGCCCATTCCTGCCTGGCCAGAATCGAACAGGTCTGGAGGGTAGGGCGCACCCCCTGGGCAGGGCACGCTGGGCAAGCTCCGCGCGGAAGTGATGATAAATCGGAGCCTATGCCTTTCTATCGAGGTAGAAAATTCCTGGCACGGCTCTGGCTCAGTAGGGTTCCTGACTCACTGAGGTGTTCCATGAAGCTGTCCCGCAAAGCCAAGCGCTATGACGACTCTGTGCTACCTGGTGAGTTCCAGGGCTTCGAGTCCTTCCACCAGGCGGATATCGAACTGGATGGGACCCTCGATGGCTTCCTGCTCCGCGGTGGGGACGGGGTGCAGCTGGGCGAGATGGTCCTGGAACGGAACGCCCCCAAGAAGCTGAGCTTCGCCAAGCTGAAGACCAAGGCGGAAAAGCTTTCGGAGCAGGTGAACTACCTGAAGGAGCGCCTCGAGATCGTCGACCATGACCGGCGCGGGATGTACATCCAGCTCCGCAGCCTGCCGCCCTACAAGGACGACACCCAGATCCAGTTCAACGAGATCAGCATCGGCAAGAACAAGATCGTGGTGAAGCGCATCGCCTTCTACCGCAAGGAGGAAGTCAAGCAGCAGGTGCCCCTCCAGCTGTCCGAGCTGGAGCTGAAGCGCCTCCTGTTCGATATTCGACAGGCAATTGCGTAGGTCGGAGCTTCGGCCTTTCAACTGGTAACCAGCAGGTCCACGTTTACCTCGGGGTAGAGCGGTGCGATGGTGCGGCACACGCGGACCAGCGTCAGCACGTGTTCGAGCAGGCCACCGATCCAGGCGTGATGCAAC
>JANYLR010000025.1 GCA_025363715.1 Holophagaceae bacterium | reverse complement strand
GCCGGACGACGACCGCATCGGCACTTTTGCTGAACTCATCGCGATCAAGGAAGATTCGCTGGCTCTCAAGCCGGCCAACCTGTCGATGGAGGAGGCCGCGTCCATCCCGTTGGTGGCGCTGACCGCATGGCAGACGCTGGTCGAAAAGGGCAAGTTGGAGAAGGGCCAGAAAGTACTGATCCACGCCGGCTCGGGCGGCGTCGGCACGATCGCGATTCAGTTGGCCAAGCATTTCGGCGCCACGGTCGCCACCACCGCCAGCGCGGTCAACGCCGACATGCTGAAGGGCCTGGGCGCCGACATCGTCATCGATTACAAGCAGGACGATTTTTCGACCAAGCTGAATGGCTACGACCTGGTAATCGACACGCAGGGCGGGGATACGCTGAAGCGATCGCTGCGCGTACTCAAGCCAGGCGGCAAGCTGATCGGCATCGCCGGTCCGCCGGATCCTGATTTCGCCAAGCTGCGTGGCGTGAACGGTTTTGTCAGCCTAGTGATGCGGGTGCTCAGTCACGGCATCCGGAAAGCAGCCAGGCGTAGTGGCGCCAGCTACTCCTTTCACTTCATGACTTCCAGCGGCCAGCAACTGGGCGAGATTACCAAATTGATCGAAGCCGGTCACATCCGGCCGGTGGTCGACCGGGTCTTCCCGTTCGAGGAAACCAGACAAGCGCTGGACTATGTTGAAACCGGGCGTACGAAAGGGAAGGTCGTGATCAAAGTTCGATAGTCGGTGTTCATCGGTGGCAAAACCGTGCTTTCTTTTCAGGAGCCTGCGGGTCCGCCCAGCCGGTAGCCGACGCCCACCACGGTCTCGATGAACTCGGCGGCGGCCTCGCCGAGTTTGGCGCGGACTCGGCGGACGTGGGCATCAATGGTGCGGCTTTCGCCCAGGTACTCGAGGCCCCAG
Source organism: Holophagaceae bacterium (assembly GCA_025363715.1). Classification (GTDB taxonomy): domain Bacteria; phylum Acidobacteriota; class Holophagae; order Holophagales; family Holophagaceae; genus Geothrix. The sequence goes on along the minus strand of JANYLR010000025.1, from coordinate 47,733 downwards.
ACCTGCTGGAGGATCTTCTCGCGGGTGAGCACCCGTCGCGGATTGGTCAGGAAGTAGGCCAGCAGCTCGAACTCCCGCCGGGTCAACTCCACCACCTGCCCGTCCACCCGGGCAGTGTGCATATCAAGGTCCACCGCGATGGGACCAAAGGTCAGTTGGGGGGCCCGTTCAGTCTCCTCGTTGGGTGTGGACCGCCGGAGGATTGCCCGCAGGCGTGCCGCCAGCTCCCGGGCGGAGAAGGGCTTGGAGATGTAGTCGTCCGCCCCCAGTTCAAGGCCCAGCACCCGGTCGATCTCCTCGCTGCGGGCGGTGACCAGCAGGACGGGCAGGCTCTTCAGGATCGCGTGGGTGCGGATGGCCCGGAGGACATCCAGTCCGTCCATGTCGGGCAGGCTCAGATCCAGCAGGGCCGCATCGAGCCTGGGGCCGCCGGCGTTGAGGGCCAGCAGGGCATCCCGGCCGGTGCCGACGGGGATGAGGCTGAAGCCTTCCCGGCGGAGGTGCTGCTCCAGGCCGAGCCGGATTTCCGTGTCGTCTTCGAGGAGGAGGATGCGCGGCATGGGGTCCTTTGTTCCTATTCTACGGAGTCTTCGTGGAGGTAGGCATGCTTGGCGCTGCGCCCCTCCAGGATGAATAGCACCTCTTCGGCGATATTGGTGGCCTGGTCGGCGATGCGTTCCCAGTTCTTGATGACCAGGATGAGGTGACTGGCCCGTTCGATGGTGAGGGGGTCGGACATCATCAGCCGGAGCAGTTCTCGGTAGATGTGGCCGTAGAGGGCATCGACCGAATCATCGGCCTTGATGACCGTCCTGGCCAGTCCGGCATCGCTGCCGATGAAGGCATCCACGGCCATGCGGACCATGCCGCGGGTCTCCTGCCCCAGGCGCTCCAGCGACCCAGTGGAGAGGATGGGTGGATGCACGTAGGTGGCCCGCCGGGCGATGTTGCAGCAGTGGTCCCCGATGCGCTCGAGTTCGGGGACGATCTTGAGGCTGGAGGCGATGAGGCGGAGATCCCCCGCTGCCGGGGACCTCAGGGCCAGCAGGTCGATGCAAAGGCGATCCAAACGCAGCTCCCACTCATCCAGATTCCGGTCCAGGGCCATCACCTCGTCGGCCTTGGTCCGGGACCGTTCCACGATGGCCTGGATGGTCAGGTCGATCATGTGCTCGGCCAGCCCGGCCATCGCCAGGATGCCGTCGCGCAGATCCCTCAGTTCCTGGTCGAATTGACGCATCAGCCGAACCTCCCTGTGATGTAGTCCTCGGTCATGCGGTGTCCGGGATTGGTGAACATCTTCTCCGTGAGACCGGTCTCGATGAGCTTGCCCATCCAGAAGAAGGCTGTGTGATCGCTCACCCGGGCCGCCTGCTGCATATTGTGTGTGACGATCACGATGGTGAACTCCCGTTTCAATTCCAGGATCAGCTCTTCCACCCTCGCCGTGGCGATGGGATCCAGGGCGGAGCAGGGCTCGTCCATGAGGATGACCTCGGGGCGGACGGCCAGGGCCCGGGCGATGCACAGCCGCTGCTGCTGGCCGCCCGAAAGCCCCTGGGCTGAGTCCTTGAGGCGGTCCTTCACTTCCTCCCAGAGGCCAGCGCTCTTCAGGCTGCGTTCCACGGAGGCTGCGAGGACGTTGCGGTCACTCTCGCCTTGGATCCGAAGCCCATAGGCGACATTTTCAAAAATGGATTTCGGGAAGGGGTTGGACTTCTGGAACACCATTCCGGCCCGCTTCCGGAGGGCAATGACATCCGTCCCCGGGGCATAGAGATCGGTATCTCCCAGCAGGATCCGCCCCTCAACCCGGACATCGTCGATGAGGTCATTCATGCGGTTGAGACAGCGCAGCAGGGTGCTCTTGCCACAGCCGGAGGGTCCGATGAAGGACATGACGGAGTTGCGAGCCACCTTGAGGTCCACGTCGAACAGGGCCTGCTTCTGGCCGTAGAAGAGATTCAGCCGCTCCACTTGCACCATGGTGGGTGACGTGAGCACCGCCGGGTCCGTGAGGGGCAGATCAGGCTTCACGAAGCTGGCCGGTCGCAGACCGGATTCGGGAGGCGGCATCTGCAGATGCACAGGCTCCGGCACGGGGCGGGGGTCCTCGATTTCCATGTCGATGGCTCCGGATTTCATGGTCAAAAGGTGCTCCCCCCCAAACGCTCCCGCAGCTTGCGCCGGAGATTCAGGGCGAACAGGTTCAGGAGGACGACCACCAGCAGGAGCAGCAGCGCGGCCATGAAGACCATGGGCTTGGCGGCCTCGGAATTCGGGCTCTGGAAGCCCACGTCGTAGATGTGGAAGCCCAGGTGCATGAACTTGCGGTCGAGATGGAAGAAGGGGAAGGTCCCGTCCAGCGGCATCGAAGGTGCGAGCTTCACCACTCCGGTGAGCATCAAGGGGGCCACTTCTCCGGCTCCGCGGGCGATGGCCAGGATGAGGCCGGTGAGGATCCCCGGCGTGGCGCTGGGGAGGACCACGTTCCACAGGGTCTGCCACTTGGTGGCTCCCATGGCCAGGCTGGCCTCCCGCTGGGACCGGGCGACGGCGCCGAGGGCCTCTTCCGTGGCCACCACCACCACCGGGACCGTCAGCAGCGCCAGGGTGAGGGAGGCCCAGAGGATGCCGCCGGTGCCATAGGTCGGCGTGGGGAGGCTTTCGGCGAAGAAGAGCTTGTCGATGCTGCCGCCCAGGCCATAGACGAAGAACCCGAGGCCGAAGACGCCGAACACGATGGAAGGCACTCCGGCCAGGTTGTTCACGGCCACGCGGACGGCCCGGACCAGCCAGCCCTGCTTGGCGTACTCCCGAAGGTAGAGGGCGGTGATGACCCCCAGGGGCACCACCAGGATCGACATCACCAGCACCATCATCACGGTGCCGAAGATGGCCGGGAAGATGCCGCCCTCCGTGTTGGATTCGCGGGGGTCATCCGCCACGAATTCCCAGAGGCGGGAGAGGTAGATGCCGAGCTTGCCGAGGCCCGTCAGGTCGTTGGCCGGGATCACCCGGACGACGCTGCCCAGGGGCCATTCCTTGACTTTGCCATCGGCGGTCTGGAGGTTGAGGGTCCAGGCCTTCGCCTCGGCGCGGGCGGTTTCCAGACTGGTCTGCAGCTGGTCGTAGGTGGTCTGGAGCGCGGCGACCTGGGCTTCCAGGGCCTGCTGGGCTGCGGCATCGCCACTGGCCTCCACCTTTCTCCGGGAGAGCCTGAGCTTCTCGATGCGCCGATTGAGATCGCCGACTTCACCTTTCTCGATGGACTGGATGTGGTGCCGCTGCCGGTTGGCCTCGGGCAGCCGTTGCAGGGCTTCGGCCAGGGCGGCGGGGCCGGTGGCGAACTGCTGGCCCTCGCGGCTCAGCGAGGCGATCCGGCCAATGAAGGGACCGTACTCGAGCCGCTCGATCAGGAGCGCATCCTTTGGGTACTGCGGCTGGCCCAGCTCGGCCGTGGGGATCCAGCGGAAGTCCTGGCCGTAAATGTCCCGATTCCCGACCCGGAACTGGATCTTTTCGGTCTCCTCCCGGCGGGCCGGCTCATGGCCCGTGATTTCACCGAGCACGGGGCCTTCGGTGGTCTGGACCTGGACCAGCGGGCTGGGCCAGAAGTAGCCCATGCCCTTGGCGACGATGTAGCCCACCAGGCTGAGGATCATGGCGAGGCAGAAGGCCAGCAGGGTTCCGGAGAACCAGACGAAGACCCCACCCTGCCGGAAGCGTTCAGTCAGGCGGCTCATCAGATGGACTCGTAGCGGCGGCGCAGGCGCTGGCGGACCAGCTCGGCGACGGTGTTGAGAACGAAGGTGAGGATGAAGAGCAGGAAGGCCGCCAGGAACAGCACCCGGTAGAGTGAGCCGTGCAGGGGCGCCTCGGGGATCTCCACGGCGATGTTGGCGCTCAGGGTCCGCATGCCATTGAAGGGGCTCCAGTCCATGACGGGCGTGTTGCCCGTGGCCATGAGCACGATCATGGTTTCGCCGATGGCGCGCCCCAGGCCCACCATGGTGGCCGAGAAGATGCCGGGGCTGGCGGTGGGCAGCACGATGCGCCAGGCGGTCTGCCAGGGGCTGGCGCCGCAGGCGAGGCTGGCGGACGTGAGGGATTTGGGCACACTGGAGAGGGCATCTTCGCTGATGGTGAAAATGATGGGGATGACCGCGAAGCCCATGGCGAATCCGACCACCAGGCTGTTGCGCTGGTCGTAGGTGACGCCCAGGGCCGACTGGAGCCAGGTCCGGTAGCTGCCACCCATGACCACGCGCTCGATCCAGGGGCCCATCGTGCTGGTCAGCATCAAGGCCACGAGCAGCACCGGCACCATCCAGAGCACTTCCCGCCCATTGCCGAAGGCGTTCCGGAAGGGCAGGGACAGTCGACCCCAGAAGGGGGCGATCAGCAGCGAAAGCAGGAGCACGACGAAGGGATAGAGAAAGACCTCGACGGCCATCCGCTCCAGAAGCGGGGCCATGACGAGGCCCGCCAGGAAGCCGAGCACGACCGAGGGTAGGGCAGCCATGATCTCGATGGTGGGCTTGATGGCATTCTTCAGACGTGGCGTCGCGAACTGGGATGTGTACAGAGCGCCGAGGACCGCCAGGGGGAAGGCGAAGAGCATGGCGTAGAGGGTCCCCTTCAGGGTGCCGAACACCAGGGGGACCAGGCTGAACTTGGGCTCGAAGTCATCGGCGCCGCCGGTGCTCTGCCAAACGTATTCGGGCTTCTCGTAGCCCTCGTAGTGGGTCTTGCCCCAGAGGAGCCCGAAGCTGATTTCGGGATGGGGGGCATCGAGCGACCAGAGACGCAGGGCGCCGGTGGCCTCGTTGGCGTGCAGAATGACGTCACCCCTGGGGGCCAGGGCCGCAGCACCGGGGCCTTCCAGGCGGGCGGCGAACATGCGGCGTTCGGTGGTCAGGTGATCCACGACCATTTCGCTGGCGGTCCAGGCGAGGAAGCGCTTGTCCCGCTGGCTGGCCTGGAACCCGAGCACGGGGCCACTGAGTCGGGGGAAGGAATGGAAGGCCTGGAGCTTGAAGACCTCATTCACCCGGACGCGCTGGTAGGCGGCCAGTTTTCCCTGGACCCCGCCGACCAGCAGGCTCTGCTGGCCCAGGGCAAAGCCCAGGCTTTGAATGGGCTCGCCGAACCCCTCACTGGAAAGGGAGCGCCCACTCTCTGGATCGAGGGCGACGAGCTGCCCTTCGCGGGTCCCCACGAAAAGAATTTTGCCATCCGAACTCCAGACGACCGCCGTCGGCTGCAGGGATGGTTCGTACGCGATGGATTTCCAGGCGACCACCGGGCTGGACGCCTCCAGCGAGGTCTCCGTCCACACGAGTCCCGTCGGCGTTTGGGCCACGATCCGCAGGGAGACGTCCCCGCCCAAGCCGCCCCCTTCCATCAGCCTGAAATGAAGGATTTCGCTGGGCACCTGCTCGAGTTGGAGGCCGCCCTGCCAGCGGGGTTCCAGGGTCCATTGGGCAGGATCGTTCTCGCCGGCCGGCTTGGACCAGGTCAGGCGCGTGAGGAAGAGATGGCCGTCCGCACCCACCACCAGGGATTCGCCCCGGGCGTTGAGGGCCGTGGCGCTTCGCCAGGGCAGGGCAGGACCATCTGCGGGCGCCGGCAGGGGCGTGCCTTCGGGGAAGCGCAGGGCCTTGAGCCCACCGGTGGGGGACATCAGCACGATGGCTTTCCCTGATTCATCCACCCAGGCGCCCCCAGCGCGCGTCGCCTGCAGCATCCCCATGGATTTGGACTGGGGAGGAAGAAAGAGGGGGATGGCTTCCTTCAGGATGAAGAGGAGCATGGCCAGCACGGCCCCGATGATCAGCAGGCCCCCACCCGAGATGGTAAAGGCCATGAACTTGTCGACGTGTTTCGCGCGGGCCTGATGGGATGTGGTGCTGGGCATGTCGTCTCGTCCAGGTCAGGAAAGGGCCCTGATCAATAAAGGAGCGTGCCGGAGGATTCCCCCGGCACGCTTCCGCATTGATCGACTACTTCAGCTTGGTGAGTTCTTCGGTTTCCATCTTGGCGGTGAGGGGCAGGAAGCCGTCCTTCACCACGATCTCCTGGCCTTCCTTGCTGACCACGAACTTGAGGAACTCGCGGGTCAGGGGATCCAGGGGCTTCTTGGGGTCCTTGTTGATGTAGACGTAGAGGAAGCGGGCCAGGGGGTACTTGCCGCTGAGGGCGTTGGCATAGGTGGCTTCGAAGGGGGCGCCGCCGTTCTTCTTTTCATCGGCGAGGGGGACGGCCCGGACGCCGGAGGTGGTGTAGCCGATGCCGCTGTAGCCGATGGCGTAGCGGTCCGAGCCGACGCTCTGGACCACGGAGGAGGAACCGGGCTGCTCCTTTACGGTGTCCTTGTAGTCGCCCTTGAAGAGCGCGTGCTCCTTGAAGTAGCCGTAGGTGCCGCTGGCGCTGTTGCGACCGTAGAGGCTGAGGGGGCGGTTGGCGGCCTCGCCGGTCAATCCCAGGTCGCCCCAGGTCTTGGCGTCCTTGGCCTGACCACCCTTGCGGGTCTTGGAGAAGATGGCATCAACCTGCTGCAGGCTCAGGGATTTGATGGGATTGCCCTTATTCACGAACACCGCCAGGGCATCAATGGCCACGGCCACCTTGGTGGGCTTGTAGCCGAACTTCTTTTCGAACTTGTCGATCTCCTCGTTCTTCATCTCCCGGCTCATGGGGCCCAGCTGGCTGGTGCTTTCGATGAGGGCCGGGGGCGCGGTGGTGGAGCCCTTACCCTCCACCTGGATCTTCACGTTGGGGTATTTCTTGTTGAAGCCCTCGACCCAGTAGGCCATGAGGTTGTTCAGGGTATCGGAGCCGATGGAGTTGAGGTTTCCGCTGATGCCGGACACCTTTTTGTAAGTGGAGACCTTGGAATCCACCTTGACGGTCTGGGCGGTGGCCGACAGGCCGACCAGGCCAGCCAGGGCAAATTGGGCCAGGATTCGGATCCTCATGGGGACCTCCTTCATGGGTCTGATCCTGGGTCCCCGGGGTGAACGACCCTGTTACGGGCTGTTACATCGTTGTAACTTCATTCCTGTTCCAGCTTGCGGTGGCGGAAATAAGTGGGTTTAATGCTAGAAGATCCTGCGGGTCGATCGAGGCTTTGCCCCTTCCCGAGGATCGCGACCATCCCGATTTTTCCCCACGGGTGGCCGAAGTCAGGGCAGGGCCCCCTTCGGTTTCCCCATCCACCATCTCAATCCATCCCCACACCCAAGGCCGCTGAGCCTGCCGGGCGTAAGCCGCAGCCAGGACCGAGGGCCCCAACAGGAGCCTCCTTGAGCCCCAAGAAAACCATGATGATCAACGCCACGGATCCAGAAGAGATCCGGGTCGCCACCCTGATCGACGGCGTGCTGTTCGACTACGACGTCGAGTTTCTGCACAACGAGAAGATCAAGGGCAATCTCTACAAGGCCCGGGTCGTTCGGGTCGACACCAGCCTGCAGGCCGCCTTCGTCCACTTCGGTGGCCAGAAGAACGGCTTTCTGCCCCTGGGCGAGCTGCCCCGTGCCATGAGCGGCGACGGCCGTCGGGCCCGCATCCAGGACGTGCTCTCCCGGGACCAGGAAATCCTGGTCCAGGCTGTCCGTGAAGAGCTGGGCGGCAAGGGCGCCATGATGACCGGCCAGGTGAGCCTGGCGGGCCGCTACCTGGTGATCACGCCGGGCAATCCCGTGAACGGCATCAGCCGCAAGATCGAAGCCACCGAGGAGCGCCGCCACTTCAAGCAGCTCATCGACACCCTGGAGATCCCCGAGGACATCGGCGTCATCGTCCGCACGGCCAGCCTGGGCGTCACCAAGGAGGACTTCCAGCGCGATCTGGAGTACCTCCTGGACACCTATAAGGAAGTGCTGAGCCGCTACAAGCATCGGCATGGGGTCGGCCTGGTGTGGCAGGAGGACGATGTCGTCACCCGCACCCTGCGTGACACCTTCAGCGCCGACGTGGAGGAAGTCCAGATCGACGATGAGGATACCTTCCACGCCGCCCAGTCCTTCTTCAAGCGCACCATGCCCCAGCACCTGGACGTGCTGAAGCACTACAGCGGCAAGAAGCCTCTGTTCTCCCGCCACCAGCTCGAGGAGCAGATCGACCGGGTCTACGGCCGGAAGGTCGGCCTGCCCAGCGGTGGCGCCCTGGTGCTGGACCAGACCGAGGCCCTGGTGGCCATCGATGTGAACAGCGGCAAGACCTCCGGTGATGGCGTGGAGGACATGGCCCACAAGACCAACATGGAAGCCGCCGAGGAAGTGGCCCGCCAGCTCCGGCTGCGCGATCTGGCCGGCCTCATCGCCATCGACTTCATCGACATGAAGCGCGAATCCCACATCCGCGCCGTCCAGGACCGGCTCGTGGAGTGCCTCAAGGCCGACAAGGCCCGCATGGAGGTGGGGAAGATCAATCGCTTCGGCGTGCTGGTCATGACCCGCCAGCGCATCCGGCCCAGCCTCCAGCACGTGAACCACGAGTCCTGCCCCGCCTGTGCAGGCACCGGCAAGGTGAAGACCATCGAGGCCATGGCGCTGTCCGTGGTGCGCAAGCTGCACGGCATCCTGGCCAAGGGCGGTATCGGCGAGATCCGTGTGAAGCTGGCCCCGGCCATCGCTGCCGCGGTACTCAACGAGAAGCGCAGCGATCTGACCCTGATGGAGGAGGAGAGCGACGCCAAGATCCTCATCCAGGCCGATTGGTCCATGAGCTATGGCGAGATGGCCGCAGAGATTGAGCGGGCCGAGGAAGTTCCCGTCGAAAAGGCGCCCGCCAAGCCCCACCGCGAGAAGGGAGCCCCCGAGGACGAGACCGTCGTGCTAGGCGGGGACAGCCCCATCTCCTTCGAAAAGGCCCTGGGCCTGCATGGCGAAGCCCCCAAGGATGCCAAGAAGGAGGCCTTCAAATACGACCGCCGCGACCTCCAGCGGGCAGCCCTGGATGAGCGGGAGCGCCTTCGGGCCCTGTTCGAAAGCGCCAAGCCCGAGGATGAAGACCTCGAAGAGGGCGCCGAGGAAGCTGGCGACGACGCCAAGGGCGACGGCACCAAGCGCAAGCGCCGCCGCCGGCGCCGCAAGGGTGGTGCCGACAAGGCTGGCGAAGGCCAGGCCCTGGCACCCGAGCGTGCTACCGCATCCAGCCAGTCTGAACCCCAGCCCGAGCCGCCCAAGGCCACGGCGGACCTGGTCGCGAGTCTGCTCACGCCCAGCCCGAGGCCCCGCATCGGGGCCCCTGCGGCCGCCCTCGCCACTGCCGAAGCTCCCAAGCCGAAGCGCACCCCTCGGGCTAAGGTAGCTGCGACCCCGGAACCTGTCGCGCCACCGCTTCCCCCGCCCCTGCCGGCACCCACACCTGAGCCCGTGGCGGTTGCCAAGAAGAAGGCGGCCCCCAAGGCCAGGGCACCCAAGGCTCCACTCAAGAAGGAAAAGCCGGCCCTGCCCGTCGAAGCGAAGCCCAAGCCCAAAGTGACCCGGGCGAAGAAGGCCAAAGCCGAGTAATCCGACATGTCCCTCTACTGGCTGGCGCCCCTCGCCTCCCTGGCCACCCTCCTGGGTGGCTGGGGGGTGGTGCGTTTCCTCCAGGGCCGGGCCCAGTTCATGCGTCTGCTTTCCGGCGTCGCCGCGGGCTACTTGCTGTCAGTCACTCTGGTACGCATCATCCCCGAATGCCTGGAATCCCAGGGTGGCGAAGCGAACGCCCTCTGGGTGCTGGGAGGCTACCTGCTGGTGCATGTCATGGAACATGGCATCACCCTGCATTTCCATTACGGCGAAGAAACCCATACGGATGGTTCCCCACTGAGTGGCGTGCTGGCCCTGGTGGGGCTGTCCCTCCACAGCCTCATGGACGGCGTGGCCATCGCGGCGGCCCTCGCCACCCACAGCAACCTGGGTCCGCTGGTCCTGCTGGGCATCCTGTTCCACCGCATCCCCGAGGGCGGAACCATCGCCTCCATCTTCCTGGTGCGGGGCTTCGGGAACCGGGGCGCCATGCTGGCCGCGGGCACCCTGGCCCTGGCGGCCCTGGTGGGTTCCGCCGGGCAGTCGATCCTGCACCTGCCCACGGGGCCGGTCCTGGGGCTGACGGCGGGGCTCACACTCTATGTGGCCAGTTCTGATCTGCTGCCGGAGGTGCAGAAGGTCTCAGGCCTTCGCAGTACCATCGCCCTCCTGTCGGGCGTGGGGATCTTCCTCGTCAGCGCGCGGCTGCTGCCGCACCATCACTGAGCCGGGCATGAGCCGGAGCCGGTCCTTGCGCCGAGGATGGATGCTGGGGGCCCTGCCAGCCCTCCTGGCGGCCCAGGGATTGCCCCCGGCGCCGCCCATTCTGCCCTTGGATGCGCCGACTCCGGCTGAGCTCATGCCGCTCCGGCCCTTTCGGTTGGAACGGGGGCCCGGCAACTCCCGGGTGCCTTTCGATTGGCGGGGCGAGCTGCAGGAAAAGGCCGACATCTGGGTACTCGAACACGGGGCCATCCAGGCCGAAGGGATCCTCCTGCTGGCGGACCGCATCGAGTACCGGATTCCCGATGGGCATCTGATCGCGGAGGGCCATGTCCGCCTGGAGGGCCCCGATCTGCGCCTCCGGGGAGAACGCCTGCAGATGGACTGGGCACGGCGTTCGGGAGAAGCCTGGGCCCTGCAGATGGACCTTCCCCCCACCTGGACCCTCCGGTCCAGCCATGTGTCCTTCACGACCCTCCGTACCTGGGTCTTTGATGAAGTGGACCTCAGCCCCTGCCCGGAGGAGAAGCCGGGTTGGAAGGCCAGGCTGTCGAGCCTCAAAGTGAACCTGGATGGTTTCGCCACCCTCTGGAATGCCCGGATCCAGCTGGGCGCGGTGCCCATCTTCTTCCTGCCCTACGCGCTCTACCCGGCCCAGGCGGAGCGCACCTCTGGCCTGTTGGCCCCCCAGCTGGGGCTGTCCAGTGCCTTCGGCTCCACGGTGGGACTCTCCTACTTCCAGGTGCTGGGCCCTTCACTGGACGCCACTCTGGCGCCAGAGTACTTCAGCAAAGAGGGCATGCTCTGGGGTGGGGAGACCCGCTGGCATCCAGACCTGACTCACCAGGGGAGCTTCTCGGGCCTGACCATCCACCAGCGGAGCCTGGACGCCCAGCGCTACCGCTACTCCCTGAAGGAAGTCTGGCAGCGGGAAGACGGCTGGCAGCTGACGGCGGATGTGAACCAGGCCTCCGACAACCTGGTGGATGCGGACTTTGGCCGGGGCCTTGGCAACTTGGGAGCCACCAATTTTGATTCGGCCCTCTACCTGGGTCGCAGCTTCACGTTCGGCAGCCTCAGCCTGAACGCTGCGGAGCAGCGCAGCTTTTTTTCCACGGCCAGCCAGGGCGATCCCTTCTACAGCCCCCAGTTCCCGGCTTCTCTGCGCCGCCAGACCCTGCCCCAGGCGGAGTTCCGGTTCTTCCCCGTGCCCCTGCTGGGGCCGCTCTACCTGGATGGAGGCCTCCGCCTGGGACGCTATGCCTACAAGATCCAGGGCAGCACCACCACGCCGGACGAGCGCTTCGCCTGGGACCGCCAGGACGCCAACACCCGGCTCCACGGCCGCCTGGGGCAGTGGGGACCCTTCCGGGCGGATTTTGAAATGATGGGGCGGGCCACCCACTACAGTGCGACCTTGTCCTCCCCGGTCTTCGACCCCGACGGCGGGGAAAGCGGTACCGTCGTCAACCCGGCCACCAGCCCCTTCAAGGTCGACGGAAAGCCGGCGGACCGATTTCTCTTTTCCAGCCACCTCCGCTTCTCCGGGCCCCAGGTGGGACGGACCTTCAAGGAAGTGTCCATCCTGGGCTACCACGGCGTGCTCAAGCACGTGGTCGAACCCTACTTCGGCGTGACGGGGACCAGCCGCTATGGTGGCGTCGGTAGCCTGCCCCGTTTTGATGCGGTGGACTTCATTCCGGGGGTCAACGACAGCGCCTCCGGCGAGCGCAGCTTCGAAGTGGGATTCAAGCAGCACCTTTTGGGGCGTGCCAGCTCGGGTACCGGGCTGGCGGACCTTCTCCGGTTGCGGGTGGCCACCCGCTTCCATGCCACGCCGGTCATCCTCAGCGATGGCACCTACAAGAAGGGCTGGGCCTCTGTGGACACCGACCTGGACGTGGAACCGGACGACCGCTGGCGCTTGAGCCTTCGGCGATCCTCAGATCTCGCCGCTGGCGGATCGGACAACTCCCTCAGCCTGGATGTGAAGGCCAGGAGCGGGGGCCGGTTCAACCTGGCCTACTTCTCCACCGGCATCAATCAGCTGCTGGTCCGGCAACAGGGTCTCCAGATCGGCGGGGTCGAGCGAGTCTGGGAGGACCGCCTCCGCTTTGAGTTCAGCGCCAACTACGATTTCAGGACCCATGGCTTCGCCTCCAGTTCCGTGGCCCTGGCCTGGGTGCAACCCTGCGTGGCCTACGTCCTGAAATACACCCACGTGGCCCTGAACACCCCGCTGGTGTCCGGAGGCCGAGAAGATCGCGTGGACCTGACGCTCACCCTCCGGGGTCTGGGCGACCTCTTCAGCTACCGGCGGTGACCTTGGGCGGAGGGTACTCCCCCCCCATTGGCCACCACCACTCGGTTCCGCCCAAGGCGCTTGGCCTGGTAGAGCGCCTTGTCCACCTGGGACATCAGAGCCGAGAGGGTGAGGGCCCCCGGCCCCCCCACACCGAAGCTCATGGTAGGAGAGATCGTCTGGCCCGTGGATAGGTGCACGGGGTCCTCGTCGATGCGGCGGCGCAGTTTGTCCGCCACTTCGGTGCCGGCCTTCAGGCTGGTCTCTGTCAGGATCACGGCGAATTCCTCCCCGCCGATGCGGAAGGCGAGGTCGGATTTTCGCAGCGAAGAGCGGATGCGCTCGGCCATCTGCCGGAGCACTTCGTCCCCGATCGGATGGCCGAAGCGGTCATTGATGAGCTTGAAGTGATCCACATCGCCGATGACGAGGACGAAGGCGCGGCGGTGCCGTTCCCACTGCCGCACCGCGTGATCGAGATTCTGATCGAAGGCCCGGCGGTTGAGGAGCTCCGTGAGCGGATCCGTGAGCACCTCGTTGCGCAGGGCCGCCGCTTCGATCTCCAGCATGCTCCGGCGTTCCCGCAAATCGTGGATGGCGGATTCGTACTCCGCCTGAATCCGGCGGGCGTGCATCCACTCGATGGCGCGTTTGCACGAATGCAGCAGGCGGGGGCCGGAGAGCGGCAGGGGCACCCAGTCGGAGATACCCGCCAGCAGCAGCTTCCGCTGGGCCGCCTCGTCCTTGACCGTGCCCACGAGGATCGTATAGGGCAACAGGTTTTGCTCCCGCAGCTGGGCCAGCACCGCCAGGGCGCCCTCCACGCCTCCACCGGAAAGCCCAAGCAGCAGCACGGGCGCCTTGAGGGTGCGCTGGGCCTCCACGGTGTTCCGGACCGGCGGCGAATGCACCTCCATGCCGTAGTGGTGGAGCATGTCACGGCTGCGCTGGGCGAGGCCCGTGTGGAGTCCCGCGGCGAGCACAGGTAAGTGTTGGCCCGCCTCCCGGGTATCGCTGCCGGTCATGACCGGGCCGAGATGATTGAGCAGCTGCTGGATGGAGTATCCGGCCGTGATGAACCCGTCCCCTTGCGCTTCCTGGAGGGCCCTCAGGTCAGGTTCCGTGGGGGCATGGTCCAGGATCAGAAAGATCGGCAGGTTCCGGAATAGCACCCGGGCCTCGCCCCGCAGCAAGCGGCAGAGGCGGTAGCCATCCATGGGGTCGCCTTCGGCATCCGCGAGCAGGACCTGGGCCTGGCCCCAGCTATCCTGGGCCAGTGCCTCCAGGGCATCCCGGGAATGGCTGATCCGATGGCCCGCTCCCTCGAAGGCCATTCGCAGGCGCTCGACAAGGTCTAAATGACGGGAAATAACCAGCAGGTTCATGGAGGGCCAAATGTGAATGGTCCATCGTAATGCAGATCAGTGTTGGCTTAGGAGAAATAACGCCGGGTGATTCGGCGATGGAGGGCACAACTGAGTTCGTAGGGGATGGTGCCCAGGGTCTGTGCCAGCCGCTCTAGACCATGGGGGGCCGCCGGATCGGAGCTGAAAAGGGTCATGGGATCGCCGGGGGCGATCGGCGTGTCCAATGGCAGCGCCACGGTCAGGTAGTCCATGGATACCCGCCCCACCACCGGAAAGGTCCGGCCGGCGAAGCCCACTACGCCCCGGTTCCCGAGATCCCGGCGATAGCCGTCCGCGTAGCCGCAGGCGAGAGTGGCGATCTGCATGGGCTGGGGCGCCACGAAGGTGCGGCCATAACCCACCGTGGTGCCGGCCGGAACGGCCTTCACCCGGGCCACCTCGGCCACCAGGGCCAGGGCCGGTTCCAGTTCCATGGCGCGGCCTTCGGGAACATTCGTCAGGCCAAAGAGCGCCAGGCCCGGTCGGAGGTGGGTGTCCTGATCGAGCAGCCCACGGAGGCAGGCGTCGCTGTTGCCATGGTGCCGCTGGGCTGGCTGGATGCCGGCCGCGGCCAACTGGGCCAAGCAGACGTCGAAGATCCGGCGCTGCCGGAGGGCGAAGCCGGTATCTGGATCATCGGCGGTGGCGAAGTGGCCCATGGCACCTTCAATCCAGGGTGCCAATCGGCGCAGATCATCCAAACAGCCACCCAGTTCCGAGGGGAGCAGGCCGAAGCGGCCCATGCCGGTATCCAGCTTCAGGTGCAGCCGCAGGGGGTGCGCCCGCAGGATCCGCGCATAGTCGGCCAGGTGCTCGGGCCCGACCACGGCCACCGTGAGCCCCTCGGCACTGGCCGTTGGCAGCGCTTCGGGACGCAGGCCCCCTAGCACGAGGATGGGGCACTGGATGCCACCCTGCCGCAGCTCGAGTCCTTCTTCCAGGCTTGAGATGGCAAGGCCGTGGGCCCCGGCCGCTTCCAGGGCCCGGCCAACGGGTACGGAACCATGGCCGTAGGCATTGGCCTTGACCACGGCCCAGACTTCCCGCCCCTCGGCGGCGGACCGGATGCGCACCAGGTTCCGCGCAATGCGTCCCAGGTCCACTTCCGCCCGGAGCGCCCGGCCCTCGGGGTGCCGCTTTAGAGGTTCCAGAGGCTGTTCATTCACTCTGCAAGGCCCTTCTCGGCCAGCCAGCGCTCGGCGTCGATGGCGGCCATGCAACCGCTCCCGGCGGCAGTGATGGCTTGGCGGTAGACATGATCCTGCACATCGCCGCAGGCGAAGACGCCTTCGATGGGGGTGCGGCTCGATCCCTTCTCGATCTGCAGATAACCTGTCTCGTCCATGGGCAGCTGGCCCGCGAAGAGACTGGTGTTGGGCTGGTGGCCGATGGCCACAAAAAGGCCCTCCACTGGCAGCTCGGATTCGGAGCCGTCCACCGTGTCCTTGAGCCTGAGGGCCCGGATCTTCACCACCTTCTCGCCCATGGGGGTCTCGATGGTGGTGGTGAGTACGTCCAGCACGCCCTTGTTCCACACGGGGTGGATCTTAGGGTTGGACAGGGCGCGATCCTGCATGGCCTTGGAGGCGCGGAGCTTGTCCCGGCGGTGGATGAGGTGGACCTTGGTGGCGAATTTCGTGAGGAAGGTGGCTTCCTCGACGGCCGTGTCGCCGCCCCCCACCACGGCGATCTCTTTGCCGCGGAAGAAGAAGCCATCGCAGGTGGCGCAGGCGCTCACGCCGCCGCCGGAGCGGGAGAGCTCTTCGTCCTTGCCGATGCCCAGCCACTTGGCGGAAGCGCCGGTGGCGATGATGACGGCGTCAGCGGTGTACTCCCCCTGATCCGTCGTGAGTTTGAAGGGGCGGCTCTGCAGGTCGGCCTTGATTACTGTTTCAGCCTTGATGGTGGTGCCGAAGCGGAGGACCTGCTCTCGCATTTCTTCCATGAGGGCCGGTCCGGCGATGCCCTGGCGGAAGCCCGGGAAATTCTCCACTTCGGTGGTGATGGTGAGCTGGCCACCAGGCTGCGTGCCTTCAAATACCATCGGCGCCAGGTTCGCCCGCGAGGCGTAAAGGGCGGCGGTGTAGCCCGCGGGGCCGGTACCAATCACGACGACTTTGTGGTGGCTCACAGTGATCTCCTGGCAAGGAACGGGCGCCAAGCCCAACTAATAACTCTACCGCGCCAAGCCGCGCTCCCGGAGCAGGGCCTCCGCCGCGGCCACGTCCCCCGGCACATCCACCCCCAGGCTGGGGAAGGGGGTGTGGGCCACGCCGATGGGAATGCCCGCCGCCAGGGCCCGAAGCTGCTCCAGCATCTCCAAGAGTTCAAGGGGGTGGGGCGGCAGCTGAGTGAAGGCACGAAGCGTTTCGGGCCGGTAGGCATAGAGACCCAGGTGGCGCTTGAAGTGGGTCAGCTGCTCCGGTTTCATCCAGGGCCGGAAGTCCGGTTCGAAGGTCGCAGAACTGCGCAGGTAGGGAATGGGGCTGCGGCTGAAGTAGAGGGCCCGGCTGTGGTCGTCCACCACCACTTTCACGGCGTTGGGGTTGAAGAGCTCATCCACATGGGCGAAGGGGCAGGCGGCGGTGCCCATGGGCAGGTCCGGCTGGGCCTCCATCAGGGCCACCACCGCCGCGATTGTCTCTGGGTGCATGGCGGGTTCATCGCCCTGGATGTTCAGCACGCAATCGAAGGGCTCGCCCAGGGCCGTCAGGGCGGCGGCGGTGCGATCCGTGCCCGAGGGCAGGGCAGGGTCCGTCAGGATGGCCTCACCGCCGAAGGCCCGCACGGTGGTGGCGATGCGGTCGTCATCGGTGGCGACGACCACCCGATCCACCCCCTTGGCCTGGCTGGCGGCCTCGAAGACCCACTGGATCATGGGCCTACCGGCGATGAGGGTCAGAGGTTTGCCCGGAAACCGGGAGGCCTGGAAGCGGGAAGGGAGGACGGCGAGGGTGCGCATGGAGCCAGTGTAAGGCAGAGCTGTGGGCTGGAACTCCAGCCTCCAGCACCCCCTGCCGATGCCTCAAGAATCGGGAGCCACTTCTTGGACCATTCCTTCGACGATGTCTGGGCGGAATGCGAGGACCTGTTCCAGCAGGCCCACGAGACCCTTGCCACCCTGAAGGAACCCCAGTCTTCGCATGTGGTCCAGGCCGCCATCAACGCCCTGTTCCGAACGACGCATACCCTCAAGGGCATGGCGGGAATGCTGGGCTTCCATAGCTTCAGCCGAGCCGCCCATCGCATGGAGGACATCTTCGACCTCATGCGGAAGGGGCGCCTGCGCTCCACGGATTCCCTGGTGGAAACCCTGGAATCCGGCGTCCTGGCCCTGGAGGCCGGTATGGCCGACCTGCGTCGGGGTCGTCCCGAGCCAGAGGACTACCTTTACGCCATCCGCCGGGAGCTGGGTGAACTGGAGGCACTGGCGCGTCCCGCTCAAGGTGGAGTCCAGGACCTGACTTCGATGCTGGATCTGCCAGCGGACGCCCTCAAGGCCCTGTCCGAGTACGAACGGACCCGGGTGACCGCCCTGCTGATGAGCAGCTTGCCCATCCATGGCGTGGCGATCTGCCTGGACTTCGCAACTTTTGATGAGCGCCTGAAGGCCCTCAGCGAAGCGCTGGGCGCCCAAGGGGAACTCATCTCCACCTTGCCCTGGGATGTGCCGGAGGGACTGGATGGCCTCGCTTTTCTGCTGGTGGTCGCCTGTTCCACGGTGGACCTGGGGGCCTTGCCCCTGCTGGGTGGCGAGCTGATCAGCACGGCCCTTCTGGCGAATCCGGACAGGGTGCCTTCGGCCCTGAAGGAAGGAGACTCCGGCCAATCAGCAGAAGCCCCAGCCCCGGTGGAGGAGGCCCCGGTCGTTCAGGCCCCACCGCTGGCCCAGGAGGTGGAAATCCTCCGGCTGCCGGCCCTGAGGGTGGAGGCATTGGAGGCCCGGCTCATGGCCGTGGGACAGCTGCGGGACAAAGCCAGCCAGCTCCTTCGGCGGAACCCGGGCCCCCTCGGGGAACACCCCATCGCCCTGATGACCCAGATGGAGGAGGGCCTGCTGGAGGTCCAGAAATCCTTGCTGCAGATGCGGATGGTGAAAATCGAAAGCCTGTTTTCGCGCATCGAGCCCATGGTGAAGAGCCTCAGCCGGGATACGGGGAAGCCCGTGAAACTGACTTTCAACGGGGGTGAGTTGGAGCTGGAGCGGAGTCTCCTCGGCAAGCTCTCCGAGCCGTTTCTGCACCTGGTGCGAAATGCCATCGACCATGGCCTGGAACCGCCCTCTGAACGCCTGGCCCTGGGCAAGAGCGAGAGCGGATCCATCCGGATCACCGCCTCCCAGCGGGGTCGGAACCTCCGCTTCGATATCCGGGATGATGGGCGAGGGTTCAATCTGGAACGCATCGAATCCCGCGGCATCGAGCTGGGCCTGCTGAAGCGGGGGCAGTCGCCCACGCCGGAACGCCTCCACCGACTGGCCCTGGAACCAGGCTTTTCGACCAAGGACCGGGCCTCCCAGCTCTCCGGGCGTGGCGTCGGGATGGACGTGGTCCGGGCCGAGGTCGAGGCCCTAGGTGGGGAGCTTCACCTGTCCAGCGAGGCCCGGCGGGGCAGCCTCATACGGCTCAGCATCCCCCTCAGTCGGGCGGTGGTGAGCTGTCTGAAGGTGCGCTGCGCTGGACAGGTCTTTGGCATTCCTCTTGGCAGTGTGATCCGCGTCCAGGCGGGGCGGCCCCTCCGCCATGGGGGCGACCAGGTCGATGTGTTCGGGCTCTCCCTGCCGCTGGAGTCCCTCCAGGCCTGCCTTGGCCTGCCGGAACCGGATGGTCAGCGGTCCTACGTGGTGCTGGGCCAGCAGGGGGCTGCCTCGCGAAGCGTATCGGTGGCCTTGGGCGTCGATGAGATTCTTGGCCGCGGTGAGCTGTTGTTGAGAAGCCTGCCGGAACTGGCCCATGCCGCGGGGATCATGGGTGGCAGCGCCCAGGAGGAGGGCGTGCTCTGGGTACTGGATCCGGAGGCGGTGCTTGGCCTGGCCATGGATTCCCTGATGCGGCGGGTGGCCCGTGTCTAACCTCGGCACCTGGCTTCATGTGAAGGCGGCGGGGATGGACCTGCTGCTCGCCACCCTCGATTTGCGGGAAGTGGTTGCCTCGACGGCCGTAGCCCCCCTGCCGGGGCGCCCGCGGGGCATCGAGGGCGTGGTGTTCTACCAGGGGGAGTTCCTGCCCGTGCTGGCCTGGAAGGATTTGCCGGGAGGCTCTGTTCCCGAAGGCGAAGCCGGGGCGCTGGCAGTGTTGCGGCCCCGGTTGGGCCTCCCCATCCAGCGCCTCTTCGGGACCATCGACCCTCCATCGGAAGCCTGGCGTGAGGTGGACGAACAGGACCCGACCGCAGCCTGGGTGAGTGGCATCTGCACCATGGAAGGACTGCAACTGCGGGCATTGGATCCGGCCCGGCTGATCGCGCTCCTGCGCCGCTTCAGGGAGGATCGCTGACGGAACAGGGAGTTCATGCGATGATGGCCGTTTCGTACCGGAGGCTCCTTGAACCGTCGTCTTGCCGCCCCCGTTGGTATCACTGGAACTGGACAATGCTTTCCTTCCCGAGTGGTCACCAACGAAGATCTGTCCAAGATCATGGAGACCAACGACGAGTGGATTCGCTCCCGCACTGGCATCCGCGAGCGGCGCTGGGCTGAGCCCGGCACTGGCGCGTCCATGCTGGGCGCACCGGCCCTCCAGATGGCCCTGGACAACCGAGGGATAAAGCCCAGCGAACTGGATCTCATCCTGGTGGCCACGGTCACCCCGGATACTCAGTTCCCGGCCACGGCCTGCCGCATCCAGCACCTGATCGGCGCTTCCAACGCCTTCGGCTTCGACCTCAATGCCGCCTGCTCGGGGTTCCTTTATGCCCTCACCACCGCCGCCAGCATGGTGGCCGGGGGGGCCATCCAACGGGCCGCCGTGGTGGGCGTGGACGTCATGTCCACCATCATCAACCTGGAGGACCGGGCCACGTCCGTGCTCTTCGGGGATGGCGCGGGAGCGGTCATCGTTGAGCGGGTGGATGAGGGCCTGGGCATCCTGGACTTCGTGCACAAGGTGGATGGCTCTGGAGGCTGCTTCCTCCACATGCCCGCGGGCGGCTCCCTGAAGCCTGCCACGGCGGAGACAGTGGCGGCGAAGGAACACTACATCCACCAGTCCGGCAGCGAAGTGTTCAAGAATGCCGTGCGGGAGATGGCCGATAACAGCAAGCTCCTCATGGACCGGAATGGCTTCACCGGCGACCAGCTCAAGCTCTTCGTCCCCCACCAGGCCAATATCCGCATCATGGATGCGGCGGCCAAGCGACTGGAACTGGATCCCTCTCGCATGATGGTGAACATCGACCGCTTCGCCAATACCACCGCGGCCACCATTCCCACCGCCCTGCACCAGGCTTTTGAGGAAAAGCGCATGGAGAAGGGGGATCTGGTGGCTCTGGCCGCCTTCGGCGCCGGCTTCACCTGGGGTGCGACCCTGCTTCGGTGGGCCTACTGACCCGGCCATGCGGGTGGTGGCCGGCTCCCTGAAAGGACGGCGGCTCAACCCGCCTCCGCCAGGGGACCAGCGGGTGCGTCCCACCGCGGACCGGGCGCGGGAGGCCCTGTTCTCGATCCTGCAGCGCTGGCCAAGGGGCCCCTTCCTGGATCTTTGCGCCGGCACCGGGGCCGTCGGCATTGAGGCCCATTCCCGGGGTTACGCGCCGGTGGTGTGCGTGGAAGCCGGCGATCCCGGGTGGAGCTGCCTGCAGCGGAACCTCGGGGACCTGCCAGTCCGGTCCCTTCACACGGACCTTCGGCGCTTGGGGCCGGAGGCCTTCCAGGGGCAGGCGGTGATTTTCCTGGATCCTCCCTATGACCTGGCTGGCAACCTGTGGGTCCGCCTGGCCCGGACCCTGAGGGCCTGGATGGCGCCGGACGGGGTCCTGGTTTTCGAAACCGACCGAAAGACCGTGCTGGAATTACAGCCCGAGTGGATCCTGGCCGAAACACGCGAGTATGGCGCAGCCCGATTCCACTTCTGGAACCCTGCCTGATCTCAGGGCAATGGGGCCCTTGTACCTGGATAACGCCGACCGGGAGCTGTTGATGCAGCGGCTCCGGATGAGCACAGGCCTCATCTGGGGCTATTTGATTCTCGTCACGGCCACCCTCTTCCTGCTCGCTCCCCCACCTGGATTCGCGATCAATCTCAGAGGCGTCATCCTGACCCTCGCCATCGTCGCGGCGATGTCGATGGGTTCGTTCCTGCACATCCGGCAGCTTGGAAGAATACTGATTGGCCAGGATCTCGGACCCGACCTCTATCGCTATCTGACCCGGTTTCCGCAGTCCGCCGCCCTCTTGTTTTTCTACCTGACGCTGGTACTGGGGGTGGGTGGCTACCTTTGGGTCAAGCTCTACCTTGGCCAGAGCGTCTGGGTCAGCTTCATCCTCACAGCCCTCTTCCTGGTCGTGTCCGCCTTGGGCAGCACCTCCCAGTACATGCTGGCCAAGCAGAATCTGATGAAGGTCTACAAGATCCTGGCAGGACAACCAGGCTTCAACGAGTCCTGCAGCCGCTTCACGATCAGCCTGAAGGCCAAATTCGGGTTTGGCCTGGTGGGCATCACCCTTGGGGTGCTGACCCTTTCCATCCTCATTTCAGGCCTCACGCTCCAGTCCTCCACCCGGGCTACCGTTGAGTCCTATGCCCGTAATGAGCTGGCCAACATGGTGGATTCAGTCACCTTTGTTTCCGAGATGAACCCGACGTCCGAGGATTTTAATGCCTTTCTGGGAACCTTGAAGCTGGGGGCGGGCGGTGGGGTGTCACTGCAGCTCCCCGAGGCCAGGGGCGGGGCCCTTCTGGGCTCGAGGCTCCAGCCCAAGGGCCAGGGCGACATCCTGGTGGTACGGTCCCTGCCTGACGGCTCCCAGCTCCGGGCGGTGGTGCCTGAAGCCGTGTATGCCGATGCTATTTGGAAGGCCCTGCGGCCCAGCGCGGCCATCCTCGTGCTCGCTGCGATCTTCCTCGCCTACTGCATTCCACTCATTCTTCGCGATGTGCAGTACCCCCTGCTGCTGCTGAGCCGGAACGCCCAGCGCGTGAGTGAAGGCCGGATCGATCGCCTGGAACCGGTCTACTGTGATGATGAGGTGGCGGGCCTCACCCAAGGTTTCGGAACCATGGTTGGTAGCCTCCGGGGCATGGTGGTCCAGATCCGTTCGGCCAGCCGGGATCTGGCCAAGGCCTCCACTCTGATCCGGGAATCCGGGGATGGCGTCCGGCAATCGAACAAGGGACAGCGGGAGCTCATCGAGTCCTTCCACCATGAAATCAACGAACTGACCGACACCTCCATCGGAATCAGTGCCAGCTCCATGGAGCTCAGCCTCGCCTCCGAAAGCACCAACGCCACGATCGTGGAGATGGCCGCCAGCGTCCAGCAGATCAACCAGAGCATGGACGAGCTGCTGATGGTGGTCGAGGGGATCACCTCGGCCATCCGGGATTTCGATATCGCCATCAAGAATGTGGGCAAGAATGTCGACCACCTCGCGGGCCACGCCGAGCACACCAAGGAATTCGCCGAGAACCTGGAACAGAGCACCTCTGCGATCGATGACAGCATCAAGATCGCCCAGCGGTACACCAAGAAGGTCATCCACAATGCCGGCCGTGGCATGGAACTGGTGGCCCGGAACCGGGACAAGATCCAGGTCATCGAACGGGTGGTACAGGATTTCCACGGCACCACCAGGACCCTGCTCCAACTGGGGGTGGACATCGCCAAGATCCTCGACTACATCGGTGACCATGCGCAGCAGACCAACCTGCTGGCCCTGAACGCCGCCATCATCGCCTCCCAGGGCGGGACTGGAGACGGCCAGTCGAAGGGCTTCTCCGTGGTCGCGGACGAGATCAAGCAGCTGTCCGAACAGACCGCCAGCTCCACCCAGGAGATCAAGCAGATCATCGGCACGCTCCAGTCGGAGATCCGCAAGGCCTACCAGCAGGTGGAACTCGGCCTGGATGCGGTCCGGGACGGAGCCCATTCCGTCGCCCAGAGCCAGGACGCGCTCCAGGCCATCCTCGAGTCCATCAGCGAGACGGACAGCGTGGTGGAGAGCATCCTCAACGAGACCCTCCAGCAGGCCGGCCAGGCCTCGCTGATCCACGAAGCCAACCGCAACATCCACCACCAGGTGGAGACCATCCGGCTGGTCATTGAGGAACAGCAGCAGACCAGCAACTACATCCTGTCCCTGGCCATGAACGTCCAGCAGGCCACCGCGGTGGTCCGCGATTCGACCCGGGAACAGAGCACGGGCAGCGACGAAATCGCGAAGGCGACGGAACAGGTCCGCACACTGGCCAGCAGCCTGCATGAGATCCTGGCCAAGCAGGAGGATCACGTGATCTCGCTGAAGGAAACCATGAACCGGGTGCTGGGCAAGGCCATCGAAAGCGAGCGGGCCATCGAGGCTTCCAGCGGGGCCGTGGAGCAGCTTGGGGCCCAGGTGCACATGCTCAACCGCGAAGTGAACCTCTTCAAACTGTAGCTGTTAGGCTGAAGCCGGTTCCCCGGACTTCCAACCATGTACCGTTTTTCCATCAAGACCAAGCTGAGCGCTGTCATCAGCATCCTGGTCCTCTCCTTCATCTCCTTCAACCTGCTCTATTACCCGCGATGGGTGGAGCAGCAGATCCGTACTCAGGCGGAACTGAGCGCCCGCCAGGTGGCCGAAACAGCCAGCTA
This sequence comes from Holophagaceae bacterium, assembly GCA_025363715.1. Lineage (GTDB taxonomy): Bacteria > Acidobacteriota > Holophagae > Holophagales > Holophagaceae > Geothrix. The sequence continues at coordinate 23,989 of JANYLR010000025.1, read as the reverse complement.
CGCCCTGGGCCCGGCGGTCAGCGCCGGGAACACCCGGGACATAGCCAAGGTGCTCCAGGGGGTCCAGAATATCCCGGCCTTCCGGTTCAGCGCGGTCTTCGGCTCCCGGGGCGAGCCCCTGGACAGTACGCCGACCACCCCGGAATGGGCCGTGGGGCAGATTCTGCGGGACGGCATATCGCACACCTACACCCGCCGCGAGGACAGCATGCTCGTCGCGGTGGCTCCGGTCTTCTACCGCGAGCCGAAGGCCGACCAGGTGGGCACCCTGGTCATCGGCTTCACCACCGAAGGCACCCAGCGAGCGGTCCGGGAGAACATCAAGGCCAGCCTCGCGGTGGGCCTGGTCACGCTGATCCTGGGCATCCTGGTGGCCATTTTCCTGTCGAACCGGTATCTGCGGCCGGTGATCCAGCTGACCGAGGCAGCCCAGAAGGTGGCCCAGGGCAACCTGGAGACCGTATCGGTGAAGGTGTCCACCCGGGACGAGATCCAGGATCTCAGCCAATCCTTCGAGGCCATGACCGACAAGCTGCGGATGTCCAGGGATGAAATCGAGCGGCAGAACCGCCTGCTGGAGTACCGCGTGCAGGAACGCACCCGGCAGCTGATGGAGACCATCTGGGAGCTCGAGGAGATCCGGGCCAACCTCGAACAGCTCGTGCAGGACCGCACCCGTGGCCTGGAACAGAGCCGGGCGGAACTGAAGGCCTGGGCGAATACCCTGGAAGAGAAGGTCCACGAAAAGACCCAGGAGTTGCGGGAGCTCAATGACAACCTCCTCACCAGCTACCAGAAGCTGAAAGAGGTCGACCGGCTGAAGGACGAATTCCTGGCCAATATGAGCCACGAGCTGAGGACGCCCCTGAATTCCATCATCGGGTTCTCCGGGATGCTCATGCAGGATCCCAAGGGGCGCCTGGGGGCCGAGGCCCGCGAGGATCTTCAGATCATCTACCAGAACGGCCGCTCCCTCCTGGGCCTCATCGATTCGATCCTGGACCTCTCCAAGATCGAAGCGGGCAAGATGGAGCTCGAGCTAGAGGAGATCGATCCCGTGCAGTTGCTGGATGAAGTCAAGGCCATGTCCGCCGGGCTCATCAAGAGCCGCCCCATCAACCTCCACTACTACCGCCCAGAAGGCAGCATCCGGGTCATGGGCGACTCGGACCGCCTCCGCCAGGTGTTCACGAACCTCGCTGGCAATGCCATCAAGTTCACGGAGGCCGGCTATGTGGCGATTTCCGCCACCCAGGAGGAGGGCCGGTTCCGGGTGACCATCGAGGATACTGGCATCGGTATGTCCCAGGAGGAACTCAAACGCCTCTTCATGCCCTTCCAGCAAGTGGATGGCAGCATCACGCGCCGGTTCGGCGGCACCGGCCTGGGTTTGGCCATCAGCCAGCGGTTCATGGGCCTGATGGATGGCCGCATCTGGGCCCGCAGCCGAAAGGGTGAAGGCAGCACCTTCTTCGTGGAAATGCCTACCACTGGTGGAAGGAAATCATGAGCGAAGCCCAGCCGCGCATCCTCTGCATCGAGGACAACCCCATGAACTGGCGGCTGGTGCAGCGCCTGCTGTCCCAGGCGGGCTATGAAATGCACTGGGCAGAGGACGGCCTCAGGGGCTGCGAGCTGGCCCTGGCGATCAAGCCGGCCCTCATCCTCTTGGATATCAACCTGCCCGGGCTGTCGGGTTTCGAGGTCGCCACGAAGCTGCGGCAGAACCGGAACATGGACGGCACCCTTATCGTGGCCCTGACGGCCAAGACCATGCGCAGCGATCGCGAAACCGCCCTGGTCACCGGGTGCGATGGATTCATTTCGAAGCCCATTGATCCCTTCCTGTTCGTTGGGCAGGTGGAAGCCTACCTCGGCGGCCGCCGGGATCATCTCGAGCAGGGCCGGGAAGGGGCTGCCCTGCGCCAATTCAGCCAGCAGGTCGTCGTGCATCTCGAATCCCAACTGAAGGAAGCCCAAGAAGGCAACCGGAAGCTGCTGGAAGTCCAGGCCGAACTGGAACAGCGGAGTCACCACCTGTCACGCCTGCTTTCCCTCAGCAAAGACATCATCCCCGTGCAGAAAGACGGCGAGATCCTGTCCCGTGTGCTGGGCCAACTTCGCGAGGAGCTCGGCCTCGACCGGCTACGGGCCTATCGGCTGCATGGCAGCGGGACCTATTTCCAAGGCCTTACCCAGACTGCGGAGGGGCCGGAGGAAACGGCCGTACTGGCCGTGTCCCACCCCCTGGTCAACTGGGCGGAGTCCCTTCCGGTGGGCAGCGTCTTGACCGGGAATGACCTCTGGCAGTCCGCCCCCTGGGAGCAGGGCATCGACCTGGGGCTCTGGAACCCCAAGTCCCAGGCCCTCCTCCTGCCCCTTCGCAGCCGTTCCGAGGAAGCCCGCCTGTGGGGTTTCCTGGCCGCCGACCGACCTGAGATACCCTTCCAGCCCTTCGAAATCGAACTGGCGGCCCTGCACGCCGGCATCCTCCAGGTGAGCCTCGAGAACGCCGGGCTCATCGCGCACCTCGCCGAGACAAGCCTGGCCCTGGGCACCAGCTACGAGGGCCTGGAGACCGCCTACGAGGCCCTGAAGGAGGCCCAGCGGGCCCTGGGCGCTCAGAACCAGAAGACCACCCTCGGGGGCCTCTTCATCAGCATGGCCCAAAGGCTCCAGGTGCCCGTGGGCATCCTGAAGGAAGAGAGCACGGCGCTTTCCGTCATCATGGATCGCCCAGACCTCCCCGCACCGGAAGAACGGGCCGAGCGCCACCGATCCATGGACATGATCCACCAGGCCATTAGCCAGGTGGACGGGCTGGTCCGGGCCCTGCTCCGGCGGGCGGGACAGGGGGCGGCCAGCTCTCCGGAATGGCTCCACTTGCATGATTTCCTGGAACAGGAGGTAGACCTGCTGCGCGCCGAAGGCGTCCTGCCTGAAAGCCTGCCGGTGGTGCAGAACTTCCAGGCACCCCGGGACCTGCTCTTCGGCGTCTATTCCGATTTCACCGAAGTGCTCGGTCACCTGCTCAGTCACGCCTTGGAAGGTCAGCCCACCGGCATCACCCTCCGGACCTGGGGAGGGGAGAGCCACTTCCGCATCGAAATGGAGGACGACGGAGCCCCCATCGAACCGGGCCTGCTCGCCAGCGCCTTCGAACCGTTTCCGGACCTGCGGCCGGCGGCGGGCGGCGGCCGGCGGCCTGGCCAGGGGCTGTCCGCCTGTGCCCAGCTGCTGAACACCTACAGTGGCACTGTCCAGATCCTGCCCATGGACCGGGGCTCCCTCGTGCGGATCAGCCTGCCCATGGAATAGCCAGGCCCCGGACCCACTCTGGCGGGCATTCTTTTCCAGATCCTGTTTGAAACCGAAGGGAAGTGACCATGAAACGAATGCTTCTGGCCGCACTATGTCCCCTGCTGCTCGGGGCTCAGGGCTTGCCGTCTCCGGATGGGCTGGCAGATGTGCGGGAACACCACCTCCGGAACGTCAAGAAGCTCACCAGCACCGGTTCGAATGCCGAGGCCTACTGGTCGAACGATGGGAAGAGGATCATCTTCCAGAGCACCCGGGATGGCCACCCCTGCGACCAGCTCTACACCATGAATGCCGATGGCTCCGACCAGAAGCGGGTGAGCTCTGGCCAGGGCAGGGTCACCTGCGGCTGGTTCCTGCCCGGCGACCGGCTGATCCTCTTCGCCAGCACCCATGGGGCCGGTCCCGAATGCCCGGAGGGCCCACCCTTCACGCCCGGGAAGTACCAGTGGCCGGTCTTCCAGGGCTACGAGCTCTACATCGCCAAGGCTGATGGCAGCGATGCGAAACCCTTCCTTGCCTCGCCGGGCTACGATGCCGAGGCCACCGTGGCCCCCAATGGCAAGTGGATCGTCTTCACCAGCGAACGCGGCGGTGATGTGGATATCTGGCGGGTGGACGTGGATGGCAGGAACCTCCTGCGCCTCACGGATGGGATCGGGTACGACGGAGGCGCTGTCTTCAGCCCCGATTCGAAGCTCATCGTCTGGCGCACCAACTATCCCAAGGGCGAGGCCGCCACGGCGAAATACAAGGATCTGCTCAAGCAGCACTTGGTCGAACCCATGGAGATGGACATCTGGGTGATGAACAGCGACGGCGGTGCCAAGCGCCAGCTGACCCGGTTGCCGGGCGCCGCCTTCGCGCCGATCTTTACGCCGGACGGGAAGGGCATCGTCTTCGCGACCAACCACCACGACAACCAGGGCAAGGGGCGCGGTTTCGATCTCTTCCGCATCAACCTCGATGGCACCGGCCTCGAGCGGATCACCTGGACCGGGGTCTTCAATTCCTTCCCCCACTTCAGTCCCGATGGCCGGAAGCTGCTCTGGGTGAGTGGACGGAGTCCTAGGGGTTCCCGGCTGTTCGACGTGTGCGTCGCCGAGTGGCTGCCTTGAGCACGAAGCCGAGAGCCGCCGTCTTCCTGGACCGCGATGGCACCCTCAACGAGGAGGTGGACTTCCTCTCCGACCCCGAGCTGCTCGTCATGATCCCCGGCGCCGCCACGGCCGTGGCCCGGCTCAATGCCAAGGGCATCCCGGTGGTGGTGGTGACCAATCAAAGCGGTATCGGGCGGGGGAAATACGACTGGGGGGATTTTGCGGCCGTCATGAGCCGCATGGAGGACCTGTTGGCCCTGGAGAACGCCCGGATCGATGCTGTCTACGCCTCACCCCACCATGAAAAGGCCCGGGGTGAGTATGCGGTGGCCGATCATCCGGAGCGCAAGCCTAACCCCGGCATGCTGCTGCGGGCCGCGGCGGAACACGGCCTGGATCTCTCCCACTCCTGGATGGTGGGGGACAAGGACATCGACCTGGAGGCCGGCCGCCGGGCCGGCTGCAAGGTGGCCCTGGTCCGCACGGGCTATGGTTCCCAGGTGGATGGTTCCGCTGCGGACCTGGTGGCTGCGAGCCTGCCCGAGGCCGTGGACCTCATCCTGGCCCAGTGGCCATGATCCTGGTGGAGAAGGCGGGTCTGGTGCCGGGCACCCTGCTCCAGCGATACAAGCGGTTCCTGGCTGATGTGCGGCTGGAGGATGGAAGTGTCGTCACCGCCCATTGCACCAATACGGGCACCATGAAGACCTGCTGGGAGCCAGGGGATCAGGTGCTGCTGGAGGTCGCGGCCAACCCCGACCGGAAGCTGAAGTTCACCTGGCTGGCCGTGGAGCGGCCTGGGGGTTGGGTGGGCGTGGAGACCGGCATGCCCAACCGGGTGGTGGCCGAGGCCGCCCGGCGGGACGCGCTGCCCGGCCTGGCGGGGCTGCACGGCGTGCGCACGGAAGTGAAGTACGGGGTCGAGAACAGCCGCATCGATGTCCTGGCCCTGGACCGGGAGGACCGGCAGGTTTTTGTCGAAGTGAAAAACACGACCTTGAAGGCGGATGACTGGGCCCTGTTCCCCGACGCGGTCACGGAGCGCGGCACCAAGCACCTCCGGGAGCTCCAGGCCATGGTGAGGGCCGGGCACCGGGCCGCCATCGTCTTCTTCGTGCATCGCGCGGATGTGGACCGCTTCGATGCCGCGCGGGAGATCGATCCGGCCTACGCCGTGGAACTGGACCGCGCGGCGGAGACCGGAGTGGAGATCCTGCCCCTGGCTGTGCGCCTTGTCACAAGCCCAGGCGCCGACGGCCTGTGGAGCCTTGGCTGGGAACTGCAGGGCCTTCTGCCCTGGGTCCCCCGGGGATAGACTGACGGTTCACGCTGGAGCCAACATGTCGACCACCGCTTCCGAACTGATGAAGACGCCCCTCAACGCTGCCCATCGGGCCTTGAACGCCAAGATGGTGGATTTTGGCGGCTGGGACATGCCGGTGCAGTACCCGGCCGGGATTCTCGCGGAGCATGAGGCGGTCCGCACCAAGGCCGGGCTTTTCGATGTGAGCCACATGGGCGAGGTCCGCGTGAAGGGCCCCGGGGCCCTGGCTCTGGTGGAACACCTGACCCCCAATGCCGTGTCGAAGCTAGCCATCGGGCAGGTCCACTACACGGCCTTCCTGTACGAGAATGGGACCTTCGTGGACGATCTGCTCGTCTACCGCGAGGGCGAAGAAGAGTTCCTCCTGGTGGTGAATGCGGGCAACTCCGATAAGGATTTCGCCTGGGTGCAGCACCACGCTCCTGGATACGACTGCACGGTGGTGAACGAAAGCCCGGCCACAGGCCAGATCGCCCTCCAGGGGCCGCTTTCCCTCAGCATCCTCCAGCCCCTGACCAAGACTCCGCTTGAGCCTATCGGCTACTACTTCTTCACCCACGGCGAAGTAGCCGGAGTCCAGTGCCTCATCAGCCGCACGGGCTATACCGGCGAGGACGGGTTCGAACTCTACTGCCCGGCCGGCGATGCGGAGAAGGTCTGGAATGCCGTGATGGCGGCCGGGACCCCCAAGGGACTCATCCCCGCAGGTCTGGGCTGCCGCAACACGCTGCGTCTGGAGTGCAAGATGGCCCTCTACGGTCACGAAATCGACGACAGCATCCATGCGCTGGAAGCCGGGCTGGGCTGGATCGTGAAGCTCGACAAGGGCGATTTCATCGGCCGCGACGCCCTGGTGGCCGCCAAGGCCGCTCCTGCCCCGCGGAAGCTCGTGGGTTTCAAGACCCTGGAGAAGCGCGATATCGCCCGGGACCACATGCCCGTGGTGCGGGACGGGAAGCCCATCGGCTTCGTCACCAGCGCGGCACCTTCGCCCACCTGCGGCATCAACCTGGGCCTGGCCTACGTGCCCACGGAGCTGGCCAAGGTCGGCGGGCGTATCTCGATCGAGATCCGGGGCCGGGCCGTGGACGCCGAGATCATTCCCACCCCCTTCTACAAGTGGCAGAAATAAGCCGTTCCAAACCTTTGCAACCCAATCCCCAGCCTGGAGGATCCATGTTTCCCGCTGATCTGAAGTACACCAAGGACCACGAATGGCTGAAGCCCGCGGGCGACGGTACCGCCCTGATCGGCATCACCCAGTACGCGCAGGATGCCCTGGGCGACGTGGTCTTCGTGGACCTGCCAGAGGTTGGCGAAGCCTTCGGGCAGGGCGAGGAGTTCGGAACTGTGGAATCCGTGAAGACGGTTTCCGAGCTGAACATGCCCGCGGCTGGCGAGGTGCTCGAGGTGAACGGTTCCCTCGGCGACCACCCGGAAGCGGTGAACGAAGATCCCTACGGCAAGGGCTGGATGGTGAAGATCAAGCTGACGGGAGACCTCGCCGGCCTGCTGGACACCAAGGCCTATGAGGCCCTGGTGAGCGCGGAAAGCCACTAGTTTGCAGGTCCTGCTGCTGGCCACCCTCCTCTGGGGGACGGCATCGGCACAAGCGCCGGCGTCGGCCCCCCAGACCCAGGTCGTTGTTGCCCCGGCGCGAGCCGCCGGATCCGACACCACACGCATTCAGCAGCTGCGGGCCCTGGTGGAGGCGGCAGAGATCGCCCTGGAAGCCGATGAGGAGGAGCGGGCCGCAGCCCGTTGCGAAGAGGCTGATGTCCTCACCGCCGACTGGTCTCTCGAACTGCTCAAGCAGGCCGAAGTCCAGGGGCTTCTGCAGCGCCTGAAGGAAGTGCAGGAGCAGCTCACTGAGGAAACCACGCCCGAGACCGAACCGGGCCTGAAGGCCCCGGATGAAGTCGTGTCCATCAGCGGCGATGAACTCCGGGCCGAGCTCGAACTGGTGCGTTCGGCGGAGCAGGGCACCACCTACGACTACCCGATCGACTTGAACGACAAGGTGCTCACCTGGGTGAGCCTGTTCAGCACCACCAAGCGGGGCTTCATGGAGAACGCCCTGGGCCGGGCGTCCATGTACATGCCCATGATCCGACAGGTCTTCGCCGAGGAAGGCGTGCCCTCGGACCTGGCCTTTCTCGCCGTCATCGAATCGGGCTTCCGCAACGAGGCCAAGAGCCGCGCCAAGGCCGTGGGCATGTGGCAGTTCATCCGCTCCACCGGCCGAATCTATGGACTCAATGGCAATGCCTGGGTGGAAGAGCGCCGGGATCCCATGAAGGCAACCCGGGCCGCGGCCCGGTACCTCAAGCGGCTTTACGAGATCAGCGGCGACTGGTACCTGGCCGCCTCCAGCTACAACGCAGGTCCCCTGACCCTGGAGCGGGCGATTCAGAATGTCGGCACGCGGAATTTCTGGGATCTGAGCCGGTCCCGCTGGCTGCGGACCGAAACGAAGAACTACATCCCCGAGCTCTGCGCCGCCATCCTGGTGGGCCGGAACCCGGAGCGCTATGGCCTCCGCATCGTCCCCCTCGTCCCCTACGCCTACGAGACTGTCACCGTGTCCAGCATGACCAGCCTCACGGTGCTGGCCCGCTGTGCCGGTACCGATGCCACGACGCTGAAGGCCCTGAACCCTGAGCTGCTCAGGGGTTCAACACCCCCCGGTACGTATCAGCTGCGGGTCCCCCCGGGCAAGGCCCTGGACTGCCTCCGGCAGCTGGCCCACATGCCCGCCACCAAGCGGCTGGACTTCAACTCCTACACGGTTCGGAAGGGCGACACCCTGGCCAAGGTGGCCAAGCGTTTCAAGCTGAATCCGGAGGATCTGCTCGCCGCCAACGATCTCACCTTGAAACAGTTCCGCCCAGGCCAGCGCCTGCTGGTGCCTCCTCCTCCCGCCATCGGGTTGGAGGAACGGGATATTGGCTCCGGCACCGGCCGCGTCAAGGCCCTCGGGGACCGCCCCCTGGCGCCACTCCCAACCACACCCCGGGAGGTGGACGCTCCCTCGGATACCCCGACCAGGGCCGAATTACCGCCTCCGGTGACGGTCGGTGGCCCGCCGGCTCCAGCTCTTCCCAAGGAGCCAACGGTAGCCGTGGTTGCGCCCGCCCGGGCGACCACCAATCCCGAGACTGCTTCTCCTGCGCTGACCCTCTTGCGCGCGAAGCAGGGAGACACACTGGCCAAGCTGGCCCGGCTTCACAAGGTGTCCCTTGGCGAATTGATTCGCCTGAATCCAGAGGTCGCCAAGGCGTTGCATCCGGGGGATGAGGTGCGCCTACCTGGCCATGGCGCCGAAGCCAAAGTTGCACCCGCTACCAGCCATCGGGTCAAGAAGGGTGAGACCCTTGCCGCCATTGCCCGCAAGTACAGCCTGAGCCCAGCGGATCTCAAGGCTTGGAATCAACTGAAGGGGGAGCGCATCCAGGCAGGCCAGCGGCTCCGGCTTGCGCCCCGCTGATCCAGGCTTGCGGAAGCTGGAAAGGGGTGGGATACTGATTCTTCCCGAATGGGGCCATAGCTCAGCTGGGAGAGCGCTTGCATGGCATGCAAGAGGTCGTCGGTTCGATCCCGATTGGCTCCACCAAACAGAAGGCCACCGCAAGGTGGCCTTCTTGCTGAAAGCTGATCTCCGCTCATGCTCGCATCCCTCAACCACGTCGATCTTCGCTTCGGTCCCCAGGAGGTGCTGAAGGATGTCACCTGGGCCATCCAGGAGGGTGAGTGCTGGGGCGTCATCGGCCGCAACGGCGCGGGCAAAAGTACGGTGTTCAAGCTGCTGCTGGGCCAACTGGAGGCCGATGCAGGCACCGTCGTGCGACCCACGAAGGAGCGGGGCATCCGCATGGGCCACTATGCCCAGGACCTGGTGCCCGAGACCGATGGAAGCGTGCTGGAAGAAGCCCTGGCGGCCTTCGGCGATGTGGAACGCCTGCAACACGAGATGCGCGAGCTGGAGCACCGCATGGGCGAGGCCAGCGGCGACCTCTCCGAGATCATGGACCGCTATCAGAAGATCACCGAGGCCTTCGAGCACCTGGACGGCTTCAGCATCCGCGCCCGCGCCGAGAGCATCCTGCAGTCCCTGGGCTTCAGCGCCGCCGATTTCGAACGCTCGGTGGAGACCCTGTCCGGCGGCCAGAAATGCCGCGTGATGCTGGCCAAAGCCATCCTCCAGGGCCTGGATCTGCTGCTGCTGGACGAGCCCACCAACCACCTGGACCTGCCTAGCCTGCGCTGGCTAGAGGGATTCATCCAGGACACCGACGCCACCGTGGCCATCATCAGCCATGACCGCTACTTCCTGGACAAGATCGCCACTGAGATCCTGGAGCTTGAACAGGGTCGTTCGCGCAGCTACGAAGGCAACTATTCGGAGTTCATGGAGAAGAAGGAGCAGGAACTGGAGCTGCTGGAGCGGCACTTCGAGCAGCAGCAGGCCTACATCAAGAACCAGGAAGAATACATCCGCCGCAATATCGCGGGCCAAAACACCAAGCAGGCCCGGGGCCGCCGGACTCACCTCTCCAAGCTGAACCGCATCCAGAAACCCCTGCAGGATCGTCGCAAGGTGAAATTCAGCTTTCCCGAGACCCAGCGCAGCGGTGATGTCGCGCTGGTGCTTGAGAAGGCCAGCGTGGGCTGGGGCGGGCAGCCGCTTTACGCCCCCCTGGAGCAGCTTCAGCTCAAGCGGGGCCAGAAGATGGGCATCGTGGGCCTCAACGGCACCGGCAAATCCACGCTGCTGAAGGCCATCTCCGAGGAGATCCCCTTCATCACGGGCCAGGCCCGCCTCGGCAGCCAGGTGAAGGTGGGCTACTTTGACCAGCACCACCGGAACCTGGATCCCCGCAACACGGTGTACCAGCAGATCCATGGCGTGACACCCCAGGCCGTGAAGCAGGACGTGCTGGGCTTCCTGGCCAAGTTCCAGTTCCGCGGCGACGAGGTGGACAAACCCGTCACGGCCCTCTCCGGGGGCGAGCGGGCGCGCCTCAGCATCGCCACCCTGATCCGCAACGGCGTGAACCTGCTGCTGCTGGATGAGCCCACCAACCACATGGACATCCCCAGCATGGAGGCCATGGAGGACACCATCCTCAGCTTCACCGGCGCGGCCATCGTGGTGACCCACGACCGCTACCTGTTGGGCCGCGTGGCGGATTCCCTGCTGCGCATCCACGAAGGCAAGGCCGAGTTCCGCGAAGGCGGCTACGAGGACCACCAGGCCTGGGTGGATCTGGATCTCGGCCAAGAAGACGAAGCCGGCAGCAAGCCCCCGCCGGCCTCCCAAAAGTCCGCTTCGCCGCAGGCGAAACCCCACTCGGCGGCGAAGCCGTCGAGCCCTTCTGCGAAGCCCGCCCCCATCGACAAGGACAAGCAGCGGGCCATCAAGCGCTATGAAAAACAGGTGGCCGAGGCGGAGGCCCGGGTCGCAGAGCTGGAAGCCAAGCTGGCGGAGCTGCAGAAGGACATGGCCACCATGGATCCCTCCGACTGGCAGGCCTTCAACGGGAAGCTGGATGCCCAGAAATCGCTGGAGGCGGATCTGGCCTACGCCATGAGCGACTGGGAGGGGGTCCAGGGGGCCCTGGAAGAGGCCCAGCGCTAAGCCTTCTCTAGACGAGACGGGATGCGATGCCGGCTGGGGACGGATTGGCTCTCAAGTCCGCACCGTCGCGGCTGGGCGGCTTGCCGAACATCCGGCGGTACTCCCGACTGAACTGGGATGGGCTGTCATAGCCGACGGCGAAACCGACTTCGGAGACATCCTCTCGGGTCGCCATCAGGCGGGCGCGCGCCGCCTGGAGTCGAAGCTGCTTCTGGTACTGGATCGGGGTCATCGAGGTGATGCTGCGGAAATGCCGGTGCAGCGAGGTGATGCTCATGCCGGCGGTGTCCGCAAGGTCCTCGATCCGGACCGTTTCGGCGAAATGGCTGCGTAGCCAGCGAATCGCCCGCCCGATTTGTGACATACGGCTATCGGCCAGGCCGATCTGGCGAACCGTCGCGCCCTGCGGGCCATTGATCAGGCGCCACAGGATTTCGCGTTCGAGAGAGGCGGCGAGGACGGGTACATCCGAGGGCCGATCCAGGAGGCGAAGCAGGCGTACGATGGGGTCCACGAGGTCGCTGGACAGATCACTGACGGCGATGCCGGGCCGGCCGTCGCCAACCGTTCGTGCGCTGCCTGCTTCCAGCAACAGGCTGGCGATGGCCTCCGGTCGCAGCGCCATGCCAAAGCCAAGATAGGGAAGCTCGGGGGTCGCCTCGACGACATGGGCATCAACCGGCAGATCGACGGATACGACGAGGAACTGGCCGGCACGGTAGTCGAAGGCCTGCTTTCCGACCTCGACCCGTTTGGCGCCCTGGGCAACCAGCGAAAGGACGGGTTCGATGACGACCTGACACGGCGGGGTGGGCTCAGGCTCGATGCCGAGATAGATGGCAGGCATCACCCGTAGCGGCCTGGTATCCGGCCCGGCATGCCGCTTGATCAATGCTCGCAACTCGTCCAGTGAAGCTGAGGTCATTCTCGTATTGTCGAACGATTCTGCTTCACTGTCACATGCCGATTTAAGGATAAATTGGCAGGATCGTGCAAGTAATTGGCAGGTTCGTTCTAACGCGAAGGGGGGTGCCCTTGCTCCAATAGAGCCTGCACTGCCAAGCTCCTGACCCCTCCAAACCAGTCGTGGCACCTGGCCCGCTGTGTCTGAATTTCTGCATGCGCTGGAAGCTTTCATACAGAACGAACCATCCCGTGGACCCAACGATCCCAACCTGGAGAAGAACCCGATGAGCCTCGACCAGTATGTGACCCTCGGCCGTTCCGGCCTGCGCGTGAGTCCCCTGTGCCTCGGCGCCATGACCTTCGGTGAAGAGCATGGCTGGGGCTCGAGCGTCGAAGAATCCCGGCAGATCATGGACCGCTTCATCGACCTCGGTGGCAACTTCATCGACACCGCGAACGGCTACACGAAGGGCCACTCCGAGAAGATCATCGGCGATCATGTCGGCCGGGACGCCTCGAAGCGCGACCGCCTCGTCATCGCGACGAAGTTCAGCAGCAACCTCTATCCCGGCGATCCGAACGCGGGCGGTTCGGGGAGGAAATCGATCGTCGCCGCATGCGAGAACTCGCTGCGCCGCCTGCAGACCGACTACATCGACCTCTACTGGCTCCACAACTGGGACATCCACACCCCCATCGACGAAACGATGGCCGCGCTCGATGATCTCGTGCGCGCCGGGAAGGTGCGCTACCTCGGCGTGTCGGACACCCCGGCGTGGAAGGTCGCCCAGGCCAATGTGACCGCGCGCTTCCGCGGCTGGTCGTCGTTCATCGGACTGCAGATCGAATATTCTCTGCTTGAGCGATCCGTCGAGCAGGAGCTCGTGCCGATGGCGAGCGAGTTCGGCCTGGGCATCACACCCTGGAGCCCACTCAAGATGGGTGCGCTCAGCGGCAAGTACACGCGCGAGAACGCAGGCCAGGTGAAGGCCGATCGTGGCGCCTACATCGCCTCGGCGCTCAACGAGAAGACCTACGCACTCGTCGACGAGCTGGGAGTCATCGCCGAGGCCCACGACAGCACTGTGGCGGCCGTGGCGCTCGCGTGGGTGCAGGTGCAGCCGGGGGTGACCTCGACGATCATTGGCGCCCGGCGACTGGCGCAGCTGGAAGACAATGTGAAGGCGCTCGGCGTGAAGCTGACGACTGAAGATCTCGCCCGCCTCGACACACTCACGAAGCCCACGCTTGGCTTTCCACAGAGCATGCAGCCCATGTTCCCCGCGATCCACAACGGAGGCACGACCATCAATGGGGTCTATGCGCCTTCAATCCTCATTCAGCCAGGCGAGAAACCGTACTGAGGATGGAATGGCTGTGACAGTTGCGCAGGCGCACGGAGATGGGTGAATTCCCGGCGGGCGGCCTTAGAAGTATTTCAAGGTGAGGTCGATCATCCGGCGGGCGAAGGCCGTGTAGGGCGGGTACATGAGCTGGATGCCCGAGAAGCGGGTGCGCTGGCGCAGGATGCCCCGGGTGTTGGAGAAGGCCTCGAAGCCGTGGATGCCATGAGCCTTGCCGAAGCCCGAGGTGTTCACGCCTCCCGTGGGCAGGCCCGTGTGGATGAAGTGCAGCACCGTGTCGTTGATGCAGCCGCCACCGGCCGTGGTACGGGCGATGAGTGCCCCGGCCCGGGAGCGGCTGCCGCTGAACACATAGAGCGCCAGGGGCTTGGGCCGGGCGTTCACGAAGGCCATGGCGGCGTCCAGGTCCGGCACCTTCAACATCGGCAGCAGAGGGCCGAAGATCTCCTCCTGCATGAGGGGCGAGGCGGCATCCACTTCCGTGAGCACGGTCGGGCTGATGTAGCGGGACTCCGGATCCGTTTCACCACCGAAGGCTACCTGGGCGGAGGAGCCACTCAGCAAGGCCTGGAGCCGGGCGAAGTGCCGGTCATTGATGATGCGAGCCAGGTCGGGACTGGTCCGGCGGGCCTCGGAACTGGCGCCGTAGGCTGCCTCGAAGGCCCGCTTCAGCTCCTCCAGGAGGGCGTCGTGGACCCGCTCGTGGACGAGCACATAGTCTGGCGCCACGCAGGTCTGGCCCGCGTTGAGCCCCTTGCCCCAGGCGATCTTGCGGGCGGCCTCCCGCAGGTTGGCGTCGGCGTCCACCACCACGGGTGACTTGCCGCCCAGTTCCAGGGTCACGGAGGTCAGGTGCTCGGCGGCTGCCTTCATCACGGCCTTGCCCACGGTTGGGCTCCCGGTGAAGAAGACATGGTCGAAGGGCAGGGCCAGCAGGGCCTGAGCGGTCTCGGCATCCCCTTCCACCAGGGCCACTTCCTCCTCGGGGAAGAGCCCCGCCAGCAGCTTCCGTAGGAAGGCGGTGGTGTGGGGCGTGAACTCCGAGGGCTTGAGGATCGCGCAGTTTCCGGCGGCCAGGGCCGAGACCAGGGGGCCCAGGCTGAGGTAGATGGGGTAGTTCCAGGGGCTGATGATGAGCACCACGCCCTTGGGCTCGTGGACGATGCGGCTGGCGCTGCCGAAGAGGGCGATGGGCGCGGCCACCTTCCGGGGCTTCATCCAGCGGGGCAGGTGGCGGAGGGCATCCTTCAGCTCACAGACCACCGGGTAGATTTCTGAGAGGTCGGTTTCCGCCGGGGCCTTGCGGAAGTCCGCCGCCAGCGCCGCCTGGGCCTCTTCCCGGCGGGCCATGAGGGCCTCCAGGAGGGCCAGGAGCTTGGCCCGGCGCTGGTCGGCGGAAGTGGCCGCCACCCGCCAACGGGCCCCCTGCTGGCGGGCGAAGAGGGCTTCGAGCATCTCGGAGGTCATCGGAGCTCCCGTGTAGATCGTCCCGATCATCCTACAAACAAAAGATTCACCACGAAGACAGGAGCAGTCATTTTGTCTCGCGCATCGGCAAAGACGATGCCGAGAAGACCACGAAGAAAGAGGGTGTTTCCTTCGTGGTCTTCGTGGTCTTGGTGGTTAATGATCTAAATCAGACCCAGGCCATCTCCGCCGTGAAGTGCCGCAGGTACTTGCTCTGCTTGACGATCTTCACGCCGCGGATCTCCTTCGCCTTGGCTTTCACCTCGGCGATGACCTCGGCCGCGAAGTCGAAGTGGCTCTGGGTGTACATGCGACGGGGGAAGGCCAGGCGCACCAGCTCCATGCTGTGGAAGGTCTCGGTGCCGTCCTCCAGCCGCTTGCCGAACATGACGGAGCCGATCTCCACGCCCCGGATGCCACCCTCCAGGTAGAGGGCATTGCAGAGGGCCCAGGCTGGGTAGTGTTCCATGGGCATGGTCGGCAGCACGGTCTTGGCGTCGATGTAGACCGCATGGCCGCCCGTGGGTTTCACGAAGCCCACGCCAGCGGCCTCCAGCTTCTCGCCCAGGTACTCGGCGGTGCGCAGGCGGTAGCGGAGGTAATCCTCCTGCATGCCCTCCTCCAGGCCCACGGCCAGGGCCTCCAGATCGCGCCCCGCCAGGCCACCGTAGGTGGGGAAGCCTTCGGTGAGGATGAGCATGTTGCGGACGGGATCGAGCCACTCGTCGCTGCGCAGCATGATGAAGCCGCCGATGTTCACCATGCCGTCCTTCTTAGCGCTCATGGTGCAGCCGTCCGCGTAGCTGAATATCTCCTGGCAGATGGCGCGGATGGGGGTGTCCTGGTAGCCGTCCTCGCGGAGCTTGATGAACATGGCGTTCTCCGCGAAGCGGCACACGTCCATGATGAAGGGCTTGCCGTGCTGCTTGAGGAGCTTGGCATAGGCGCGGATATTGGCCATGGAGACCGGCTGGCCACCGCCGGTGTTGTTGGTGACCGTGATCATGCCGAAGGGGATGCGGTCGCCCTCCTGCTTGAGTACTGCCTCAACCCGGGCCAGGTCGATGTTGCCCTTGAAGGGATGGATCAGGCTGGGCTGCAGGCCCTCGGGGATCACCAGATCGACGGCTTCCACCCCGTTGAACTCGAGGTTGGCCCGAGTGGTATCGAAGTGGCAGTTGTTGGGCACCAGGTCACCCCGCTTGCAGACGGCGCTGAACAGCACCTTTTCCGCGGCCCGGCCCTGGTGGGTGGGGATGAAGTGTTCCATCCCCGTGATGTCCTGCAGCACCGCCTCCAGGCGGAAGAAGCTCTTGGCCCCGGCGTAGCTTTCGTCGCCCACCATGATGGCGCCCCACTGGGCGGAGCTCATAGCCCCGGTGCCTGAGTCCGTCAGCCAGTCCAGCAACACATCCTCGGCCCGCAGCTTGAACACGTTCAATTTGGCCTTTTCCAGCATCTCCATGCGTTCCTGGGCATTGGTCATGCGGATGGGCTCGACGGACTTGATGCGGAAGGGCTCGATCATGGTGCGGGGCATGGGGGACTCCAGAAGTTACATCCAGGCTAACCAGGGCGGCCAGCCTAGAGATCACAAGGGGGCTGGCATCACAGACCACCTCCGGCGATCCTGGAGGATTCGGAGTGGACATGAGTCTTCTGCTGGCCGTGGATGTGGGCAATACCAACGTGGTGCTGGGGATCTTCGACCTCGCCAAGGGGCCGGATTCGCCCCTGGTTTGTTCCTGGCGCCTGGCCACCGGCCGCGAGCGCACCGTGGATGAGTATGGCCTCTCGGTCCTGGCCCTCATGCGCCACCAGGGCATCGAGCCCAGCCAGATCAAGCACGTGGCCATCTCCTGTGTGGTGCCGCCCCTGCATCCCGTGCTCATGAGCCTGGCCAAGACCTTCTTCGGGGTAGAGGCCTTCTACGTGGAGCCCGGCGTCAAGACCGGCGTGAAGGTGCTCATCGACAACCCCTCGGAGCTGGGCGCGGACCGCCTGGTCAACGCCGTGGCAGGCATCGAGATGTTCGGGGCGCCCCTTATCGTGGTGGATTTCGGCACAGCCACCACCTTCGACGTGGTCAACGCCAAGAAGGAATACCTGGGTGGCCTGATCTGCCCGGGCCTTAAGATCAGCGCCGATGCCCTGTTCCAGCGGGCCAGCCGCCTGCCGCGAGTGGAGATCGCCGAGCCCGAGCGCCTGGTGGGCCGCAACACCGTCCAGGCCATGCAGTCCGGCATCTTCTACGGCTACGTGGGCATGGTGGATGGCATCCTGGACCGGCTGCTGGTGGAGTGCCCGGAAGCCAAGGTGGCCGCCACCGGGGGCCTGGCCCGGGTCATCGCCCCCCACACCAAGCACATCAAGCACATCGCCCAGGATCTCACCCTGGATGGCCTGCGCATCCTCTGGTTCCGTAACCAGGTTGGAACAAGGAAGTAAGCCCATGGACCTGCCGCTCATCCGGCTGGCCCGGGTGGATTCCACCCAGGATTTCCTGCGGCGGAACCCTTACCTGGGGTTCTGCGTCGTGGTGGCGGATGGCCAAAGCCAAGGCCGGGGCCGTCAGGGCAACCGCTGGGAAAGTGCGCCCGGGTCGGGCCTGTGGATGTCCGCAGCCCTGCCATCTCCGGATGGCGTCGCCCCTGGGTTGGTGCTCCAGCGGGCCATGGCCGCCGTGGCGAGGGTGCTGGATCCCGAAGGCAAGGTCCTGGGCCTCAAGTGGCCCAATGACCTCGTGGCCTGGAAGGAAGGACGCCTGGTAAAGCTGGGCGGCATCATCGGCGAGCAGATCGGCGGCCGACTGCTCCTGGGCCTGGGGGTGAACCTCACCTCGGCCCCCGGGATTCCCGGTCGCGCCTTCCCCCCTGCCAGCCTGAAAGATATGGAATTGCCGACTCCCCCAACGGCCGAACTGGCAGTACTTATCTCCAAATTTTGGAAAAATTTGGAGCAGGAAATTCAGCCCCTCTTCCGATGGCCCGATATCGGCTCGGCCCTGTGCTGGGAGGAGGGCCAGGGCACCTGTCTGGGCTGGGAGCCGGACGGGCGGCTGAAGGTGGCCATGGCAGGAGGGATCCGGCGCTTAAGTGCGGGGGAGATCACCGGGTTGGCGTGATCACAGCACGGCCCTGATCTCGGGTTCGCTGAGAATCCTCGTGCTGTTCTTGGCCACCCGGAGGATGCGGTCCACCCGGTCGGGATTGGGGTCGTAGCCGTTCATTTCCAGCCAGTAGACGACGTTGCTGTGGCCCGCCAGGGGGCCGATCTCGATTTCCTGGCGGCGGCCCACCAGGGCGGCGGGAACGCCGGAGTAGACGGCATCGGCCAGTTCCACATCGCCCCGGTGCAGGGCCTTGACGATGGCGGCGGCATGGACGCCGGTGCCGGTGCGGAAGGCATCCCGGCCCAGGACCGGGTAGTTGGCGGGGATCTTCACGTCGCATAGCTCGGCCACCAGCTCCGCCAGGGCCGGCAGATCCGAAAGGTCGCCCTTGGGGAAGCCCATGAGGTGGAGGTTGATCATGAGCTGGTCCAGGGCCACGTTGCCACAGCGCTCGCCGATGCCCAGGATGCTGCCGTGGAGGCGGTCGGCGCCAGCCTCGAAGGCGGCGATGGCATTGGCCACGCCCAGGCCCCGGTCATTGTGGCCATGCCAGTCGATGCGCACGGAGCGGTCCTGCACCACGTCTTCCTTGATGAACTGCACCAGCCGCCGCACGCCATCGGGGGTCGCATGGCCGCAGGTATCCGACAGGCAAATGGCGTGGGCCCCCTCGTCCAGGGCTGCCCCGTAGATGGCCTTGAGCACCTCGGGCCGGGCGCGGGTGGTGTCCTCGGTCACCATCATCACCGGGACCTCGTGGCGGTGGCAGAAGGCGACGGCTTTGCGGGCCGTGGCCACGAGGAAGGCCAGGTCCCAACCCTCCACGTCCATGCGGATGGGGCTGGAGCCCAGGAAGGCCCCCGCCTCCAGAGGCATGCCGGAGCGCTGCTGGATCTCGGCCACCTGGATCAAGTCCGCTTCCAGGGTGCGCACAGCCACGTTGGGGGCAATGGGCAGGCGATGATCGCGGATCTCGACCACCAGGGCCCGCACGGCGGCCAGGGCCTTGGGGCCCGCGCCGGGCATGCCCAGATTGACGGCATCCACGCCCAGGCGGGCCAGCCGGTGGGTGAGGTCGCGCTTGGCGGAGATGTCGGGATCCCGGACCGAGGGGCTCTGCAGTCCGTCCCGCAGGGTCTCGTCGTTCAGCAGGGGAATCCGGGCGTCCTTCGAGGGAAGGCCGTTCCAGTCGTTGATGAGTTCGTCGAGAGTCATGAGCTACTAGAGTACGGTGACTTCGATCCGGCGGTCCAGCAGGGTTCCCAGGAGGGCGCCTTTGTCGAGGAAAGCCTCCATTTCCAGGTCCACGTCGCCGGAGGCATCCAGGATCACGCGCAGCCGCTGGTCATCGATGTCCAGAGCCAGATGGCGCACGGCCTGGCGGCGCCGCCGATCCAGGGCATCGGCCCCGCGCAGGATCGCGGCGAGCTTGCGGACCACCTGCCGATGCCAGGGTGCCAGGGCGCGGAAGGCCTCGTGCTTGGCGTGATGGGGGGGCTTGCCCCGGTGGAAGCGCACCACCTGGGCCAGCAGGTCCACCTCCTCGGGCCAGAAGCCGGGCAAGGCCGCATTCCGGATCAGGTATTCGCCGTGCTTGTGGTGGCCCTTCCCGGCAATGGAGAAACCGATGTCGTGGAGCCGCGCCGCGAAGGCCAGCCACTGGCGCTCGGTGTCGCCCAGCTCGAAGTGGGGCTGGAGGGAGACGAAGAGCTCATCGGCCAGCTTCGCCACCTGACGGCTGTGGCCCGGATCGGGATCCAGCCGGGCCGCCAGCTGTTCGATGGAGGCCCGCCGGCGGTCCGCCAGGGGCGGTATGGCAGCGCCGCCGTGCTTGAGGGCCTCCCAGATCATGCCCTCCCGCAGGCCCACGGGCAGGTGCCGCAGGGGTGGCGTGCCCAGCCACTCCATGAGCGACAGGGCCCAGATGGCGCCCACATGGAGCACCTCGGCCCGCTTGGGATCCACGCCCAGGCGCTCCACGCGCTCATTGGCGTCCGCTCGCCAGAGCTTCAGGGTGAATTCCCGCAGCTGCTCGACCGTGAAGGCATGGCCCGCCGCCGCGCCCTTGGCCAGGTCTTCCAGGGTGCCCGAAGTGCCCAGGATCAGCTTGGGTTCGGGCAGCTCCGAGGGCAGGTCCTTCCGGGCCTTCTTGAGGATGCGCCGGATCATCTTCCGCAGCCGCTTGAGGTCGTGGGCCGTGGGCGGGTTGGCCGTCTGGGCGGCATCCGCCAGCCGCTGCAGGCCCCAGGGCAGGGAGATGCTGGCGGCCACGCGCCCGCCCTGCACCCAGGTCAGCTCCGTGCTGCCGCCCCCGATGTCGATGAGGGTCACGGGCTCTGGAGGAAAGGGAATGGCGTGGGACACGGCCTGGTAGATGAGCCGGGCCTCCTCCTCCCCCGAGATCACCTGGATGGGGATGCCCAGGGCTTCGGCCTCCATGACGAAGGCCTGGGCGTTGTTCGCGTCGCGCAGCGCCGCCGTGCCGCAGGCCATGAGGGTGTCGCAGCCGAAATCCCGGATGGTTTTCGCCATCCCGGCCAGGGCTTCCAGCCCGGCTCGGAAGGCCTCTGGGCCGATCTCGCCGGAGTTCGCCTCGCCCCGGGCCAGCCGGACCATGGCCTTCTCCCGCGCCAGCACCTGCTGCCCGCCCGTGGGTTCCGCCTCTACCACCACCATGTGGATGGAGTTTGAACCGACGTCGATGGCAGCGATGCGCATGAAACGATTGTGGCGACTGCGGCCATGCTGAGGCCAGGAATCTTGGGGGAACTTTGCCGAGACGGCCGCCCACCTCTGTTCAGGACAAAGACTGACGGGAGGGATGAACCACTTGGGCCTTTGAGGCCGATCCAGCTCGTGGTGAAATGGGGATCCAATCATCCACAAACAAGGAGCCGCGCATGATTCACCGCTGGTGCATTGGATTGATCCTTGGAGCAGGCCTGATGGCCGGTCAACCCTCGCAGCCGAAAACCCAGGCCTGGGTGCTGGCCCTGGATGCCCGGGGCACCATGGTGGGGGACCTGAAGCCCGAGGAGTTCCGGGTGAAGGTGGAAGGCAAGGTTCGGCCCCTGACTCAGGTGAAGAGCCCTGCGCAGACCGCCGACGCGCCCCAATCCTGGGTGCTGGTCTTCGAGCCCATCCGGGACATGAACTACCGGGCGGCGGCATTCCTGGCCGCGGCGGATTTCCTCACCAAGGTGCCCGAGGGCGACCGGGTGCTCGTCGTGGCCCGGGGCAAGGATTCCCTGGAGTCGCTGATGCCCGGGTTTTCCGCCCGGCGGGGCCTGTGGGCCGAGGCCATGGCGAAGATCCCTGAACTGGTTCCCGAAGCCCTCGTGGGCAGCCCCAAGGAGACCCTCCAGGGGATGGGCTTCCAGGCCACCTTCTCGGATGCCTCGGATGGCGCACCTGGGCAGGACGCCCTCAACGCCTTGCTCGGGCAATTCAAGGCCGGCGCGCCGGGCTGGGCCAAGGGCACCAATGATCTGAAAGGGATCAAGGTCCTCGACCGCCTCAATTTCGACAATCCCATGTTCGTGCGCGGCCTGATCGCCACCATCACCAAGGAATCCAATGCCCTTGGCTCCGTCCTCGACCTGGTGGCGCCGGTGGTGGGCCAGAAACACGTGGTCGTCTTCTCCCGCTGCGAGTCCGACGACATGGCCCACCCGGAGATCAACCGGGCCATGACCAAGAAGTTCAAGCGCACGCCGGATGACAACGGCGGACCCGCCGAATCTGCAGCCTTCGCGCACCGGGACATGACCCTCCTCCAGGCCGGGCTGAAAGCCAAGGCCGTGGCCGACGGCGTGACCGTCTACTCCGTGGCGGGTTCGGGTCAGAACGTCACCGGCCACATCGGGACCGTTGCCCCCGACACGGGAGGCTTCGCCTTCGCCCTGAGCAGCGGCATTGAGCTGCAGTTGGGGCAGGCCATCCAGGTCTTCGGTTCCCGGTACCTCGTGCAGTGGACGGAAGATGCCGTGCCCAGCGGTTCGGCCGCGCTGGAGATCAGCACCACCCGCAAGGACGTGAAGGTGATCGCCCGGAATGCCAGGTAGCAGCCCGTGCCTTGCCGGCGGCCGGAAACGGCCGCCGGCTTGACCTCCGGTAACCGTTGCGCGAAGTGCGGACGCCCGGCCATGCTCGATCCAACATTCGAGGGGATCCAATGGCTTTGACGGTGGATGGCATTTTCGCGCTCATGCCCGAGCTCTTCCTGCCTGAGAAGGCGCAAGGTCTGACAGTCTCCGTCTACTACCAGGTCACCGGTGAGGGCGGTGGCGACTACACCTGCCTCATCGAGAACGGTGCCTTCTCCTTGAAGCGCGAAGCCAAGCCGGACGCCACCTCGGTGGTGGTGATCGGCGGCGAGGACTGGATTGCTCTCAACGAGGGCAAGCTCGATCCCATGCAGGCCTTCATGACCGGCAAGCTCAAGGGCACCGGGGATCTGGGCCTGCTGCAGAAATTCCCGAAATTCTTCAAGAAGCCGCAGAAGCAGGGGGGGCCGGTGAAGCCCCTGAAGGACCTGGTCACCGCCCGCCTGGCCCTGGCCGGAGCAGGCATGAAGGTGAGCGTGGGGAGCGAGAGTTGGGGCGAGGGCGCGGAAGTGGCCGGGGATGAGGCCGCGGTGCGGGCCCTGATCTGTGGCCTGTCGGAGCCCGGGCCGGCCTTGCTGGGGGGACAACTGCGGTTCTCGGGCGACATGAACTTGCTCCGCAAGGCCTGGCGGACCTGGTCGGCCGAGCCCGAGATCCGTTTTCCCGACACGCCTGGAGGCAAGGCCCTGGCCACCTTGCGCAAGCGCTACAAGGGCGGCGCCAGCGGCACGCTGGAAGTGAAGGTGGAGGGCGCACCCTACCGGCTTGATTTCAGCCCTGAGGGTCTGTCGGTGCGACCCGGCGAGGTCGAGGGTGGCGCGGCCCTGGGCATCTCCGACGCGGACTTCGCGGCCCTCAACGCCGGCAAGCTGAACCTGGTGGCGGCCCTGCTGGGCGGCGCCATCACCGTGAAGGGGGACCTGAGCCAGGTGGCGGCCTACACCGCCCACTTCGACGTGGACGTGAACCCCGCCCAGGGTCTCCTGGAATCCATGCCCGAGCGGTTCAATGCGGAGAAGGCCGGCGACCTGGAGGCCGTGGTGGGCTATCAGATTGACGACCTGGGTTATACCCTCCTCATTCGCAAGGGCGCCTGCTTGGTCTTTCCGCGGCTCTTGAAGCCCTGTGATACCCTCCTGACATCGAAGTCCGATGACTTCGTCGCCATGAGCACCGGAACGCTGAACGCCCAGGAGGCCTTCATGACCGGCAAGATCAAGATCGAGGGCGACCCGCTGCTCATGCAGAAGGTGGCGAAGAGCTTCAAACGGCCGGAGGCCTGAGGAGGCAGTGGTGGTGATCAGGGGCGACGAACGGAAGGGCCACGAAGCCCGGAAGTCCCGTCCGGAACCTGAGGGCCTGGTTCGCCTGGCGAAGGCCGTCCCCACCATCGCGCGCCAACCAATCGGACTGGCGATGGAAGCCGAGTCGCATGACACGCATGACAACGGCCTGCCTTGCACGGGCCGCTGCGGGCATTGCGATTTCCATCCCTGCAGGCTGCACGCGCCGATCTAGTGGTGCTCGCCCGAAATAACGGGTGCGTTCAGAAAGCTCAAGAGCACCACGTGGCGGGGGTCTGGGGGCGCGGCAGCGCCCCCAGAGGGGTGACAGCATTGGCGCGTCCGCGCGCCGATGCGCCAGAGGGGCTTTG
>JANYLR010000109.1 GCA_025363715.1 Holophagaceae bacterium | reverse complement strand
CAAAAAGGCCCCCGAACGGGGGCCTTTTTGTTGGCGGGGCTGACGGGGCTCGAACCCGCGAGTGCGGAGGCTGCGGCGTCCGCTCCGGCCCTCCAGTGGAGGGCCGGAGCAGCTGCAGACGCTGCGGCGGACTCGAGCCCGCAGGGCGAAGGGGACGCGTCCGAGCCCCTGACTGGATGGGTCGCCACGAAAGGCGGAGAACGGCGGGGTTGCGGAACCCAGAACCGATTCAAAAAAATGCAACCCAGGGGTTGCGCGAAGACGCAGCCGACCCAACATGTAACCTGGAGGTTGCCCATGAACACCACGACCACAGATCGCATCGAGAAGCAGATCCTCCTCCGCGCGCCCCAGTCCCGAGTTTGGAAGGCCCTCACGGACGCCAGTGAGTTCGGCGAATGGTTTCGGGTGAAACTGGAGAGCCCCTTCCGCCCCGGCCACTGGACGAAGGGGAACATCACCTGGCCCGGCTACGAGCACATCCGGATGGAGGTCCAGGTCGAACGCATGGACGCGGAGCACCTGTTCTCCTTCCGCTGGCACCCCTACGCCATCGATCCCAAGGTGGACTACTCGCCCGAGCCCACCACCCTTGTGGAGTTCCGCCTGGAGCCTGTGGAAGGAGGCACGCTCCTGCAGGTGGTCGAGTCCGGCTTCGACCAGCTCCCGGCCCACCGCCGCGACGAAGCCTTCCGCATGAACGATGGCGGCTGGGCCCAGCAGATGGCCAACATCGAACGCCATGTCACGGTCTGAGGCCCTCTCGCCGGCACGGATGAAAGACGCCGCCCCGCTCTTCGCCGCCCTTGGAGACGCGACGCGGCTCGGCCTGCTCGTGGCCCTCTGTTCCAGCGGCCCGCTCACGGTCACGCGCCTCAGCAGCAAGTTCGCGGTGTCCCGGCAGGCCCTCACCAAGCATCTTGACGTGCTGTCCGATGCCGGCCTGGTCCGCAGCAGCCGCCAGGGCCGGGAGCGCATCTGGGAACTCGAGCCGAGGCGTCTCGGCGACGCCCACGTCTACCTCGAACGCCTGTCCCGGCAGTGGGACGAAGCCTTGGACCGGCTCAAGACCTACCTTGAGAGCTGAGCTTCGCCTGATCCTCTGGAGGCACCATGGCCAGCCCATTCCACGCATCACGCGATGTCATCATCCGAACCGACGCATGGGAAGAGGCCCTGAAATTCTACGAGTTCACGTGCGGGCTGCCTGTCACCTACCGGGATCCGGATCTCGTCGGCTTCGAGACAGGCGCCTTTTGCCTTTATGTCGAGAAGGGCCCCCGGCACGGGCCCGTCTTCGAGTTCCTGGTGCCCGATGTCCAGTCCCGCAAACGCCAGCTGATGGCGGCGGGCTGCACGGTCGAGGAGGAAGACCCCGCCGTCCCGCGCTGCTATCTCCGCGACCCCTTCGGCCTCGTCTTCAACCTCGGCCAGTCGCGGGATGGCTCACGGCACCCGTAATCTAGGCTTAATCCCTCAGGCCCCACATCCGCACGATCTTCCCGCCCTTCACCTGGTAGATGGTGACGGCCACGAGGGGCTCCTTCCCCGCCCGCCCCTTGATCTTCTCCTTCTGGATCACGAAGTCGCCCGATACCATCTGCGCCTCCGCGGAGGCATGCAGATCGGGATTGGCCTTGAACCGTGCCGCGTAGAGCTCCCTCAGTCGGGCCTTGCCGTAGGGTGCCGAGCCGCCAGCCGGTACTTCAGCCACCTCCAAATCGTCGGCGAAAAGGGCCAGGAACCCCTCCAGATCGTGGGCATTGAACAACTCGATGTGCCGGCCCACGGTGCCTTCCGGGCTGAGGTTCTTCGGAGTGGGGGCGGCGGTCAGCAACGCGGGGACCAGCAGAAGGGACCAGGGCCGGATCATGGACACTCCAGGGAAGAATTCCCACTCTAGCCCCTGTTCCGATATCCGCCCATCGCCTTTCGGCCTACGTCCGGTAGACTGGAGGGCTTGGAACAACCATGAAACTACCCCTTGTCGCCCTCTGCGGACGCCCCAACGTGGGCAAGTCCACCCTCTTCAACCGGCTCACCCGCAGCCGGGCGGCACTGGTCCACGACCTGCCGGGCATGACCCGGGACCGCAGCTACGGCCGGGTCACCTGCCTGGGCGAAGAGGGCGCGGCCGAGGAGGTCTTCGAACTGGTGGACACCGGCGGCCTCGACTTCGAGGGCGACGACGTCATCACCCAGGGCATCACCCGCATGGCCGAGGCCGCGCTCAGCGAGGCCCACGTGGCCATCCTGCTGGTGGACGGCCACGATGGCCTCACCGCCGGGGATGAAGAGATCGCCGCTCGCCTACGCCGCATGGGCAAGCCCCTCCTGCTGGTCATTAACAAGCTGGACGGCATGAAGGGGGGCGCGCCGGACGGCGGCTTCTACGGCCTGGGCTTCAACGAGGCCTTCCCCATCTCTGCCGCCCACGGCGCCGGGGTGCCCGAGCTCATCGCCGCCATCCGCGCCCGCCTGCCCTTTCACCGCAGCCCCGAGGAGGCGGAAACCCACTCGCTCGGCGACGAGCGGCGCTTCGCTCTCATCGGCCGGCCCAATGTCGGCAAGTCCTCCCTGGCGAACCGCCTGCTGGGCTACGAGCGCAGCCTCGTCAGCGAGGTGGCCGGCACCACCCGCGATACGGTGGATACGGTCATCCATGTCGCGGACAGGGTCTATCGCCTCATCGACACGGCGGGCATCCGCAAGAAGGGCAAGACCCATGAAGGCGCGGAGAAGCTCAGCATCCTGAAGGCCAAGCAGGCCATGGCCCGGGCCGACGTGAGCCTGCTGCTGCTGGATGCGGTGGAAGGCGCCACCCATCAGGACGCGGTCATCGCCGGTTATGCCCAGGAGGCCGGGGCCGCAGTCATCCTCGTGGTGAACAAGTGGGACCTGGTGGACAAGGACGCCCACACCATCTACGGGGCGGAGGAAGATCTCCGCCGAAGCCTGGGCTTCCTGCACCACGCTCCGATGATTTTTCTGTCAGCCCTGACTGGGCAGCGTGTGTCCAAGATCTTCGGCATGATCGATGAGCTGGCCGAGGCCCATGCCCGGCGCATCCCCACGGGCGAGCTGAACCGGTTCCTGCGGGGGTCCGTGGATGCCATGAGCCCCCACGCCATCGACGGCAAGTTGCCCAAGCTCTATTTCATGACTCAGGTGGGCGTGCGGCCCCCCAGCTTCGTGGTGAAGGCCAACACGGACCGCGGCCTGCACTTCAGCTACGTGCGCTACCTCGAGAACCGCCTGCGCGAGCAGTTCGGCCTGGCGGGCGTACCCCTGCGCCTCAGCATCCAGAAGAAGCAGAAGGGCGAGGGCGAACCGACCGAGGTGGCTGCCGTGCGCCGCATCCTCGATCCGGGTGAAGGGCTCAAGCCCTCCCGCAGCAATGAGTCCCTCCAGGCCCAGCGGGTGGACAAGGTGAAGGCCCGCCCCCGTCCAGTGAAGAAGGAAGGCCCCAAGCCCGCCGCCAAGCAGGCCCCCCGCAAGGGGAAGAGCGCGCCGCCCAAGCGGGTCCGGCAGAAGTCCACCAAACGGCCTTAGGCAATCCATTTGATGTTGAAGTGAGTTCCCAATCGCCACTTCCATGGATCGAGAAACCCCTTAGGACTTTCAGTGTCCGGGGAACTCGCGCCGTCTCTGGCACCTTGGTGGCCTGGGCGCCCAGGCAATTGAACCTCCCGTTCAGCGGTTGAAAATGCCCGTTGAGGGTATTTTTAAACCTTCATTTACTTACAGGTTGTCTATCAAATACAGTATTAATTAATTCTATTGTTGATACAGATGCTTGACTGAAAATCGACGATCCAGTGCTTGGAAAAACGAGGCGGAAAACTGGGATCCTGGGCGTCTCTCTCCCTCCCTTTCCCATTTCACGCTCCTGGGCGTGTCGAATTCCGAGCCCAGGAACTGGCCAGGCAGAACGCCCATGGCCAGGTGCGTCCCCCCCCCACCACCAGTTCCACAGGAGTTGCCATGGCAATCACCAAGGGCCGCTTGGCTCTTTCCTTCGTTACCGCGGCCCTGGCCGCCGGTTCCCTGCTGGCTCGTTCCCCCCAGGAGCTCCAGCGCGTGAACGTGGCCTCGGACCGCCTGCACGCCAATCGCTCCCAACTGGGCCTGGATGCAGATTATGCGTTCAGCCTTCGCAATTCCCTTTTGGACGAGCTCGGCCAAACCCATGGCCGCTTCGCCCAGCTCTACAAGGGGGTGAGGATCTGGGGTGGTGATGCCATCACGCACACCGACCGCCATGATGCCGAGCTGCCTCTGACGAATGCCCTGCACAAGAATGTTCGCCTCAACGTCATGCCCTCCCTCGGCGCAAGCGAAGTCCTGGGCATCGTGCACGAGCATCTCAACCCCCAGGGGAGCTACACCTATGAGCCCACGGCGACGCTGGTCGTCTTTCCCCATGAGGTCGAAGTCGTGGCCCGCCGCGCCCACGCCCCGCTCGACCAGGAACTCAATGCCGCCGACATGGTCCGCCAGGTGGTGCGCTACTCGCTCGCCTACCACGTCCAGACCATCCTACTGAACCAGGCCGACAACTTCGCCAAGTACGACCTCATCGTGGATGCCCACACGGGGGCCATCCTGAAGCAGTGGGACAGCCTTGAGACCACCGGGGCCACCGGCACGGCCACCACCCAGTACAGCGGGACGGTCGCCATCGAGGCCAACTTCACCGGGACGACCTATGAGCTGCGGGATACCACCCGGGGCACCGGCGGCCAGTTCGGCGGCAACGCCGTCACCGACATGGCCCACACGGGCAATACCAGCACCGGCTCCCCCACCCTCATCGGCACCCTCTACACCGATGCCGATAATGCCTGGGGCGATGGCACCAACTACATCTCCGGCGGCAGCACCACCAATGCCAACGGGCAGACCGCGGCTGCGGACGCCGCCTACGGCGTGGCGGCCACCTGGGACATGTACAAGAATGTCCTGGGGCGGAACGGCATCGACAACACCGGCAAGGCCACCTTCAGCCGCGTCCATTTTTCCACCAGCTTCGACAACGCCTTCTGGCTCGACCAGTGCTTCTGCATGTCGTACGGCGATGGCAGCTCCTTCAAGTCCCTGGAATCCCTGGATGTGGCGGGCCACGAACTGAGCCACGGCGTCTGCGCCACCAGCGCGAACCTCACCTACTCGGGAGAGTCGGGCGGCCTGAATGAATCCAACTCCGATATCTTCGGCACCATGGTGGAGTTCTACGTCCGTAGCGGCGGCGGCACCACCATCGGCACCACCGGCGGCAACTGGACCATCGGCGAGCAGCTCAGCAGCACGCCGCTGCGCTACATGTACAAGCCCAGCCTGGACGGGGCGAGCCCCGATGCCTGGTCCTCCACCCTCGGCAACCTGAACGTTCACTACAGCAGCGGCCCCAACAACCGCATGTTCTACTTCCTGAGCCAGGGCGCCACCACCACCGGCAACACCAGCACCACCTACCTGCCCAGCGGCATGACCGGCATCGGCAACGACCATGCCGCGCGCATCTGGTACCGGGCCCTCACCGTCTACATGACCGCCAGCACCAACTATGCCGGCGCCCGGGCCGCCGCCATCAGCGCCGCCAAGGACCTGTATGGCGCCGGTGGCGCCGAGGAACAGGCCGTCTGGAACGCCTTCCACGGCATCAACGTGGGCGCCGCCTGGACCTCGGGCACCGATACCACCGCCCCCACCGCCACCGCCACCGAATCCGGCACCAGCGGCGTCATCACCCTGTCCGCCACCGCCACCGATAACGTCGGCGTCACCAAAGTGGAGTTCTACATCGACGGCGCCCTAGTGGGTACCGGCACCACCTCCCCCTACAGCGTGACCTACGACTCCACCGCCCTGGCCAATGGCACCCACAGCCTCGTGGCCAAGGCCTATGA
The DNA here is from genome assembly GCA_025363715.1 of Holophagaceae bacterium. GTDB lineage: Bacteria > Acidobacteriota > Holophagae > Holophagales > Holophagaceae > Geothrix. The sequence goes on along the minus strand of JANYLR010000109.1, from coordinate 5,402 downwards.
CGCCGCCGGCAATATCGGTTCCTCCACCGCCGTCAGCTTCAGCACCAGCAACACCACCACCGGCACCACCTTCAACGAGGTGGAAAGCAACAACACCCGGGCCACCGCCAACGTGGTGGGCGACACGGTCAACAAGATTGTCGGCTACATGGGCACCACCACCGATAACGACTACTTCAAGGTGAACATCGCCCCCGGCCGCACCGCCACCATCAACATGACGGGCCCCTCCGGCGTGGACTACGATCTCTACCTCTACAACAGCAGCGGTACCACCCTGAAGAGCAGCCTGGGCTCCACCGCCACGGAAAGCATCACCTACACGAACACCTCCGCCACCGCGACGGTGTTCTACATCCGGGTGAAGGCCTTCAGCGGCTCCAGCACCACCGTCCCCTACAACCTGGCCCTCACCCGCTGAGGCCATCCTCACACCGAACAGGGCCGCGCTTGCGGCCCTGTTTTTTCGGAATCACGAGAGGCGGCTCAGCCCTCCAGCAGCACCCGGGCATGCTCCAGCGCTTCCGCCCGGTCCGGCTGGCCCGAAAGCAGCCGGGCCAGCTCGCGGTTCCGGACCTCGCCCGCCACCCAGCCCAGGGCGCTGCGGGTGCGCCCGCCTTCGGTCTCCTTGCTCAGGCAGCCGTGCCGATCCGCCCGGGCCGCCACTTGGGCCAGGTGGGTCACCGCCAGCACCTGGTGGGCCTTCCCCAGCTCGGCCACGGCCTGGCCCACGGCCAGGGCCGCCTCGCCGCCCAGGCCTGCGTCGACTTCGTCCAGCACCAGAGTCAGGCCGTCCCGCACCCCCGCGCCCAGCACCAGGCCCGCACCCACCAGGGCCAGCATGAGCCGACTCAGTTCTCCGCCGGAAGCGATCTTGGCCAGGGGTCGGAAGCCCTCCCCGGGATTGGGCTCGATCCAGATGGCCAGCGTCGAAAAGCCCGGGGCGGCCACGCGCACGGGGCGGCCGCTCTGCGTGACCGGACTACCCGATTCTTCGGCCAGGGCCAGCCGCAGCTGGAGGCGCGCCCCCTTCATGCCCAGCTTGCCCAGGCGCTTCTGCACCTCGGCTTCCAGCTTGGGGATGGCCGCGTTGCGCTTCCCGTGGAGGGCTTCCGCCGCAACCCGGTAGCGCTCCGCGGCCTTCGCCAGGGCCGCCTCCAGCTCCTTGATGGGCGCGTCGCCCGCCAAGAGGGAGCGCTGTTCGTCCTTCAGGGCCTGCTGCCGGGTCGGGAGCTCTTCAGGTTCGCAGCGCTGACGTCGCGCCAGCCGCTCGTACAGGGCCAGCCGGGCCTCCATGGCCTCGATGCGATCCGCCCCGGCGGCCCCCCAGCGCAGGGCCTGATCCAGGGCCAGGGCCAGCAGGTCCTCCAGTTCCAGGGCCGCGGAGCGCAGGCGATCCTGCTCGGCCACGGCATCCGGCCAATGGGCCACAGCACGCATCACGGCCTTGTGGGCCAGCTCCACCTTGGGCAGGCCCTCATGCAGGGCTTCCGCCGCCTCCCGGAAGGCCTGCTCCAGATGCACCGCGTGGCGCAGGGGCTCGCGGTCTTCCTTCAGTTGAGCCCACTCGCCCGGTTTCGGAGCGAGCCTGTCGAGGTCCGCCAGGGTCTCTGCCAGCTGCTCCAGGCGCTGCTCCCGCTCAGCCTGGCTGCGGCGGCGGGCCTTCAGGACGGCCTCCGCCGCGTGCACCGCGGCAGCCTCCCCATCCAGGGAGGGCTCGATGCCCAGCACCTCGTCGATGAGAGCCAAATGACGTTCTTCGCCGAGGAGCGACTGGTGGTCGTGCTGGCTGGTGAGCCGCATCCAGAGGCGGCCGCCCTCCCGCAGGTCCGCCAGGGCGCAGCTGGCGCCATTGATCCAGGCCCGGCTGCGGCCAGGCCCCACCTCGCGGCGCAGCACCACGGGCTGCTCCTCGGGCAGGCCCCGCTCCCCCAGGAAGGCCCGCCAGCCCTCGAAGCGGCCCTCCACCACGGCCTCCACCGTGGCCCGCTCGGCCCCGTGCCGCACCAGCTCCCCATCTCCCCGGGCCCCCACCAGCAGAGAGAGCGCGTCCACCAGCAGCGACTTGCCCGCGCCGGTCTCCCCCGTCAGCACCGTGAAGCCCGGCCCCCAGTCCAGAGACAGGTCTTCCACCAGGGCCAGGTTCTGGATGCGCAGCGACGAGAGCATGGGATCAGTCTAGCGGGGGCGGAGGAGCGCGGCTTGTTGACAGAAGTCTGGAAGCGGATCTTGAATCCCAAGCACCGGCGTGCATGGCTCCGGGGAGACCGGAGGTACCAATTCCTGCTGCGACGGAAAGGACTTCGAACCCCCGCCTGTGGTTAAGTCGGAAGGGTCACCTAAAAAATCGCTGGCAGGTACGAAAGGGATAGACTAGTCATCTAGACCCGCCCCGGCAGGGAACCGCCAGGTATGCCGCACTCCTTTTCGGGATGACACCGCACCATTCATTCTGGGGGAGGATCATGACGTCTCGTTCGAATTCGTTGCTGCTGGTGCTTGCGGGACTAGTCGCTTTGCTTTCCGGCTGTGTGCAGCCCCAGATTCAGGCCCAATCCCCGCGATCCGCCCAGGACAGTCTGGACGCCACCTTTGTGGCATACGTCCCAATCCCCATGCCAGGCACCGCCACCTTCAAGGATGTGAGGGACGACCTCGCCGAGCTTTTAAGAGCAAGAGCCAGGCCGGTGGGCATCCGATTCGGAAGTTATGCCTTCACCGAGATCGATATCAATATTTACGCCAACCACAAGGAACTCCTCGCCCTGCTGGAAGGGGGAAATAGGATCGAGTTTCTTCAGCACCCCCCAACCGGAAGCATCGTTCAACCGGGAGCAAAGCTGAATTTCATCGGCTACAAGACGATTTCGGTCCTGCCAGACAGGATTGAAATCGCGCCGCGTGTGTCCTTTCCGTTCGGCGAAATCCTGGATGGTCCGATCATCGTCACCAGGATGAAGGGTGAAAATAAATATCCCTACCTCATCCAACTCCAGGACCAGCTTTCCTTCCGGTTTGACGCCATGGATTTGGCGGATGCGAAAAGAATGGCCGATGACCTCGAATTCATGAAACGCCACTTCGCCAAACTGGACGACACCAGGGCCGCCCAGTCCGCTGCCCTGGTCGCCCAGTACCGTGCCCTGAAGGTCAAACCACCAGTCTCTGAAGAGCAACGACGGTTCATCGTCCAGGCCAACGCCTTCAATCAGCAGAAGAACTACGGGCAAGCCCTGGAGTATTACCAGAAGGCCCTTGATCTGCAGCCCCTTTCATATCCGGCGGCCTACTTCAACATGGCTCTGCTCTCGGCCCAGCTAAATCGGTTCCGCCACGCGATCGCGTACATGAAACAGTACCTGCTGCTGGAACCCGAGGCCAAGGACGCCCGCAGCGCCCAGGACAAGATCTACGAATGGGAAATCATGTCTGGAAAGTAGGGCGCGATGAAGCACCGCGCATGGCCAACCCACCTTCGGGATCGCGCCCATGCCATGACTGAAAGGGGATGACATCATGACGCCTCGTCCGATATCCATGCTGCTGGCAAGTGTCGGGCTGGCCGCCCTGATTTCCGGTTGTGCGCAACTTCAGGTGCAGAATCAAGCCGCCCGGGGAGAGCAGGGTGGCCTGGACGTGCCGTACGTCCCAAAACCTCTGCCGGGAACCACCACGCTGGAGTCTGTGAGGGACGACCTCACCGCACTTTTAAGAGGAAGAGCCCGGCCAGTCGGCATCAAATTCGGGAGTCATGCGTTTACCCAAATCGACATCAACCGCCGTGAGAACCTAGTCCAACTCGTCCGCCTTCTCAGGGAGGGGGTGGAAGAGGATAACTTCACCGGGCTCCGATATGACAACCAGCAGCAACTTGATTACATCCCTTACAAAACGGTTTCGGTCCTGGATGACAGGATCGAACTTGGCCCCCGTATTGCCTTTCTTTTTAGCGAAATACTGAATGGTCCAATCACCGTCGCCAAGCTCAAGGGGGGTGACTATCCCTATGTCATCCAACTCCAGAACCAGGTTTCCTTTCGATTTGAAAGCAAGGATCTGGCGGATGCCAAGAGGATGGCCGATGATCTCGATTTCATGAAACGCAGCATCGCGAAACAGGACGAAGCGAGGGCTGCCCAGTCCGCAGCCCTGGTCGCCCAGTACCGTGCCCTGAAGACCAAACCACCGGTGTCGGAAGAACAGCGGAGATTCATCGTTCAGGCCAACACCTTCAATCAGCAAAAGAACTACGGGCAGGCCCTGGAGCACTACCAGAAGGCCCTTGATCTGCAGCCCCTGTCCTATCCAGCGGCCTACTTCAACATGGCCCTGCTCTCGGCCCAGCTAAATCGGTTCCGCCTCGCGATCGCGTACATGAAACAGTACCTGCTGCTGGAACCCGAGGCCAAGGACGCCCGCAGCGCCCAGGACAAAATCTACGAGTGGGAAGTCATGTTGGGAAAGTAGGTCGCGATGAACCATCTTCTGAGCACGTTGAGGGGTTCGATGCTGCTGGCCAGCCTGTTGGTCAACACGGTTCACCTTTCCGCCCAGACGATTCCAAACGCTTCCAGGCCCGTGTGTATCTACTGCAATGCGGTCCTACCCAATGGCATCCACGCTCGCAACTGTCCGTACTATGCAGACAGCAAGTCGGCAGGGCCCAGGTCCCCGAAGGGTTCCACTCGATCGCCGGGAGCAGATATGAGGGCCGCACTGGTCGGGAACCTGTTCCAGAGCCTTCTGACCTCTCTGTTTGCCTCCGATACTGTCGAGGATAAGACCGCGGCCGTGGCACAAGCTGCTGCCCTGGCCGCAGCCCAGGCCTCCGAAACCCAACGGAACAACGACAGGATCGCCCAGGCTCAATTCGTGAAGATGATGCAGTCCTACAAGCAACTGGATGACACCTCGGGGACAGCCTTCAAGACCCTGGCGAATACGGATTTGGGGCTCAAGTCGCTGGATGATGACGCGGACACCCTCGCGGCCAACGCCAGAGCCCCCTTTGACACACCAGCCACGCCTGGCCTTCCGCTGCCAGAACCGGTAGATGGTGCCACCCCGTTTTTCGGCGACACCATGCCGGTCGAAGATCTGCAGCTGCTCGTCAATCCCGACCAGGATCCGCGGCTGGTGGACTTGACCAAAGCGCACCACTTTGTCGTGACGAGCCTTAAGGAGGACACTCCAAAACTGGAGGCGCTCGTCAGGAAGAGCGAGGGGAAGGGGACGGCTGCCACTACCCCCAAGGCCCCGGATTGCGCCAGGCTAGCCCAGTTCCTGAAAGGCTCCATGCAGCAGAGGAGCCAATTCCAGAAGACCCTCCAGTCGGCCCAGGAACAGGTGACCACCTGGGAGACCGCCAATCGCAACGCCCTGCTGAATGCCGCGAAGGACGG
>JANYLR010000108.1 GCA_025363715.1 Holophagaceae bacterium | reverse complement strand
GCTGCCACTCGCCTTCCTCGCCTCGCTCGCCCGGCACCCCTCGCGCGGCGCCGTGGGGTTCTGTTAGGCACTCTGGCGCCGCCTAGGCCTGATCTTCCGGCGCCCACTGCTTCCGGAGGCGATGGAGCAGCAGGCGCAGTTCCAGCAGCAGGGGCCTGGCCGCCAGGAAGCAAAGGAAGCCCGCCAGAGGTACCGTCACCTTGAACCCGATGTGCTTGAAGCCCAGGGCACCAACCACGCCACCGCCGAGGAAGGCGACGAGGATGAGCAGCAGCAGGGTGAGCTTCTGCCGGTCGGCCAGGATGCGCTTCCGCCCGATCCTGTTGTGCACGTTCACATAGGCAAGCCTGCTCAGCTCGATGCCGATGTCGGTCACCGTGCCCGTCAGGTGAGTGGTGCGCACCGCGGCGCCGGAGATGATGGAGGTCACGGCGTTGTGCAGGCCCATGATGAAGCAGAGCAGCATCACGGTCATGGGCAGGGTGAATTCGATTTCTTTCTGAAGACGGTTCCCCATGAACCCGAAGACCAGCATCAGCCCGGCCTCGACCGCCAGGGTCAGGGCGTAGCGACTGCGCATGCGGTGGCGCTGGCCGAAGCTGATGAGCGTGGTGCAGAGGAAGGCCCCGCCCAGGAAGCTCAGCATCATGGCCAGGGCCGCCAGGGCGGTGGTCAGATCCCCGCCCGCCAGCTCGTCTGCCATGGAGGACACTACGCCGGTCATGTGGGAGGTGTAGTGGCCCACTGCGAGGAACCCGCCGGCATTCACCGCGCCGGCCACGAAGGCCATGGCCCAGGCCAGCTGCCGGTTGAGGCTATCCGACCTCAACGCCCCTTCTCGCACCAGCAGCTTCTCCTGGATGGGCAGGGTGGCGATGGCGGAATCCACCGCGGCCTGGAGCTGCTGTCCGTCCAGGCGGTTCCTCAGCAGGCGCCTCAGGTAGCGGGCCACGATCAGCTGGATGGCTTTGGGGATGCGGCGCATGGATGGTTCAGTGTACTGGCTCCGGGGACCAGGCTTCAGGCTCTAGGCTCGAGGCTCCAGCCTGTAGACTGCTTCCATGCGAAAGATCCTCCTCCTCCACACCGGCGGCACCCTGGGCATGGCGCCCAGTGGCGAGCCCGCCTCCCTGGCGCCGGGGCCTTTCCTGGAGCACTTGCTGGTGCAGGTGCCCGAGCTGGGCCAGTTGGCGGAACTGGCCGTGGAGGTTCCCTTCAACCAGGATTCCGCCAGCCTCGAGCCTGCGAACATCCTCGCGCTGGCCCAGCGGGTGCGGGAGGCTGCCAGCTCTTTTGACGGGTTCGTCATCATCCACGGCACAGATACCATGGCCTTCACCGCCTCCTGCCTGGGCTTCCTGCTGGCGGACCTGGGCAGACCCGTGGTGCTTACGGGTAGCCAGCGGCCCCTGGCCTTCGTGCGCAGCGATGCCCGGAGCAACCTCGTCAACGCCGTGGACCTGGCCTGCCGCGCCATCCCCGAGATCGGCATCTGCTTCGGCACCCACTGGCTGCGGGGCGTGGCCACGGACAAACTGAGCGTCCATCAATTCGAGGCCTTCAAGAGTCCCAATCTGGCGCCCCTGGCCGAGATCGGGGCCGAGATCCAGCTGCACCCGGAGGCGGGCGAATTCAGCCGCCGGGTGCCCGCAGGGCTGGGCCGCGAGATCGAACTGAACATCCACACGATCACCCCCCATCCCGGCATGGCCTGGTTCCCCGCCCCCGAAGGCGCCCGAGCCGTGCTCATCCAGGCCTTCGGCGCCGGCAACCTGCCCATGCACCGGGCCGATCTGGCCGGGTTCCTCGAGGACTGCCGCCAGCGCCAGCTGCCCGTGGTGGTGACCTCCCAGTGTGCTTACGGGGGCGTGGACCTCTCCGCCTACGAACTGGGGCGAAAGGTCGAGGCCATGGGCGCCATCTCCGGCGGCCTGCACACCCGGTGGACCGCCCTGGCGAAGCTGGGCCTGGTACTGGGGGGGGGCGGTGGGATCACCGAGGCGCAGGCGGCATTCAGGGCCGGGTGGGCAGGAGAGCCGATGCGGGACGGAGCGTGGCCTCAGGCTTGATGGGCGAGTGATTCTCTCTCTGTGGGGCGATGCCTCACGGACCACCCTGCAGTCTGTTTTGTGATCTACAGAGTTGGGAGGGCCGGAGAGCTGCGGCTCGAATTCTCCTGCCCCCGAGCTTCAAGCGCTTTCGCCTGTTTTTCTATACCTGACCTGGGACTAGGTTTTCCCTTGCCCAGGTGGGCGACCTTCTGTTAGGTTCCACGATGCCTTGGTGGGAGCAAAGGTTCCTCAGAAAAGAGGGCTGTCTGGCGCGAACCCTGATCTCTTTGGTATTCTTGCTACCTGTTTCAATCATTTTCCAAGTCCATGGAGGAACCACAGTGAGCAATCTCACCCGCATATCCAGAATCGCTGCCTTGTCCATGATGATGGGCGCTGTCGCTTCGGCTCAGGATCCTTGGATCTTGAACTTCAAGCTGGCCGGCGGACCCACGTTCCAGAAGATCAACGAGTACACCGGCAAGGCTGGCTACTCGATGGGCGGGGATTTCGAACTGGGTTACCAGTTGACCAAGACCAGCCAGGTGGCCTTCAGCCTGGGCTACCGTTTCTTCCCTGGCGATTTCCAGCAAATCTCCTATGTCACCACGCCCCTGCCGACGCGGGCGGCGATTGGCGTTTACACCCTGGAAAACCGGGTCCGCAAGGCGGATGTCCAGGGTTTCCAGTTGGCCGCCATCTATCGGAGTGACCTCGCCCAGTTTGCGGGTGCCTACTGGCAGGGTGGACTCCGCATTGGCTTCAACAAGGCCAAGGAAGTGGACACCGGCACGACCTACACCCAGACCACGACCGTGATCAATTCCGCTGGGACCCTCACCTCGGGAGCAACCATTGCCACGGTAAGTGAGAAAACCAAGGTGTACCCGGGCCTGACCGCAGGCGTGGGCTACCGGTTCAACGACAGCTACAGCCTGGAAGCTAACTGGTACATGACCGGCGCGACCTCCCCCTCCACGGGTGCCAAACAGTCTGGTCAAGCCACTGAACTGTCGTTTGGAATCCGGTTCTGATCGAGCCCCTTAGGAGACGATACATGCGCATCATCCCACGCAACCTTTCCCTCATGGCCCTGGCGCTTGTCGCCGCCCCTGCCCTGGTGGCGCAGGAATCCACCGGCCAGGTGGTCGGTATGGTGAAATCAAAAACAGGTGACGTGATGGCCGGTGTGGAAGTCCGGCTAACCGCACCCACCCTGCAGGGCGTACGAGTCGTGATCACGGATGCCAAGGGCGCCTTCCGTGCGCCGCTGCTGCCCCCGGGACTCTACAGCATCACTCCAGTCAAGACCGGTTATGTCGCGGCCAAGGTTGAGGTCGAAGTCGGCTTGGGCCAGGTGGTCCGTCAGGAAATCCTGATGGCCCAGGCGGGCGGAACCGCCACGGTGGAGGTTGTTGCCTCAGCCGCCAGCATGGACAAGACCGACGTCAAGGCTGCCACCGTGATCAGCAGCCAGGACATGGATCTCCTGCCCCGCACGACCCGGGGCCTGAATACCATCGCCCTGCTTGCACCTGGCGTGACTACCAACGCCACTGGCCGGGTGCAGATGCGCGGTGGGCAGGGCACGGGCAACCGCTTCCTGGTCAACGGCACTGACATCTCCGACAACGCTTTCGGCACCTCCGACGGTCGCCAGTTCTTCGTAGACGACTCGGTGGATCAGACCCAGGTGATCCTCAGCCCCATCTCCGCCCGCTATGGCGGATTCACCGGCGGTGTGGTCAATGCCATTACCAAGGTGGGCGGCAACGACTGGACCGGTATCATCCGGGCAGACCTGCGTCGCACCTCCTGGGCCGCGGTGGCTCCCAAGGGCCTGCGTCCGGATAACGTGTCCCAGCCCTCGACCGGCGTGGACGACTTGACCCGCAACTACTCGATCTGGATGGGCGGCCCCATCATCAAGGACCGCCTCTGGTTCACGGTCTCCACGAAACAGGATCCACCGGCTTCCACGCCCACCATCTGGGCCAATCCCACCGCCAGCGGTGCCACCGGGCTGATCACGGGCGACTCCGGCGCCGGTTCGGGTGCCCCTGCCTACCTCACTAATGCGGGTGGCATCTACGTCGCACAGGCCGAGACCAAGTTCTACGAGCTCAAGCTGACGGGCAGCATCAATACGGATCACACGGTCAGCGTCTCAGGGAACTACTCGAAGAATGGCACTCCCGTGCGGGCCTACACCTCCTCCAGTGCCACGGGTGGATCTTTCGATCCCGCCGTGTTGAGCGACGGCTATTTCGAGTACAAGTACTATGCCGTGAACTACCGAGGGATCCTCTCCTCCACCGCCAACCTGGAAGTGAACGTCTCGAGGAAAAAGCAGAAGTCCGTCAGCGGCGGATACCCGGAGAACGGCGACACGCTCTTTGCCCGATATGGCAACGGCAGCATCTACCAGTTCAACAACGGCATCTTCAACCATGCGGACGGCGGCGACAACCGGAACATCGACAGCTACACTGCCAACTACCAGTGGTTCGGCCCCCAGACCGCTATCGGCAGCCATCAGCTGGACATCGGCTTCGAATTGCTTCGGCAGCAGCGCATCGCCCGCAATGACCAGTCCCCCAACAACCGCCGATTCTATGTGTGGGGCCGCAATGCGGACGGAACCTACCGGGCCGCTGGACCCAACAGCTTTGCCGCCGGGTCCGCCGATGCCACCAATGCCTACAACTACAATTCAACCTGGCTCTTCTGGAGCGACGGCGGTACCGCCAACACCAACCTGGATGGCTACTACGTCAATGATGTCTGGACCATTAACAATAAATTCCAGCTCTCCGCGGGCATTCGGTTCGACAAAGTCTCATCCTCGGACACCCTGGGCTCCAAGGTCATCAGCTCCAACCAGACCTCCCCTCGCCTGCAGTTGACGTATGATCTGCTCGGAGACCAGTCCTGGGTGGCCCGCATCAGCTGGGCGCGGTACACCTCCAAGCTCCAGGACGGATTTGCCAATCAGTTCACGCTGGCGGGCAATCCCATCGAGGAGGACTACTCCTGGAAGGGGGCCGCTGCCACGAGTCTGACGGTGGCCCAGGTCCAGAACCTCGCGAACTGGGATCTCAGCGTCCCTGGCCTCCGCTATGTGGGCAGTCCGCTGACCAACACCATTGCCCCGAATAGCAAGGCGCCTTTCGCGGATGAGACGAGCCTCGGCCTCCGCCGGTCCTTCAAGGATGGCGGTTTCATTTCCTTCACCTATGCCCATCGCACCTTCAAGAACTTCTTCAATGACTTCCAGTCCATCGGCCAGGAAACGGATGTCCCCCTGCGTGGTGTTCCCGGCGCCACCTCCCGCGCGATCCTGACCACCTGGGGCAACGATGATCGGTTGAAGCGCGACTACAAGAGCTTCGAGATCGAATTCTTCTCCAAGTTCGATGCCAATTGGTCCATGGGTGGGAACTACACCTACTCGATCCTCAAGGGCAACGGCGAGGGTTCTGAGGGGCAGTCCTCGACCCTGGCAGTCAGCGGGGACGTCATCGGGAACTACACGGGAGTGCACGAAGCCCGTGGCCGTGACGAGAGCTATTACGCGCCCTACGGCTATCTCGCCGGTGACGTCACGCACCGCGCGTCGATCCACCTGGACTTCGTGAGCCGCACTGAACATGGGGCCTCTCTCACGTCGTCCCTGCTGTTCAATTATAACCCAACCATGAGTGCCAACTCGGCCACGCAGGTCTACAGCCTGACCCGGTCCAATGGCTTCGAGGCGAGGACGGATGCCACGGCCGCCGGAGACCCCATCGCCAGCGCGTACCCCACCACCTACACGCATTACTTCGGGCCGCGCGGCATTGGCCGCTTCAACGACAACTTCAACTTCGATTGGAAGGTGGGCCTGGAAGTGCCGATCTTCGGGAAGGCCCGCTACTTCGCCGAGGTCACGATTGTGAACGTCTTCAATCATTGGCAGCTGGTCAGCTATTCGAACGCCAATACTGCAGGCAGTGCCAGCCTGGTGACCAATGCCTCCAATGCCGGCTATTACGCTACCGCCTGGTCCGCCAGCGACCGGAACCGAACAGGCTATGGCACCTATGGATTCGGCGATTATACGGGCGGCCGTTCCCTCCGCCTGTCCACCGGGTTCAAGTGGTAGCCCTGGAATTCCACGAAGCTAAGAGATGGAGCGACTGATATGAAGATCAAAACCATTGCGATTCTCCCCCTCCTTGCCTTGTCTTTGGCGGCTGGAGAGGACCGACCCTTCGGACTGGAGGCCTCGAGTTCCCTAGTCATCGCCAGCCAGGATATGAACAAGCTCACCGATGGTGGCAACTTGGCTGGCTACACCCTGGGCTTGGGCTTGCGATCCCAGATCAAGCCTGGGTTGAACCACCGTCTTCACGTGGACCTGATGAGCTTCCGGGGCGGTCGGCAGACCGGTCTTGAGGGGGCGAGCCCGAAGCACATGCTCTTTGGCTGGGACATCCTCCAGGATCTGGGCAAGTGGACGGTCTTTGGCGGCCTCATGGGTGTCAAGTGGAAGCAGGATATCAAGAGCGATACGCTGGCGGTTTATCAGGGCCTGCGTGGCGAGGCCAAGGGCGTCAAGTTCGGTGCCCGCATTGGTGCCGAGTACGCCATCACCCCCAACTGGCATTCGACCATTTCCTACAACCAGTCTGAGTTCAACCGGAACCTCAACCCCGGTTGGTGGGGTGTGGGCCTGACTTACCGCTTTGGCGGAACCAGTAAGGCCGCTCCGGTTGTTGCGCCGGTTCCCGCACCAATTCCCGCCCCGGCTCCCGAGCCCAAGCCTGAACCCAAGCCCGAGCCGGTGATGGCGCCCCCGCCTCCTCCCCCTGCCCCTGAGCCGGTGAAGGAAGTTGCCAAGCCCGTGCCACCCCCGCCTCCGGCCAAGATTGTATTGGATGAAGCTGTCCTGCACTTCGCCAACGGGAAGGCTGAACTGGGTGCCGATGCCATCACTGCCATCCAGAAAGTGGCCGATGGACTCAAGGCCTACAACGGCAGCTACACCCTTGAAGTCAGTGGACACACCTCCTCGGTTGGCGGGAAGGCCCTGAACAAGACCCTTGCGAAGCGCCGGGCCGATGCGGTGGCCAAGGTCCTCGTGGACGCCGGCATCCCTGCCGACAAGGTGACCACGATGGGAGTGGGTCCCGACAAGCCCATCGCCGACAACGCCACCAAGGAAGGCCAGAGCAAGAACCGTCGCGTGGAGATCGATGTGAAGGTCAATGACGGCAAGATCGAGGTCCGCAAGACCGAGACCGGTGTCGTGGATGCAGCCGCTCCGGCGCCCGCGCCCAAAAAGCCCGCCAAAAAGGCCGTCAAGTAAGACCGCCTATCTGCCGACCGGATCGAACCAGGTCGTTGACCCGCGTCCATCGGTGGAACACCCTATCCCCATCAACGGCCTGGCCGGTGATGGGGATAGTCGTACCCCTCGAGCTTTGCCTGGAGGCGCACCGGGATGAGATCTGGCCACAAGCTTGATCCCTTCAGCCGAAGGCAAACTCTGGATGCGCTGCAGGGGCATCCGGAGCGAGCTAAACTGATGGATTCCAGGACACCCAATGCTTGACGCCAACCTCCTCCGCAACGACCTTGACGCCGTGGCGGCGCGCCTGTCTGAGCGGGGGTACACCTTGGACCGGATCCGCTACCAGGAACTGGACCAGCGCCGCCGGACCATCCTCCAGGAGGCGGAGGCTCTGAAGGCCGAGCGCAACCGGGTCAGCGACGAGGTGGGCCGGCTCAAGCGGGCCGAGGAGAACGCGGATGCCCTCATCGCCCAGCAGCGGCAAGTGGGCGATCAGCTCAAAGCGCTGGAACTGGCTGAGCGGGAGATCGAGGCGGCCTTCAAAGAATTCCTCGCGGGTCTGCCCAATCCACCCCATGCCAGCGTGCCCTCGGGTCGGGACGAACATGCCAATGTCGAGATCAAGCGCTGGGGCCAGCTCCCGAGCATTGACGCACCCAAGGACCATGTGGAGCTGGGCACGTCCCTGGGCATCCTCGACCTGGACCGCGCGGCCAAGATCAGTGGCGCGCGCTTCTCGGTGCTGAAGGGGCAGGGCGCCAAGCTGGAGCGGGCCCTCATCGCCTTCATGCTCGATCTGCAGACGAGCGCGGGTTACCTCGAAGTCATCCCGCCCTACCTGGTGAACGCCGAGAGCATGTACGGGACGGGCCAGCTGCCGAAGTTCGAGCAGGATCTCTTCAAGATGCCCCATGGTGAGGGTTCGTTGTACCTCATCCCCACGGCCGAAGTACCGGTCACGAATCTCTACCGGGACGAGATCCTGCCCGCTGATGTGCTGCCCCTGCGCCACTGCGCCTTCACGCCCTGCTTCCGCAGCGAGGCCGGCAGCTACGGCCGGGACACCAAGGGCATCATCCGCCAGCACCAGTTCCACAAAGTCGAACTGGTGACCTTCGCCGCCGCGGACCAGGCCGAGGCCGAGCTGGAGCGGCTCACCGCGGATGCGGAAGCCATCCTGGAGGCCCTGGAGCTGCCCTACCGCCGGGTGCTGCTCTGCACGGGTGACATGGGCTTCAGCAGCCAGAAGACCTACGACCTGGAAGTGTGGCTGCCCTCCCAGAACACCTATCGCGAGATCAGCTCCTGCAGCTGGTTCGGCGACTTCCAGGCGCGCCGCGCCAACATCCGCGGCAAGGGCAAGGAGGGCAAGCCCGCCTTCGTCCACACCCTCAACGGCAGCGGCCTGGCCGTGGGCCGCACCTGGGTGGCCATCCTGGAGAATTACCAACAGCCGGACGGCAGCGTCCGCATTCCCGACGTCTTGAAGCCCTTCATGGGCGCTGAGGTACTCCGCTGACAACGGCACCCCTCCTGTGCGCAGAAGGCTTGGGCCTTCTGCGTGAGGAAAGCTGGTGCCTGAGAGGGGTTTCTTTTTCCATCGCCCCAGGCGAAGCCTGGGGCGTCGTCGGAACGAGCGGTTCGGGCAAAACGACCCTGCTGAACCTGGTGCTGGGGCTGCTGGAACCCTCTGAGGGGCGGATTCGGCTGGAGGGAGAGCCCTGGTCGCCGCTGCCGGAGAATGCGAGGCGCGCCCGCCGCCCCCGCCTCCAGGCGGTCTTCCAGGACGCCCTGGCCAGCCTGCCGCCCCACCGCACGGGCTGGGAGATCCTGCAGGAGCCCCTGGAGGTCTGGCAGCGAGGGAATGGGCGCTCCCGCCGGGAGGCCGCGGCCCGCATGTCCGTGCGGGTGAAGTTCCCGGAAGCGGCCCTGGCGCAGCGGCCGGCAGCCTGGTCCAGCGGACTCGCCCAGCGACTTTGCCTGGGTCGGGCCCTCATGTTGGAACCGACCCTGCTGGTGCTGGACGAGCCCTTCTCAGCCCTGGATGCGACCCTGGGGGGCCAGCTCCGGTGCCTGCTCCTGGAGCTCAAGGCCGAGGGCACTGCCCTGCTCCTGGCGAGCCATGACCTACCTTCGGTGGGAACCCTATGCGACCAGATGCTCCTGCTACGGGATGGCAAGGTCCTGTGCCAGGGCCCCGTTAGACAGTTGTTGTCCGATCCTCCCCATTCTCATCTGCGGGAGCTTTTGGAGGCTGTGCCTCAGCTGTCTGAAGGCTGAAGCCAGGAACCTGGGCCCCTACTCCTCCACCGACACCTGGGCGGCGCTGGCATTGATGTAGATGCCGCCATAGTGGCCCCAGAGGCTGCTGAAGCCAGGGCGCAGGCGGCCCTGGCGGTCCAGGGACTGGAGCTCCGCGGATAGCAGCTTCTGGGCTTCCGTGGTCTGGAGATCCTGAATGAGGCTGCGGCGGGTCTCAAAGGTGAGGGCTGGCGCGGGCTCCCGGGAGCTGATGCGGGCCACCCAGAGCTTGCCATCCTGGGTCCAGAGCACCGGCGTGGCCTGGCCCACCGGCGTATCGAGGAGGGCCTTGCGGATGCCCGGGTGGGCCACCAGATCGCGCAGGCCGCTGAGGGGCGCTGCCGCCTGGTCCGTCACGGGGCCCACCGCCTGCAGGCCACCGGCCTTCAGGGCCTGCTGGGCCTTGGCCACGGCCAGCTTGCGGGCCTCCTCCAGCTGATAGGCGGCCAGCACCTTGACACGGACCTCCTTGAAAGGCGGCACGGCTTCCGGCAGCTCTTCCTGCACCCGGAACAGCAGGTGGTGATCCGCGGAGGGAATGGGCTTGGAGACATCGCCCACCTTGAGGCGGAAGACCTCACTGAGGATCTGGGGCAGTTCGGGGAGACCTGACACCTGGGCGGTGGGCTCATTGCTGAAGGGCAGGCTGAGACTGGCACTGCTGCCCAGGCTCTTGGCGGCGGCGGCGAGATCGCCCCCGTTCGCCCGTTTCTTGATCTGCTCGAGGCGCTCCTGGGCGCGGGAGCTGAAGCGGCTGTCGCTGATCTCCTTGGCCAGCTGGGCCTTCAGGTCTTCGAACTTCTTCTCGCGGCGGCCTTCCAGTTTGATGAGGTGGACGCCGTACTGGGTGCGCACGGGTTGGCTGATTTCGCCGATCTTCAGGGTGGCGGCCGCATCCGAGAAGGGCTTTACCATCTTCGAAGCGTTGAACCAGCCCAGATCCCCGCCGTTGCCCTTGGCGCTGGGGTCCTCGCTCTGTACTTCAGCGGTCTTGGCGAAATCCAGGCCCTTCACGAGACGCTCGCGGAGCAGCTGGGCCTTAGCCGTGGCTTCCTGCACCTGGGCCTCGCCTTCGGCCTTGAGCAGGATGTGGCGGGCCTTGAACTCGGTGGTGTCGCCCTTGCGGGCCTCGAAGGCCGCCTTCAGGGAGGTCTCGTCCACCTGGAGGTCCTTGGCCAGGGCGACCCGGTCCACGGTCACGTACTGGATGACCCGGCGGGGCGGCTGAAGGAAGCGGTCGCCACCGGCTTTGTAGAAGGACTCCAGGGTCGCGTCGCCAGGATCGGCGACCTGGCTGGTATCCACCGTCAGGGTGGCTTGCTGGAACCCGACTTTTTCGTTCCGCAGGCGGTTCTCCTGAGCCACCCAGGTTTCGTCCACGGGAACCTGGAGGGCGGACTGTTGGACCAGCTTGGTGCGCAGCAGCTCGGCCCGGATGCCCTTTTCCTGCATGGTCGGGTTGAAGCCGGTCTCCTGGAAGATCTGCTTTAGCTCGGCGTTGGTCTTCAAGTTGCCTTTGGCGTCCAGCAGCATGGGGTACTGGCGGAGGAAGGCCCGGAGGCGGGCGCCGACTTCCTCGTCGGTGATCACCACGTGGTGGCGCTCGGCCAGTTCCTCCATGAGCCGCTGGTTCATGAGGTCCCGCAGGGCCTGGGACTGGATAAAGGGCTTGAGGGTCTCGGGACTGGCCTGCTTCCCGTAGCGTTGATAGAGCTCCTGCATGTGCTCGGCCAATTCGCGCATCAGCACTTCATGGCCATAGACCCGCGCTACCACGGTGTCTGAAGAAATCGCCCCCCCGGCGGGGGCCAGGTAGGCCACCAACCCCAGAAGGACGACGATCATGACCGCGGCCATGGGCGTGCGGTTGGATTTGAAGACCTGGCGGAAGGAACGAAGCATGCGGGGCTCCAGACGGACCTCCCAGATTAACGTGGGAACCCCGATCGATTACACTGGAATGCTGGAGAGGTTGAATGGCCGTCGTACCCGTGCTCACCTGGGGGGATCCCCGCCTCAAGAAGAACAGCAAGGACATCGGGGACTGGACGCCCGAGCTGGAGCAGCTCGTGGCGGACCTGTTCGAGACCTCCCTGTTCGAAGAAGGGGTCGGCCTCGCC
>JANYLR010000074.1 GCA_025363715.1 Holophagaceae bacterium | reverse complement strand
GGCATGGCCCCTCTGGCGCCCCACCGCGCAGGCGCGGCGGGGCTGTCACCCCGCTGGGGGCACTGTCCTCCAGGTATCGCACGCGGTGCGTGCTCCCGTTCGCCAAGGCTCACGGACCTGGAGCCTCTCCCCAGACCCCCGACACGTGGTGCCCGGGATTGGGCCGGATGACCCAGCTATTTCGCGTGGGCACCACTAGCCCTGCCTCAGCGTAAGAATGGCGATCTCTGGGGCCGCCGCGATGCGGATGGGCAGGCCCACCACCCCGAGACCGCGGTTCACGTAGAGCAGGTCTTCGCCTTCGCGGTAGAAGCCCGCGGTTCGGGGGCCGATGAGGCGGGCACTGCTGAAGCCCGGGATGGGATTGATCTGGCCGCCGTGGGTGTGTCCCGACAGGGTGAGTCGCGCCCCGGCGGCCAGGGCGTGCTCCCATTCGCTGGGCCGATGGTTCAGGCAGATCCGAAAGGCCTCGGCCGGCAGGTCCCGGGCGGCTTCCGCCGGCCGAGGGCCGGGGCCGAAGACCATGCGCCGGAAGCGGCCGTTCCGCGCCATGGGGTCCTGGAGTCCCATCACTGCCAGAGTGTCGCCCCCTCGCTGGACCAGGACCGCGGCGTTTTCAAGGCAGCGAATCCCTTCTCGCTCCAGATCGCGCCAGATGGGGCGGGGATCGTCGAAGTAGTCGTGATTGCCAAGCACCGCGAAGCGGCCCAGAGGCGGGCGGAAGCCGCGAAAAGCCTCAAGGAAAGGTTCCAGTTCCTCCGGTCGGCTGTCCACCAAGTCTCCCGTGAGCAGCAGGAGTTCAGGCTGTTCCCGCTCCGTGAGGATCCGCCAGCGTCTCAGAGTGCCCACCCCGACGAGGGGCCCTGCGTGGAGGTCGCTCAGCTGGGCGATCCTCAGGCCATCCAGGCCCGGTGGCAGGTCCGGGAAAGAGACCGTCAAGCGGGCGACCACAGGGTCGCCGTAGGCCTCCCTGGCGCCAACGGTGCCGAAGGTGGCGGCGGCTCCTGTGCTGGCCAGGGCCGCCGTGCGAAGAAAGGCCCGTCGTCCCGGATCGAGAGGTGCCTCTTCGGCAGTGTCCTGCGCAGGCGGCGAGGCGCGACGGACTAGGCGCCAGAGCCACTCGGCCAGCATGGCAAGGATCAGGTGCATCACCGTGAAGGCCTGGAAGTAGAAGGCGGCCCGGGCCAGGGTCCGCAGGAAGGGCAGCGCGCCCATTCCGCTCAGTCCTGCGAGGCGAATCCCCGCGAAGACCACCAGGGGGAGGTGCAGGATCCCCAGGGCCCAGGGTAGCCAGCGGTGCGCACGCTCCGGCAACTCCAGCCGCAGCAGGCGGAGGTGAAGCCACTGGAGAAGAAGGATGAGGACGAGGGCGACGAGAAAGGGCATTTAGGGGCCTAGGGCCGCACGATGATGCTAAGGGTTCCCACGGTACGATTCTTCATGATTCCGTCCATCGGGCGATGGATGCCCAGGGTGAACGTAAGATTCCCCACGAGGCGACGCAGCACCTCCGCGGGCAGGCCGAGGTTCCGGCTGTCAATCTCGAGTCCCGCCACCCGCAGGGCCTTCGGACGGGGGGAAGCCTCGTTCCAGACGCTGTCTTGCTCCACATAGGCGGTCACGAAGCCGAGCCCCAGCTCGCTCCGGAGATTCCGGAGGCGGTCACCTTGGGCCGAGTAGGAGGGGAGGGCCGCCTGGATGACCCGATTGGCATCCAGGGACGAGGGCAGCAGCGAAGTGGTCACGCCTCCCAGGTGGAAGCGATCGAAGGCTGTCGGGTTGCCACCGATGCGGCCCAGGTCGGCGTGGAAGGTGATCGGCACCCAGGGGTTGATCCAGCCCACGCTCAGGGCCAGGCGGGTGAGGTTCCATACGTAGCCGTCGGTGCGTCCCTGGTAGGCGGTCAGGGTTGTGGATCCGCGGAAACCCTGTCCATCTCGGCTCCAGTGGTTTCCCAGGGTTGCCACCCCGCCGCTAAGCGAACGGGACAGTCCTTCCCCACCGATGGGTGTGATGCGCTCAAAGGCGACCACGGGGCGGAGTCGGTAAGAGGGCCGTCCCGAATCGCCGTATTCAACAGCAAGCTCAGCTCCGCGGCGCTCCCGGTCGAAGCCCTGCGCGGAAAGGAAGTCCTGATGCGAGGGGTATTCAAGCGAAGAGAACAGCTGCAGGGAGGGGGCCCAGCCCCAGCCCCGCCAGGCCGCGCCCAGCGTGCCCCCGCGGGGGCCGGTGCCGTTGCCAAGGCCGGCCAGGACCTGCCAGTTCAGCCGGCCCAGGATATCGTTGCCACCGGCCCCGATCTGGTAGCTGATGCTGGATGGGGTGCTGCTGAGGCCAGCCAGCGATAAGAATTCATGGCTTTCGTCCACCCGGTAGGGATGGGGCTCCACGGCGACCGGCGAAGGCAGGGGACTGGGTTCGTCGGCCTTCGGCAGGACCAGATCCTTCACCAGGGGGGTGGGATCCAGGGGGAAAGCCTTCTCTTCCAAGGCCGGTTGGTTGGCGTTCAGCCTGCGAATCTGAAGACCTGAGGCGCTGAGCTGCGTGTAGTAGATCCACTGGCCATCGGGGGTGGCCACAGGGTTCCAGGCGGCAGCCAGAGTGCGCGTGAGGGGGCGGCCCTCTCCATCCACCAGATTCCAGATACCACCCTGTTCCTTCCAGGACGGCCCCGACTTGGCTTGAACCTTTGACATGGGCTCCGCGGCCGTCGGGGCATTCCCCAGGGTCCAGGTTCCCGGCCGGGGCTTCAGCACACCTTCCGAATCGGGCAGTCGTAGCTGGTAGGCCACGGTGGTCGAGGAAGTCCACCGGGGCTTCCAGGGCAGGGCGCCGTGAATGCGGCCCAGACGGTGAGTGGGCGGCAGGATGGGCGCCAGGGGTGGATGGTCCACCGGCTCGCCGGAATCCTTGACCGCAGGCTTGGGGGGCTTGGTCTGCAGATCCCATATGTAGAGTCCGGGCTTCTTCGGATCCAGCACCCGCGCCAGGAGCCGGGTCCCGTCCGGGCTCAGGGCCAGGTCCGAGGCCCAGCCCTTGAGCTGGGTCACCACCTCGCCTTCACGCAGCCCTTCCTGGGCTGCGCCCTGCGGGTCATCGCGCTTCGCGCGACGGTGGGCCTCCGCTCCTGCTTCGGCCTCCCGCAGGCCCTGGGCCTTGGTGCGGCGTTCCAGTTCCAGGGCCGTGTGGGTCAGCTCGGCGCAGAAACGCAGGTAGCCATCCTTCGGACTGAAGCCAAAAGTGGCGAGGAAGGCTGCGCCGAAATCGCGTTTCCCGGCGAGCCGGGTCCAGAGGGCCTGAAAGACCTTCGGATCCGCAGCCTTCGTCTCCAGCCACTCCAGGTAGGCGCTGCCGCCCAGGTAAGCCATGTTGCCACCCAGGAAGCCACCCAGCCCACTCAGGGCCTCATAGGTGGGGAGCTTGCCCTCCAGGGCCCACTGGCGCAGCACCGAAGCGCGGATGGCGCTGTGGGGTCGGCCACTGCCCGTGAGCTTGCCTTCGATGAAGGTGGCGTAGCCCTCAATGACCCAGCGCGGGGACTTCCGAGTCACTGGACCCAGGACCGCGGTCCAGCGTTCCCAGAGTCCCGCTTTGCGGGCCGGGCGCAGCAGGTGGTGCATGTGCCCCAGCTCGTGGGCCACCAGGAGCTCGGCCCAGCCCCGATGATGGCCAATGGGCGAATCGGGTTCCGGTTCGGTCCTCCAAAGCACCACGAAGGGGCGCTGGAACAGGGGGAAGGCCATCCCGTTGGCTTCCATCACGGGGTCCAGGATCAGAATATCGATGGGCTTCTCGTACACGAAGCCGACGAGGCCCAGGTACTGCGCGTGGAGGCCTTCGACTCGGCCTGCCACGTCCCGGCCAAAGGCCTCGAAAGCCCTGGGGCAGTGAATGCGGTAGTGAGCCGTGCTGAATGTGAGCCAGTCCGCGTTCAGGGCCTGAGAGGGCGGTGCCGCCTGGAGCAGGACGGGCAGCAGCGCGAAGCCTGGAAAGAACGATCGGGAACGCATATCACCAGTTTGACCCTGGAGTGATCACGGTCACTTTATGAGATTCATTCTCAAAAAGAGATTGATCCGGAAGATCGTCTAACTGAGACTCTATCTCATGTTGATGAAAGCTATTTCATTCGCCGCGGTTCCGACCCTGTTCCTGCGGGCGTCCACCCCCGTTCCCCCCGTCGTCATCGACCGCACGGTGCTGGCCATGGGGACGGAGTTGCACCTGCACTTCGAAGGCAGCATCGATCTGGTCCGTGCCTCGGAAGCAGCGCTTGCGGAATCCGCCCGCATCGAGGCGGCCTGCTCGACCTGGAATCCCGCTTCTGCCTGGAGCCGACTGAATGCGGCCAGGGGCCAATCGGTGAAGCTAGACCCCGAGTGGATCATCCTGCTGGCCCAGATGCAGGGCTGGCAGCAACGCACCGAGGGTGCCTTCGATCCCGTGCTCATGGCTCTGATGCGGGCGTGGGGCGTGCGACACGGGGGAATCACGCCATCACCCTTGGAACTCAGTCGGGCCCGCAAGGCATCAGGAGCGGGTCTTCTGGATCTGGATACGCCTTCGGGTACCGCACGTTTGCGGGATGCCCGTGCCGGTGTTGAGGAAGGCGGTTTCCTCAAGGGCTACGCTCTCGATCGCATGCGAAAGATTTCCGGCGCCCGGTCTGGCTGGATGGACTTCGGCGGCCAGGTCCTGGCCTGGGGCACGCCAAGGCCGGTCTCCATCGCGGATCCGCTGGATCGCCAACGCCCTCGCCTGAATCTGGAGCTCCGGAACAGCTCCCTGTCCTGCAGCGGCACCTCCGAGCGGGGCCGGCACATCCTCGATCCCCGCAGTGGGAAACCCTGCCAGGGCTGGGGCGCCACAGCCGTGGTGGCGCCGGACGCGCTGACGGCGGACGTGCTTTCCACCGCGCTTTATGTGCTGGGTTCCGAAGCGGGCCTGGCCTGGGCCGAGGGTCATGACGTGGCCGCGGCCTTCCTCCTGAACGATGGAAGGGTCCACATGACCCGAGCCTTCCATGCCTTGCAACCCACTGATGCCAAACCGGAGTTCTGATGAAGTCCCTGCTCACCCCCGTCCTGTGTTCGCTGCTGGCGGGCTCTGCCTTCGCCCAGGAAAAGCCAGACACAGAAAAGCGCATCGCCGATTTGGAACGGCGCCTAGAAGCCCTGTCCCGGGAGCTCGAATCCCAGAAGACGGGAAGCGCGATGCCAGCGGCACCGGAGGAGGGCCGCTTCGGGATGGCCCCCAGCGCCAGCAAGGTCTACGGAACTCCGTCAGGGCTCAGCGTTGGCGGCTACGGTGAATTCCTCTACGAGAGCAAGGCCTCGACCCTGGAGGACAAGACCCACGTCGGCACCGAAAAGACGGCGGACGCCCTGAGGATGGTGCTCTACACGGGCTACAAGTTCAGCGACCGAGTCGTGTTCAATTCCGAGATCGAGTTCGAGCACGGAGGCTTCAGCGATGAGCACCCGGAGGGCGAGGCCATCGCCGAGTTCTACTACCTCGACTTCCTGCTGGACAAGGCCATCAACTTCCGTGCTGGCCAGATGCTGGTGCCCATGGGTTTCGTCAACGAATTACATGAGCCCCCGGCCTTCCTGGGCGCCCGCCGGCCCCAGGTGGAGCAGACGATCATCCCCAGCACCTGGCACGAGATCGGATTCGGCATCCACGGGGAGCTGGCCGGCCACCTGAGCTACCGCCTGTACCTGATGAACGGGCTCAACGGCGCGCGCTTCAACGCTGGTGGTATCGCCAATGGGCGGCAGGACGGGAACAAGACGAATGCGCAAAGCCTCGCCTGGACAGGGCGGCTGGATTGGACGCCGCGGCCCGGCCTGCTTCTTGGCGGCAGCTTCTACGCGGGGAACAGTAATCAGACAGGCTCTGGAGAAGCCATCACGACGACGGTCTGGGACACCCATGCGGAGTACCGGGCCCAGGGCTTCCAGTTCCGGGCCCTATACGCGAACACCACGAACCGCGCCGCCGGCGTGGAGGCCCTGGCAGCCGCGGACCCCGCCCGCGCCGTGGGGACCAAGCAGTGGGGAGGCTATCTGGAAGTGGGCTACGACCTGCTGAAGGGATCGAAGACGGCCCTCATTCCCTATGTGCGGTTTGAACGGCTCGATACGCAGCAGGCAGTAGCCCAAGGGATCGAGAAGGATCTCAGCCAGGATCGCACCCTCCTGACCATGGGCGTGGCCTTCAAGCCCATTCCCCAGGTGGCCGTGAAGGCCGACTGGACCCGCGATGAGAACCGCGCCCAGACGGGCCGGGACCAGTTTAGCCTCGCCCTGGGCTATACCTTCTGAGGTCTTCCATGATCCGCGTCCTCGCACCACTCTTCCTGTCCCTGCCCCTGTTCGCGGCCCTGCCGACGGCCCAGGAGGCCTTGGCCCTGGCCTTTCCGGGCGCGGAATTCACGCGCAAGGAACATGTGCTCAGCGAGGCCCAGGCGGGGCGCGTGAAGGCCCTGGCTCAGGTCGAAATGACCGGGCGCTGGACGGTGGCCTACGAGGCGCGGAAGAACGGCACCCTGGTGGGGATCGGCTTATTTGATACCCATCGGGTGCGTACCTTGAACGAGACTTTGCTGGTGGCGGTATCGCCGGAAGGCCGCGTGCTCCGCGTGGAGGCCGTGGCCTTCCGCGAACCGGCCGAGTACATGGCGAAGGAGGCCTGGATCAAGCAGTTCGAAGGGAAGGGCCTGGACCCACAGCTCAGCCTCAAGGGGACCATCCATCCCCTGTCCGGTGCCACGCTCACGGCCCATGCCATGACCGATGCGGCCCGTCGTTGCCTGGCCCTTCACCAGGTGCTCTACAAGGAGGTGCAATGAACCGTTTGGAACGGTGGTGTCTCCACCTGGCAGCCTTGGCCACGGGGGGAACGGGCCTGATGGATGGCCTGCTCCGCTGGTTCGGGGAGCGCGCCGGGGAGTTCGGAGCGGAGGCGCATCCCTGGCTGGGTACTGCGCAGCACCTGCATGTCCTCGTGGCGCCGCTCCTGGTATTCACCCTGGGGATGTTGGTGCGCGGCCACCTCTGGACGCGCCTCCAGAGTGGAGGGGCCGAGGGCCGGCGCACGGGCCTCGGCGCGGCCTTCTTCATCGCGCCCATGGTGCTCAGCGGAGTGGGGATCCAGGTGGTGACCAGCCCGGCCTGGCGCACGGGCTTCGCCTGGGTGCATGGGATCAGCGCAGGGACCTTCCTTCTGGCCTACTTCGGCCATCTCGCGTTTCGGGGCTGGCAGCCAGGCAGCCAGCCCGTTTCAGAACACATGAGGAGCTGACCGCGGTGTCCCGATAGCTGCTAGCTTCTAGGCCATGGCACGCATCCGAGTTCTGCCCGATCAGGTGGCCAATCAGATCGCCGCTGGTGAGGTGGTGGAGCGGCCCTCGTCGGTGCTGAAGGAACTAGTGGAGAACGCCCTAGATGCGGGGGCGGGGCATATCGACATCGCCTGGGAGGGGGGCGGCAAACAACTCTTGGAAGTGGCCGACGATGGTTCTGGCATGGCCCGGGACGAGCTGTACCTGGCCCTGGAGCGCCACGCCACCAGCAAGGTGCGAACGGCGGAGGATCTGGGGCACTTAGGCACCTTCGGCTTCCGTGGCGAGGCCCTACCCAGCATCGCCAGCGTCAGCCGCTTCGATCTGGCCAGCGCCGAAGTGGAGGGCGTCGGCCATCGGCTGCGCAGCGAATTCGGCATCATCAAGGAAGTCGTGCCGGGTTCACGCAGCCGTGGCACCACGGTGACGGTGCGGGATCTGTTCGCCCAGTTGCCGGCCCGCCGCCGCTTCCTGAAATCGACAGACACCGAACACGCCCAGCTTTGGGGCGTGGTGGCGAGGCTGGCCCTCAGCTCCCCGGGCATCCACTGGACCATCCGCCCGGATCGCGGCGCGCCCTTGATCCTGCCCCCGGTGGAAGGCGCGGGTCAGCGTCTGGCGCCCCTTCTGGGGGAGAAAATGGGCCGCTTGGTGCCCTTCGTGAACGGGGAGCTGCCCTGGCGCCTGCGGGGGTTCGTCTCTCCGCCCGACCTCAGCTTCCGGGACCGAAACCATCTCTATCTGTTCGTGAACGGTCGGTCCGTGCGGGATCGCCTGCTCCTGGCGGCGCTGTCCGAGGCCTGGTCCGGCACCTTCGCCAAGGGCTCATACCCGGCGGCGGTGCTTTTCCTGGAGCTGCCGCCAGAGGCGGTGGATGTGAATGTCCATCCCACCAAGGCCGAGGTCCGCTTCCGGGAACCCCAGCGCATCTACGCCTGGGTAAGGGGGGGCGCAGAAGAGGCCTGGGCCAAGCTTCGGGGCGGGCTGGCTTCGGTGCTGGAGCTGCCGCCCAAGCCCATGGAGGCAGAGTTGGATCTGGAAGCTTCCCGTCGGGTGGCACACCAGCATCCCAGGCTCTGGTCGGAGCAATCGGACGGCCCCATGGGGGCCTACCAGGTCATGGCTGATGCCTTCACGACTCGTCCCCTGGATCAGGCCTACCCTTTGGCCCCCCCCCCATCCGGAGTGGCGGAGAGCGCGGCCCTTGGCCCGGACGTCCGCTACATCGGTGCCTTTGAACGGACCTACCTCCTCGCGGAAATCACCGGCGATAGGGGGGCCGAGCTGTGGATCGTGGATCAGCATGTGGCTCACGAGCGGGTGCTATTCGAGCGGCTCTTCCTGCGCCGTCATGCCCCTGCTATTCAGCCCCTGCTGCCGCCCCAGGTGGTTCAGGTGGGCCCCGAAGCACTGGCCAGGCTATCGCCCTTCCTGCCTGAGCTGAAGGCCGCAGGGGTGGAAGCCGAGCTCTTCGGTGACGACGCGCTGGTGGTGCGTGGCTTGCCGGATTTCCTCATTGATCGGGATCCCCAGGCCCTGCTGGAGGACCTGCTGGCCCGTTTGGAGCGGGAAGGTCGTGTGGACCTTCAGGCCTTCCGCCGGGACCTCAACGCCGAACTGGCCTGCCGCGCCGCCATCAAAAAGCACCAGTCCCTGCCCCCCGATCTGGCCCTCCGCCTCATTCAGGACCTGCTGGCCTGCGAGGTGCCAAACACCTGCCCCCATGGCCGGCCCATCCTCAAGAAGCTCACCCTGGATGAGCTGGAGCGGAGCTTTGGCCGCAGAGTCTAGGGGGCAAGATGGTCAGGGCCGCTTGAGGACGCGTTCGACCACCAGGTCCACCTTCAGGCGCTTGGCGGTGGCATAGAGGGCGGGACGGGCGAGACCAAGGGATTCTGCGGCATCGGCCACGCGGAAACCACAGGCCCGCAGGGTGTCCAACAGAAGGCGGCGCTGGAAAGTCCGGGTGGCCTCCTCCCAGGTCCGGGACTGGACGGAGGGGGTCTCCAGCTCTGGGAAATGCCTGGGCCTCAGGAGCCCGTCCTCGCAGCGCAGGATGGCGCGCTCGAGGGCATGGAGCAACTCCCGCACATTGCCCGGCCAAGGCAGCCGGGAGAGGGCCTGTGGCAGACCCGGAGCCAGGGAGGGTACGGGTCGCTTCGCCGACTGGGCGGCGCGGACCGCCAGACGCGGCAGCAGGAAGGGGAATTCGTGGCGGCGATCCACGAGGGTTGGCAGCTGCAGCACGGCACCCTGCAGCCGAAACAGGAGGTCGCGCCGGAACGAGCCAGCAGTGGCAAGATCCTCCAAGCTGCGGTGGGTGGCGGCAATGAAGCGCACATCCACTTTGACGGCGTGATCCGAGCCCACCCGGCGGATCTCCCGCTCCTGGAGCACCCGGAGCAGCATGGATTGCAGGCGGGGCGATAAATCCGCCACTTCGTCCAGGAATAGGGTGCCGTTGCGGGCCGTTTCGATGGATCCGCGGCGATCCCGATCGGCCCCTGTGAAGGCTCCCTTGGTGTGGCCAAAGAGTTCGGACTCCAGCAGGCCTTCGGCCATGGCGGCACAGTTCACAGGCACCAGAAGCCCGGAACGGCCCGAGCGAACATGCACCTCCCCCGCCGCCAACTCTTTGCCGCTGCCCGTGGGTCCCAGGATGAGCACGGACAGGTCCGAAGCGGCCACCCGGTTCAACTCCCGGAGGACCGTGGCCATGGGCTCACTGCCATCCGTGACCAGGAGACCGGCCTCGGTCGGCGTCTCGACGGGCTTGCGGGCCCGGAGGTGGGCGAGCCAAGGGGCAATGAGTAGTGGTTCCAGGGACCGGTCGGGCGTGGCCTCCTCCCGTTGCGCCAGGAGCAGGGAGCCCACTGGACAGTCCTCCCAGACTAGGGGGTGGCCGCGCCAGACCCAGGGCCCATGAAGGAAGGGAGCCAGGCTCCCGTCTTTCGCCAGACGGCTGAGGGCGCCCTCCGGGGGCGGCTCCCCGGACCCGAGGGAACATACCTGTCCCTCCTCCTCCCAGGTGATCCAGGTGGGCGCGGTCCGCTGGGCCAGCCAGTCCCGGAGGAAGTCCGCTGGGATAGGACTTGGATCCACGCCAACCTTGGGCCACAGGGCCGCCAGCCGGCGCTGGTGCCGGGGCGAATCCGCCCGGTCGGCGATGGCCTGGAGGGCCAGCAGGCCCGCGACCGTTCGCTGATCGGGTACCCGCTCCAGCACCTGCAACCCAAGCTCGAGGCAGACGATCTGGTTCGGACAACCGCGCCAGGAGGACCAGAAAGCTTGCGCATCGCCGTGGCCCCGGAAGAGCCGGTGAGCCTCCCAGCTAAGCCGGGTCTCTGGATCAGCCCGTAAAGGTGGTCCCTCGGTCAGGGGACCCAGGACGGCTACCAGAAAGCTGGCGTAGGGATGATCGCGGACATGGGCCAGCCCTTCTTGGACCAGGGCCCAGTTCCCCCGATCTACACCATGGCTCGCCAACAACCCCCAGGCAGGCTGGAACTCCGGATAGGCCGCCACCAAGGCCTGGATGCGGGGAAGGGCTTCTTCGGGTTCCAGGTAGAGGTCGGCCACTTGGGCCTGTTCGTGGTCCTGCCAGGGCTGCGGGAGGGGGCCGCGCAGGGCCGCCCACCGATGGTGAGCCGGCAGGTCCGCCCATTGCAGTGCCATGTGGGCCGCATTGGATGCGGCTCGCTCAGCCCATCCGGGTGAGCTGAGTCGAAGGAAATGGGCATGGGCCAGGGTGAAAGCCCGCAGGGCCTTTTCCGGTTCGCAGTCCTGATGGAAGCTTAACCCCTGGGCCATCCAGTGGAAGGGATCCGCACAGGGGTCGGCCGAGGTGCCCCAGCCCGGGTAGCCTTCCACAAGAGCCGGTGCTTCGCCACCCCAGCGCATGCGTAGCCGATCCCAAGTGGGATGGCCCGAAGCTGGTGGGAGTTTGGGGCGATCCTGCTTCTCCAAGAGATCGGCTTCCAGGGCCTCCGCCCACCCTGGTGGAGGGGTGGCGGGTACCCGGTGTTGCAGTACCTCCGCCCAGGTGGAGTCGGGTGGCCCCCCCGCAGCCAGATGCTGGGGAATCCAGGGTGCAAGACCCTTGATCGAAGCCCCCAGACCCCGGCCCCAGGCCCGGATGCTCGGGTCCATCATCCATTGCCCGCCGGAGCGCTCGCATAGCCACCTAGCATCCCGATGGTGTGCCAGCTCCTCGGATAGGCAGGGCAGGGTCAGTGGCTCCGCATGGCGCTGGATGGCCGGCCAGGGCAGCCCTGGATCCAAGGGCCCCTCGGGAATCAAGCGACCGTCCGCATCCTGTCCCTTCAGGAGGGTTTCCCACCAGCCGGGAGGAAGGCTGTGCCAGATCGTGGGAACCAGGTCCAGGTAGGGTGGAAGGTGCAAGGTACCCGCAGCATCCACCGCCCCCAGAAGAGCCGCCCAGCGGAGGCGCTGTGGCAGGTCCAGGACCACCGAGCCGGCGGCCATCCAGGGGCTGCCATCTCCTTCCAGCAGGGCCTCCCAGGCCCAGGTCAGCAGCTCGTCCTCCCGCGGGCCGCGCACCGTGGCGGGGACGCCCGGGCTGCCATGCCGCAGGCGAGCCACCCAGGCCGGGTCAGGGCGGGGACCGAAGTCCATGGGTAGCGCGAGTACCAAGGGCCCCTGGGGTCGCCTGGCTTCCTGGGCCAGCCTGGGCCAGCGACCCTCGCGGCCCCCCAGCAGCCAAGCCTGCGAAATGGCGGCCAGGGCCCAGGGGACATCGCCCCAGCGTCGGCCTCGATCCAGCCCCCAGGGGGCCTTCCAGTGACCGAGCCAGGCCGCCCTCAGCATCCGAGCATGCCCCGCCAAACCTCCCAGAAATCCGGGAAGGTCTTGGCCACGCAGTGGGGATCGCGGAGCTCCCCGCCCCATCGCAGCCCGCCCAGGGCTGCGGCAAAGGCCATGCGGTGGTCATTCCTCGGATTGAAAGGGTCCCGGTCAGGGGAGGGTGTTCCCGGTCGGATCCGCAGGGTGTGATCGCCGATGACATCGGCTTGTCCCCCCAGCCAGCGCACCAGCTCTGCCGAAGCATCCAGGCGGTCGCATTCCTTGAGGGGCAGGGTCTGGAGGCCCCGCAATTCCGAAGGGGCCGGGGCGAGGGCCGCCAGGGCGGCGAGTACAGGGCCCAGGTCAGGGCAATCCGTCAGATCCGCATCCAGACCCCGCCGCAGGGGGCCGGACAGCTCCAGCACCTGGGGCTCCGCCCAGCAGATGCTGCAGCCGGCCGCATCCAGGATCGATACCATGGCCCGGTCGCCCTGGGTGTCTTCGCGATCGAGGGGTCCCACGCGGAGGCTCTTCCCGGTGGCCGCGGCGGCGGCCAGAAAGGCGGCGGCGCCACTCCAGTCCCCAGGTAGTTCCAGGGCCCGCGGGCCCAAGGTGCCGCCGGGAATCCGCCAGGATCCTGCTTCCAGTTCTGCCGCGCAGCCAAACCGCCGCAGCCACTGGGTCGTTAGCACCAAGTAACTGGAACTTGCCACCTCGGACCAGGTCAGGAGGCTGGGTTCAGGCAGAGCCGCCGCGGCCAGGGCAAGACCCGACAGGAACTGGCTGCTGAGCCGGGCATCCACCCGGAGATCCAGCCGGCGGGGCGTTGTGGACGCAGGGTGCAACCAGGCTCCGGTGGCGTCCGGAAGCCACTTGGCCCCCAGAGCCTGAAGCGGATCCAGGAGCGGCCCCAGGGGGCGCTCGAAGAGCCGGGGTTCGCCCTCCAGCCGGAGGGGTCCTTCCGCCGTAAGGGCCAGCCAGGGCAGGAGAAAGCGCAGCGTGGTACCCGAGGCCCCCAGCCAGAGGGGACCTTGAGCCTGAGGCTTCCGGCCTCCCGCCAAGGACCAAGTGCCTTCCCGTTCTTTGAGGTCGAATCCAAGCTCCCGAAGCGCCTGCCGCATCCAGCGGGTGTCCTCGGCCTCCAGGCCACCGCAAAGTTCACTGGTGCCAGGGGCCAGGGCGGCCAGAAGCAGGGCCCGGTTGGTAATGGACTTGGATCCCGGAACCCGGACGGCTCCCAGCGGGTCCACGGAACCCGGGTGGATGTCTTCTGGCAATGACAAGCGCATGAGGGCAGGGTGCCGTGAGGTAGCCCTGGTCGCAAGGATTTATCGTCGTCAGATATTCTCGAAAATCGGCTTGGTGATGCGTTTGTCGGTCACCAGGGTCCACTTGTAGGCGCCGTAAAAGTCAATGTTACGGGTGTAGCGCAGGGTGATGGTACAGGTACCGGAATCGCCCGAGCTCGCCTTGGTGACACGGACTGATTTCTTATCCATCAGGACTTCGATGACTCCCAGTTCCTTGGCCTTGTCCTTGACCTCGCGTTCGATGGTTTCGATGGGTTTCTTGCTGGCGCCACTCGCGATGAAATCGCAGGCATCGACCAGTTCGCTGTTTCCGTAGTAGACCGGGATGGCCTTGTAGGCAATGGCACCAACTGCACCCAGGATGAGCATGGAAAAAATGCATCCGAGCTTTCCTTCGCCGCGTTGAGTCTGCATGAATGCCTCCGCCTTACTTCAGATCCTCAAGGGCCTGTCTGGCCAGGGGGGCGACCAGGGGGCCATCGGGACCGAGAAGGGTTGCTTGAGGATACTTCAGGGCCTGGCGGAATGCCTGCACTGCTTCGGATTGATAGGAGGCGCCCAGGTAAAGGAAGCAGAGCCCCGTATGAAAGTCGACGGTGCCCTGGCTCACCCCTCTTACTGTGCTGAGCCGCGTGTCGCGCAGCAGCTCGATGGCCTTGTCGTACTTCCGGAACTGCATGAGGGCCAGGGCCAGGTTGAGCTTGATCAGGTTGGCCTCATCCCCCTTGGCCCCGGCGTACTGGAGGCGAAGTTGGGCGAGTACCGCCGGGTAGCAGAGGCTGGGCGATCCCAGGGGGATTTCCAGGGCTTCCATTTGAAGCGGAAGGGTGGCCTTGGCACCCTCCTGAGCCAGGGAAAGGGAATCCTTGGCTGTTTGGATCCTTTGTTGGAGTTCCTGGGTAGAGGCGAGGGACTTGCCCTGGACGCTGTGAACGGACTTGCCGATCAGGAGGCCAGCCTTCAAGGCGGGCTCGGGCGCGGAAAGCACCCAGGGGCCGGGCTCACTGGCCAGGTCCAGGAAAGCAACCCCCAGGCCAGGCCGCTGAACCGGCGGCACTGCATTCAGACGCGCGGTCAGAGAACCCAGGGGATCCTGCTCCAGGGGCTTCACAATCAGGCGCTCTTCCTCGCCCTCGAGGGTCGCGATTACGAGCTCGACCCGATGGACGACCTTGTCTTGGATGGGCCTTGCAGTGAGGACCAGCTCGGCCTCCCGTGAGGCCTTCAGGCGGGCCAGGGCCTCCTTGGGCAACTCGCCCGGGCGGGGGGCCAGGAAGGCCAGAGGCTGCAGGCGGTCCCCGATCGTCTCCAGCTGATTTAGGAAACGGGCCCGCCCGGTGAATTCCCCCTCCTCCAGGCCCAGAAAGGCCAAACGAGGTTTCGGCCGAGCCTCGAGGATCAAGGCTTTGTCCTCTTCGAGGGTGATGCGCTGGGAGAAGCCCCCTCCGGGGAACCTCACCAACAGGTCATAGGGCCCGGAACAGACTGGGCTGTTGATCACTGGCAGGAGTCCGCGGCTTTGCCCGGAAAGGAACAATTCCCCGCCGGGCCAGGCTGAACTCACCGAAAGGGCGCCCTTTGATGGCGCCATCCGGAAGGGTTCGAGGGTGTGGTCGGCGGGGGGGGAAGCGAGGTCCGCGCCCAGCTCGAGGATCCTGGTCCGGAAGCAGGGGGCTCTCAATTCGAGCCGATGCTTACCCGGGGCGAGCTCCGGAATGATGAAGGGCGCGGATAGGTCCTCGGGCCGCAGGCCCAGGGCTTGGGTGATGGCTGCGGCCTCTGGACCAGCCTTGCCGATGGCGAAACCGAGGGGCTGTCCATCCAGAAGGATTTCCACATCACTGGGTTGGGTGTAGAGGGTGATGGTCGAGGCCGTGCGGACCAGCTTGAACTCGGCGGATTTCACTTCGTGGGGGCCCAGTTCCAGCGTGAGTTCCGAAGGGGCGTGGCCTGGGCGGCCATAGGCCAGCTTGCGGGTGCCGAAAGGAAGGAATTTCCGGGGCAGCACCACAGCCGGTTTTCCATCCACCAGCAAGCGGCCACCCTCCGGCTGGCAACTCAGTTTGACCAGGGTGAACCGCTCACCCTTCATCCGGTCGTAGAGGTTCACTAGGCGCCGGGACGTGAGGGCTCGATCCAACTCGAAATCGGGGTTCAGATCCAGGAGTGCCTGCAGTCGTACCTGGGCGCGGGGCCTGTCCTTGGCACTGCGGTCATCGAGGACGGCCAGCCAGTTGTAGCTTTCGCAAAGCACCTGGGTCCATTCCGGCTCCAGGCTCGCGACCTTCGACGTCAACCGGGCCACCACAGTATCGAAACGGGTGGTGGCGCCTTCCCGATCTCCCTGGGTGGCCCAGAGGGCCTTGGCCTGGACGAAGGTGTCCTTGAGGGCCGGGTCCTGACCCCAGAGGACTACACACAGGAGCGGGAGGGATAGGAGGTATCGAAGGCGCATGTCAGTTCAACCGGATGAGCAGGTCGTTGCGGCGGTCGCAAAGGATCAGGCCGCCCGAGTGATCCAGTGCCAGCGAGGTAATCCGCCCGTTGACCCCGAGCGACTTGAAGGTGGCCTGCCGGAGGACGGACCCATCAGGCCCGAACAGCACCACGCCTTCGCCATAGTCGCCACCGTCCACCAGCGCCGCGACCTGCCCGACGCCATCGGAGGCCAGGGCGGTCACATAGCGAAAGGGGGCCGGCAGGTCCTTGCCATAGGGCACGATGGTGCGGGGCTGGCCATCGCCATCCAGGAAGAGCAGCTTCCGGTCGGCATCAGCAGCGATGACCACCCCACCGGTGGGGAGCGGCGCCAGGGCATTGGCCGTGGGAGAAGCCATGGTTCGGGCGGTCCCATCGGGGGCGAACACGGAGATGGCGGGTGTCTTGGCGTCTGCGACCCAAAGATTGCCCCAGCGGTCCAGGGCAGCCCCCGATACGGCACCGAGGACCCCAAGAGGCTGGGCGGCCACCGCATCCTCCCGGACCAGGCCGGTCTTGGACACCATCCAGAAGGATGTCGGCGTGTTGATCAGCACCCGGGTGCCAGGGGCGGAAGGCCCCTGCTGAACCAGGTCGCTGCCATGCAGTCGGAAAGTCCGGTCGAGATCGTTCTGGAAGATCAGCAGATCCCCGTCCGGAGCAACCATAAGCAGCGTGGGGGTCTTCAGCCATTTGGTGAGGCCGGTGGGCCAGGGACCTTCATTCCGGAAGGGGGGTTTCTGGAGGCGGTGCTTCACGCGGACTGCCATGCGCCAGGTTGCTTCCACCGCTTCAGGAGATTGGGGTGCCTCGACCCGAAGCCGCTGGAGCATCTGGAGGCAACCGGGTAGATCTCCCATCAGATCCAGGGTTTCGGCAGCCTCCAGCATGGCCTGGGGAACGACTGGAGAGCCGGCATTCAAGCGAAAGGCGTCGATGAACTGCTGCAGAGCCCGGCCCAGCTGGCCCTGGTCCCGCCAGGCCCGGCCCAGGTGCAGGCGGGCCTCCCCGCGAGCTCGAGCGTCCGGGAAGAGGTCGAGCACCCGGTTGAATTCCGCCATGGCGTCCTTCAACTCCGCGGGGCGCCGGGCCTGTCTTGCCAGCAAAAGGCCTCGCATCAACAGTCCCTCGGCGGCTTCCGGCGACTTGATGTACTCGCTTCGCAGACGGTCCAGGATGGGCATGGCCGCATCAGGCTTCCGCTCGACTTCCACCTGGTGGCGGGCCAGCCTGAGCAGGGCCATGGGGGCGAAATCACTGCGAGGGGCGGTCTGAAGCAGCTGGCCCCAGGTATCCAGGGCCTCTTTGTAGGCCTTGGCCGCGTAGGCCCTTTCGCCGCTGCGGTACAGCCGTTCGGCCAGCTCAGCGTCCTGGGGTTGAACCTGCGCCAGAACCGGCAGGGCGCACAGCAGGGCGGCCGTGAGTCGGAACCAGGGAGATGGGACAAGCATGAAGGCCTCGGATCAAGGAAAGCATAGCCGCCCGGGCTCCACTCAGGGCTCCAGCGCCTTCAGCAGGGCCTCGGGAGCATAGGGCTTGTACAGCACGCCCATGATCCAGGATTCCCCGGGGCCGGTGTCCCGTGCCGCCGTGGACAGGAGAATGTGGCGACAGCGGTGGGTTTCATGCTGCATTTTCAGCCAGGGACGAAGGTCTCCCATGCCGTCGGACTGTTCCGAAATGAGCAGGTCCACGGGGTACTCCGAAAGCATCGGGGCAGCTTCTGTTCGGCTGCCGGCCTCCCGGACCTCCCAGCTCTGGCCCAGGGCCGTCAGTAGCCGCTTGCGGAAGAAGGCGCTGGGTTCCAGCAGGAGGATGGTTCGAATCGGAGCCCGCCGGGAAATACTCGCCTCGTCCAAGCCCAGGGCCAGGAGGGATTCCTTTGCCGCACTGCGGAGGCCCAGACCGGTGGCTCCCTTGAAGACGTCCTTCAGGGGTTCGACCAGGTTCAACTGGCGTGTGAGCCCGCCGATTTCGCAAAGCCGGGCCATATCCCTCCAGTCCTGGTCCTTGTGTTCCAGTTCTCTGAGCACGAAGGTCGAGAGCTCCGTGGCCAATTCAGCCCGCATGATGAATTCAGGATCTTGGAGGGCCTCCCGGAGGGCCAGAAGGGCGGGTGTTCGGCCAGGCCCCTTGGTGGGCAGCCCACTCACCAGGCCTCGCACCCGTTCCTCCCAGCCGGCGATGTGGCTGAGGCTGGCGCTGCGCCGACCCAGCTCCTTGACCACTGCGGCCACCCGGTCGTTAGTGTCCCGGTCCCAGTCGCCCTTGGTGCGCAGGTCGAAGAGGAAATCCGAAAAGGTATCCTTCAATCGGGCGTAGAGAGCCTGATCGAAACAGTAGAGGTCCTGGGTGGCAAGAATGGCCCGCAGGTGCTGGCCTTCCCCTTCGCGGTCATTGCAGCAGCGGGCGATGAGCTGTTCCAAGGCCGAAACGGCTTCCAGGGGAATGGGGCGATCGAAGCCCGGGAAGGCGGCGAGGAAGCCTTCCAGGGCCCGGATGAGCACCTGGGAAAGTTTGAGGTGGAGGGATTTGGCGAGCAGGCCCTGGCCGGATTCGGGGGTGGCGAGTTCGGCCAGGGCCTCCACGAGGGCTTCCTGCAGGCGGGCGGGTTTACCATCGTGCAGCAGATCCAACAGGACCGCGCCGGCGGCAGGGTTGCGGATGGCGCCAAGGGCTTCGACGGCCTCCAGGAGCAGGTCATCCCGCACGTCGGTCTTGAGGAAGGCCATGAGGGGTTCCGCAGCGGCCTTGGTCCCATTGACAGTGAAGATGCGAAGGGCCGTGCGGACCTTCTCCGGCTGGCCGGACTGGAATAGCTCCATAACCGCCGGGAAGCTCGAGGGCAGTTTGGCGAAATGATGCATGGCCCGCTGGCCCACTTCGATGATCTCGTCCTGCATGGCGCTGAGGAAGAAGGGCACCAGGGCATCGTCCTCGCGGGCGCCGAGCGCGTCCAGGCAGGCCGCGCGCCGCTTGTGATCCGGAACGGCGTGGATATTTTCCAGGGCCTCTTCGGCGGAGGCTGGCACCAGGCGGCAGAAGGCATGATCCAGGCCTTCGCTGTGGGCGAAGCGGCCGAAGGCCTCGAGTAGGACGGGAAAGACCTGGTCGCCTGGGAGCTGCCCCGCTAGTACTTGGCGAACCAGGCAATCGCATACCTGGTTCAGAATGGCGCCCATCAACACCTGTTGTTTGGCCGATGTATCCTGGGCCTCGGTCACCATGGCGCTGAATCTGGCCACCTTTCCTTCCACCAGGATGGCCAGGGATTCGGTCAGGAACTGCTCATAGGGCCCCTTGGCCAGTTCCCTTAGGCGATCCAAATGGGGGAGCGGATTGCCGGATTCGCCCCCGGAGAGAGCCAGCTCCATGGCATGGATGGTCTCACCCTGCTCTCCCTCCATTCGCCTGGCCAGGGCCTGGGCCAGTTCGCCTTTCGCGGCGGTGCGGACGCCGGTCTGCAGGCGGTGGGTGAGGCTCTC
Source organism: Holophagaceae bacterium (assembly GCA_025363715.1). Taxonomy (GTDB): domain Bacteria; phylum Acidobacteriota; class Holophagae; order Holophagales; family Holophagaceae; genus Geothrix. The sequence continues at coordinate 5,137 of JANYLR010000074.1, read as the reverse complement.
AAGGGTCTCGAGATCTTCAAGGGTCTTCAGGGTTTTCTGGAAGAGGTCCAGGAGTAGGAGGCCAGGGGCGTTCCCGGGCAACTCGACCACGGCCCGCAGCAACAGGCGGAAAGCCAGGGGATCCGCACCTTCCAGGGCCTGCCAGAGGACAGGCAGATCTACGGACTCGGCCACGGCCGCCAGACCCCGCGCGCCCTGATGGGCCAGGCGGGCATTGGCCTCGCCCTCCAGCAGGCGTCCAAGGTAGAAGGAGACGGCCTGCAAGGATTCCGCCGATCCCAATTCCCTGCGCAGGATCAAATGCCGGTCTGGATCCGTTCGCTGGACCTCCAACTTAAGGAGCCCCTCCCGGGCAGATCGGATCTCCAGACGGCCGAGGGCCGCGCAACCCTCGTCGAACACGCCGAGGTCCGGTTCGTGCTGAAGAGCCTGTGAGAGCCAGGGAACCCATTCGGGCCAGTCGAATTTCGCCGTCAGCCCGAGGATGGATCGCTTTAAGGCCGGGGAGCTTGAGGCCTTCACCAGGCAGGAGCCCAGCTCGGGCAGGGCCATCTGGCGCAGCTGGTGCAAGAGCTGGTGGAGGCGGACCTGGGCTGCGGCATCATTCTCCAGATGGTTGCCCAGCCAGGTACGGAGTTCGTCCATCGGCGTCATGGGCATGTGTCGGAGCGGAGCAGCCATTCCACTCCATCGGCTGCCTGAGCCCCGGGGTCAAGAACCACCCTTTTTGGCCGAAAGTGATAGCGTTTTGGCATGCGCAACCTGCTGATACCCCTGCTGGCTTTCACCCTCCAGGCCCAGGTTCCCTCATTTCTGGAGCAACTGCCGCTTTCGGCCCAGGTGGAGGCCCAGGACATCGTGAAGCGGGCGGATTTCGTCTTTGATACCCGCACCCAGCCCAAGCAGGTGCGCCTCGCCACCATGGAGAAGCTCTTCGACCACCCCATTCTGGGGGCCGCCATGTGGCGGCACTGCCAGTTCGTCCCGAGTTTCTATGCCTTCATTCATCCGGACGGCAGCTGGAGCATCGATGACACCCGGGGGCTGAGGGGCACCTTGCGCCTGGTCTACCATCGCCCGGGTCACCGCGTGTACCTGGTCCAAGGCCGGGCGGAACAGGGTCGCCTGAAGACGCCGTTCCCCGTCGGTGCGAGAATGCTCACCTCGTACCGGTACTGGGAAGGCAAGAACGGGTTCGAAAGTCATCTGCAGACTTGGACCGCTCTCGATTCCGCAGTGCTGGGCGTCTTGGCCAGGCCCTTCCGCGGCTACATCAGGGGACGGCAGGATGAATTCATCGCGTACATCAATGGGAACGTGGCCACTTTTGGCGAGTTCGCGGAGCTGAGTCCCCGGAATTTCCATGGACCTCTGAAGCGGGATGGGGACCCGATCGCCCGACGCGAGTTCGAAACCCTCTTCCTGGGCAAATGATGGAGCTGCCGTTTGCCGCGTCGTTCCGGGCCCTGCTTCATCCGGGCGATGCCTTTGAGGCCCCTCCGCCGAGCCTGGGCAAGGCAGCCCTGGACATGGCCCTGGTCTGGATGCCGCTGGCCCTTCTGAATGCTGGCTGGACGGCGGTTCAAAGTCTCCGTGTTTACGAGACCCTCCGCAATGGGGCCGTGCCTGCGGGCGCCTTGGGTTGGCTTGGGGTGGATCCGGCAGATGTCCAGGAGCTGGTCACACGGCTTCCCGCCTCGCCGGCCATTGGGCGCCTCTGGCCCTGGCTTGTCCTGGTGGTGCCCTTGGGGGTGCTGGGCACCTGGTTGCATCACGCGGTCTGGGATCACACGGGACTCTGGCTCCTGGGGGGCTTGAAGGAGAAGGGGGGCTTTCGGGCCAGCCTGCTGGCGGAGGCCCAGGCCCTGCGTATCGCGGCGGTGGGAACCCTGATCGCGCTGCTGAATTTTCTGCCCGTGCTGGGGGCCTGGCTGGCGTGGCCCCTCCTGCTGCTGGACGCCTACCTGTGGCTGTTCCGGGGTTTCGCCTTGGCCGCCCGGCATGGGTGCGAGCTCTGGAAGGGGCTGGCCGCCACGATCGTGCACGCGGTGCTGCTAGGTTGCTGCGCCCTGGGGCTCTTCATTCTGATGGTGCTGATGGCCCGGATGACGCCTTGAGACGGATCCCCTGGGTGGCTCTGGGGGCGCTGCTGGCTGGCCTGGGGGCCTGGCTGGCCACCTTCCTTCAGCCCGTATCAGAGCTGCTTCCTGGCTGTGCCTTTAAACGGCTGACCGGCATTGCGTGCATCACCTGTGGCCTGACCCGCTGCGTGATGGCCCTGGGGGCATGGGACTGGCCAATGGCCTTCCACTGGCATCCCGCGACCGCCTGCATGGCGGCCCTGCTCCCGGTCGCCGTGCTGTGGGACCTTCACCGGGCCTGGCGGGGCGAACCTTACCCTGGGCTCCCCGACTCTCGGATGGCCCGCCTATCGGTTTGGATGGTGCTGATCACGATCTGGGCACTGCAGGTGGTGCGAGGGATCTAAGGTCTGTTGTCAAAGCCCCTAGTCGGTCATGCTTGGGCACGCATCACCGGAGTCCTGTCATGTTCCAGCAAATCCTGGATCGGCTCATCGAACGAGTACCCGAGGCTTTGGCCGCGACCTTCAACGATCGCGACGGGGATCCGATTTGCTCCCGCACCATCCAGGTGCCCAACGAGGGCCTGCAGTTGCTGGGAGCCTACCAGCACGTGGTGAAGCGCCACCTGCAGCAGGCGGTGGAGGAGTTCGATCGCGGCGAGGTCAAGCAGGTGGCCTTCGCGACGGACCAGCACTGGATCCTCATGGTGGGCGCCAAGGAGCAGTGCACCCTGGTGCTGGTGATGCAGCGCGAGGGCCTGTTGGGCCGAGCGCGCTTCCACATGGATCAGGCCATCGAAGCCCTGAACCACGAACTTTAATGCTGTCCGGGGGGACCGCCTGCTCGCTGAGCTCGCGATGTCCCTCCGGGCCCCCGCCAGGTGGGTGGATGACCCCCCCACCTGGCCTAGGAGCCTAGATGGAACGCTTCATCGGCTTGGCCGGCATCGTGGCCTTCATGGCCCTGGCGTACCTGCTGTCGCACAAGCGCAGCGCCATTCACTGGCGGACTATCGCCTGGGGGCTTGGGCTCCAGTGGATCTTCGCTCTCATCGTGCTGAAGGGGACGGTGATCTCGGGGCTACTGTCCTTCCTGCCCTTTCCCCGGGGCACGGGCTGGGTGGTGCTGGCCCTGATGTTCACGCCCATGCTCCTGAGGCGATTCGCCTCGTACGAGAACAAAACCCTTAACTGGGGACTGTTCGGCGTCATCGTCCTGGGCTTGTTGCGGGGGGATCTGGTGGGCGCCTCCTTCGATCGGATGCGCATCGTGGTCGAACACCTCATGGCCTACGCCCACGAAGGCGCCAGCTTCGTGTTCGGCTCCCTGTCTGACGGTCCGGGAGGCAAGGTGGGCATGGTGTTCGCCTTCGCGGTGCTACCGACCATCATCTTCGTCGCTTCGATTTTCGCGATCCTCTACTACCTCGGCGTCATGCAGTGGGTGGTCAGCGCGGCGGCGCGGGCCATGGGCCGTTTCCTAAAGGTTTCCGGCGCGGAAAGCGTCAGCGTGGCCGCCAGCATCCTCATGGGCCAGACCGAGGCGCCGCTGACCATTCGGCCCTTCCTGGCGCGCATGACCCGCAGCGAACTGATGGTGATCATGACCGCCGGTATGGCCCACGTGTCCGGCAGCATCATGGTGGCCTATGTCCAGGTCGCCCACGTTGATATCGTGCACCTGCTCACGGCAGTGATTATGACGGCCCCAGGTGCCGTGATGATGGCGAAAATGCTGGAGCCGGAAACGGAAACCCCGGAGACCTCCGCCGATGTCAAGGTGGACATCCCGAACCACGATGCGAACGTGCTGGACGCCGCCGCCCGAGGCGCCTTCGAGGGAGGCCAGCTGGCCTTCAACGTGGCGGTCATGCTCATCGCCTTCATCGCCCTCATCTACCTTCTCAATGGGCTGATGAAGGCCGTTCATCCTGGATTCAGTCTGGAACTGGTTCTTGGCTGGGCCTTCAAGATTCCCGCATTCCTGATGGGTGTGCCCTGGGGCGAGTCTGGCCAGGTGGGTGGGCTGCTGGGCAAGCGTATGGTGATCAATGAGTTCGTGGCCTTCCTGGACCTGGGAAACATGACGGGCCTATCCGCCAAGGCCAAGCTGATCTCGACTTTCGCCCTCTGCGGGTTTGCCAACTTCAGCAGCATCGCCATCCAGGTGGGAGGCATCGGCGCCCTGGTCCCCGAACGCCGGAGTGACCTCGCCAGGCTGGGCCTGCGAGCCATGCTGGCGGGAACCCTGGCGAATTTCCTGAGCGCCTGCATCGCGGGCATCCTCACCTAGGCGGTATTTACCCGCCTGGGACGCGGGGCTCCAGATTTGGTTCGGTCCTGCCGAAGAAGGGTCAAATGGAGGACTCCCATGACCCGATTCACTGCTGTCTTTTTATCCCTTGCCCTCGCAGCGGGGACCCTGGCCGCTGGTGAATACGATTCGCTGGTAGGCGCCATCAAGAAATCCTGGCCCCAGTGCCAGTCGGTGGCGGTCGTCTGCGATGCCAACGGGAGCAAGGCTGCCCTGGCGGCACTCACGAGCGCCACGGGTGGCATGAAACTTCTGGTGGTGGACGTGAGGGGCCCCCAGGACATGGGCAAGGCCATCGCGGCGCTGACCGGAAGGAAACCCGACGCGGTGATCCTCCTTTCGGGCGACCACGTGGCCGGAGACGGATCCAATGCCGCCGGTTTCCTCATCAAGCGCATGGCCGAGATCAAGGTGCCGACGGCCGCCATCACCGAGGCTGGGGCCAAGCAGGGGGCGGCGCTGGCGATCGGATCCGGCACCGGGGGAAAGCTGATGTGCAACGCCAAAGTGGCGGCCGTGGCCGGAGTGGCGGTCCCCGCGGGAGCCAACTCAATCTAAGGCGCAGAAATTCTCACCCGGGTTTAGGGTCTGTTTTCAAAGTGGGGTGTGGCCGCGCAAGGGGCGCCGCCCCCTGCCCGGTTCCGCCCTCTGCCCGGCGAAACGCCGGGCAGGAGCAGGCCCCTGCGGGGCCTGCGATAGGGAGAGGGGGACGGGGCCAGCCGCGCGCCCAGCTGCGTTAG
>JANYLR010000036.1 GCA_025363715.1 Holophagaceae bacterium | reverse complement strand
CGCTGAAACGCCGCCTCGTGGGGTGGCTCAACTCCACCTCCCCGCTTCCCAACTTCAATACCTTGCTCATCCCATTTCCTTCCCTGCCCCGACAGAAGACTCTTAAGTTTCTCCTGTCTCAAGAAGCTTGGCGCGGGGGGGCCCGCCCCCGGCGATTCCCATCCGCGGTGGCCATCTCGAAGGCACGGTTCAGGACCTCTCCCGCGGCAGCCCAGTTCTCTCGAAGGTTCCAGTAGTAACCAAGCTTGATCAATACATCCACTTGCAGATCACGGTCTCTGGAGACTTCAGCCAAGGCCTGGGCCACCTGCAGCAGGGCCACTTCTTCGCTGGACTTTGGATTCTTCTGCATAGCCAGAAACGCCATAATTTCCATAGCCCTGGCCTCGTGGTATGGGTCCCCTGTTTCCCGGGCCGCGGTTCTTGCCTGCCTAGCGACGGACAAGGTTCTGGGATCTCCGCTCCTGTAGAGCACCCAGGCGAAGTTGTTGAGCAGCAGAGCCGAATGGGGCTGTAGGGAGGCGGCACTTTCCAGGAACTGCAGGGCGCCTTTGTCGTCGCCCTTCATGGCCAGGTCCAGCCCGGGCCCGAAGGCCTCCAGGGCTTCCTCGGACGGCATGGCCGGAGGCGCCGGGGCACGTCGGAGGGGTGAGATGGCCCGGTGGAGTTCCAGGAACACAGACCTGACCGCCAGACCGGGCTCGAAGCCTGACGTGCCTGAAGGAACTTCCCTGGCCACCCGCACGTCTCCCTTGCGATCCAGCAGCCGCACCCGCAGGGTGGTCCGCCCTGAATCGAGGCTTTGCGACACCTCACCCAGCACCACCAGGTCGGCCCCAGTCCGGGCCACCAGCCGGCCGATGAAGTCCCGTTCGGCGGCCTCCGCGGAGACCTGGAGCCGCAGAGGTGGAACCTCGCCGCTCGGCCCCCGGTAGCCATCCTGCACCACCCTCACCTGCGGCAGGGTCCTGAGGACTTGGTTCAGCAACTCCGTGGTGGTGGTCTCGGCGGCAGCGGTGAGATCGGCCCTCGGGCTTAGGTTCCGCATCGGCACCACCACCAACCGGGCCGGTTGCGCCGCCGAGAATTCGGAAAGCACGCCCCGGCCGTAGAACCAGATGCCGAGGCCCACCAGCACCATGGTGGCGGCCAAAGCGGTGGCGGCCCACCACCGTGAGGACATGGGGGCCTGGATCCGATCCAGTTCTTCCACCACCTCCTGGGCCCCGGGCCTTGCCTCCGGATCCGGGGACAGCAGCCCATCCACCAGATTCCAGAGCACCCGGGGGCCCGCAGAATGGGGGCCAGAGCCAGACCGGCGCTTGAGCACGCGCCGAGCCCAGGGGTTCCCATTTGCCTGCTGGGGATGGTTTTTCTCGCCCGTGAGGGCCATGAAGGCAATGACACCTAGGGCGTACATATCCGCGCGGGCGGAGCCGCTCTCCCCCATCAGCAACTCCGGCGCCATGAAGCCGCGGGTCCCCATGATCACGCCCGGCTGGCTCAATGCGGTGACGTGGTCACTGACTTCGATCGTCGAATCATCCTCGCCCAGAGGAGGATTCCCCATGGGTTCAGCCTCACCTTTCGCGGCTTCCCCAATGGACTTGGCCAACCCGAAATCAAGAATTTTGGCAGCACCCTCCGGGGTGACGAGAATGTTGGAAGGTTTCAAATCCCGGTGGATGACGCCCTTGGCGTGGGCCGCGGCCAGGGCCAGGGCCACTCCATTCAGCAGGCGAAGAACCTGCTGGACCGGCAGGGGGCCCCGCTCGATCAGCTTCGACAACGGCTCGCCATCGACCCATTCCATGGTCATCACCAGGGTTCCGGAATGATCCAGCCAGTCATAGACATGGCAGATGCCCGGGTGGTCCAGCTTGGCCAGGATCTGGGCCTCTCGCTGGAACCGGATCAGGGCGGCCTTCTCGCTGGTGTGATCCGCGCGAATGACCTTGAGTGCCACGCAGCGTTCCAGCCTGCTGTCCCAGGCCCGGAAGACCTGCCCCATGCCGCCTTCTGCGACAAAGTCGTCCACCCGGTAACGGCCAACCTCATCACCAGGCCGAAGCGAAAAATCATTCAGTTGAGCCATGGGGGCTACGGGAGAGGGACACCTTCAGCTGTCGTCCATTCCGCCCAGGCGAAGGCCCTTCAATACTTGTAACAGATGCAATGGTAATCATTCTTTGACCCTTGTCCAGGTCCTCCCTGGGCAGCGCCGCTCGAACGACTACACTCTTCTGATGGTCCATCCCCTTCCCTTGGCCTGGGGAATCTTCCTTCTGCAGTCCCAGCCACCCTGCACCCTGACCCTCGAACCCCGGGAGGTCCGACCCGGCGAGTCCACACTGCTGGCCTGGACCTGCCCCCAGGTGCCACAAATCCGCCTGGAACCGGGCGGCATGGTGCTGCCGGGGCGCTTCCAGGTGACCATCCGGCCCGCCTACACGACCACATACCGCATCTTCGATACCCGGCCCGGCGGACTGGAACTGGGGAACACCGAAGTCCGCGTCATCCCGGGTCTGGCCCTGGGCGAACCAGCCCGCATCTGCGCCTTCGACGCCAGCGCCAGGGCCGTGCTGCCGGGGGAACCCGTCGTGCTGAAGTGGGAATGCGCCGGGAGCGCCAAGGTGCGCCTGGAACCCGGCGGCCTCGAACTGGATGGCAAGAGCGAGGTCACGGTCACACCCCTGGAGAGTACCCGCTACACCATCACGGCGAACAACGCCGCGGGGGGCCAGAGCCGCACGGTGGAAGTGTCCGTCCTGGGCCGCGTGACCGGCGCCCTGCCGGCGGCCGCGGCGACGGTCTGCACCTTCGAAGCGAGCCGCACCGTGGTGAAGCCCGGCGAACAGGTGGACCTGAAGTGGTTCTGCCAGGGCAATGCCAAGGTGCGGCTGGAACCCGGCGGTCTGGAACTGGACGGCCAGTCCAGCATCGCCGTGGTGCCCGACAAGACCACGGTCTACACCCTGAGCGTCAGCAACCTCCTGGGTGGCTCCTCCCGCAGTGTGGAAGTGCGAGTGGAAGCCCCCCGGCGAGTGCTCACCGAAAAAGATCTGGTGGATCCGGAAGAAGCCGTCAAGCCCCTGGACCGCATGGATCTGCCCGAGGCCCTCCATCAGGGCGCCACCCGCAGGGATGCAGCACCGGAAGGCTCCTGGACCATGCGGATGGTGGTGTCGAGCCGTTCCCAGGGCCTCAAGCAGGTGGCCCGGGCGGCTGGTCCCAGGGTGACGGAGCTCCTGATCCTCCCCTTCCTGCGGAAGGACGGTTTCCGCTTCTGGCAGGCCTGCTACGGCATCTTCCCCAGCCGGTCCTTGGCCCTCAAAGCCTGGACCAAGGCCCCGGAGGCCCTGCGCGGCACTTTCAAGGATGCACTGCCCCAGCGGCTGCCTGAGGCCGCGCCACCTGGAACAGTGTCGGCTAGCCGCGAGTGACCTCCAGGGTGAAGGGCTCGCCCACCATGTTGGTGTCCAGGGTGTCCACGATGAAGTAGATGGTGCGGGTTTCCGCACTAGGATTCTTGTAGGTGGCCTGGGGCTCCCCGGTGGGAATGCGGTTCTGGAGCAGGCCTTCCTCCTGGCGGCCCCAGGCGTTGACGCCCAGCACCCGGAACCAGCCCTTCCGGCCTACCACCACGTGGACCTTCACCGTGCCGCCGCCCGGCACCTCGATGGCATAGGCCCGCCACCCGCTCATGTCCGGAACCTTGTCCTGCACCCGCACACTGCCCACCGGCAGCTGAAGTGCGGGAATGGAAGGGCCCGACCGCGCGTTATGACGGGCCTTGCCCATGATGCTGTGTTCGGCCCCAGCATCGCGAACATGCGGGACCATGGGCCCCCGGGGGGCCGGGGCCAGATCCTTGGCTTCCACTTCAGGGAAAGAGGCCGGGGGAGCTTGCAGGGCGAATAAGGGAATCGTGAGGAAGAGCGGGTTCATGGGCACCTCCATGGGTTAGATGCCGCGAAGAGGGGCGAGGTTGAGGTCCGGGAAGAAATTGGGTCGCCGTGTCACGGCTACCTGGCCTGCACCTGACGGAGCAGCCACGCGGGGGTAACCAGCGTCAGCCAGGCGTGATGTAGAACACCGTGAGTTACCATTACCGGCCAGAGAAGCCGCACCGTGCCCGAGGTAGACTCCGCAGTACAGCCAATCAAGGAGCTCGAAGGGGACCGTGAAGTAGAACGAGATCCACACCGCCCGCTGAACCCTCGTCGCGGGGCGCCCCCGCAAGAGGATGCGTAAGGCCCATAGCGAGATGCCGACGCTGAGCAGGATGCAGCCGACCGCCATGGAGATGGGTGATTACTGCTGGTAGCAGCCGGGCAGCCCCGCGAGCCAGAACAGCGCCCAGACCAGCAGGCCTTGGACGCAGAGGGCTAGGTGATTGGTGATGGGCATTGGCGTTTTCGGGCCGAGAATAACAAGGCTGATGAGAACGAGGCCGACAAGAACACGAAGGATGCGCTCGACGGGTGCTCGATGACGACCAGGAAACCTTTCCTTTGACCTGCTGAAGCAGGCTGTTGCCTTCTTGAGTGGATGACTGCGTTCGACCTTGGATGGGTTGTGAACACCTGGCCCGCAGGAAATGGAACGACGCCGGGATTCTAGATCAACTGGTCATGTCGGGTGTCGAGTTGAATGGAGAATCCTTGAACATGGTTTGCAGGTACATCAGGCGACAACCTCGAAACTGGAGCCCCACAGTGGGATTTTTATTGCCGGGGATGAGCGGTGATGGACGGGGATGACAACGAACCACCGACCGGACCCATCCATTAAGCTGGCACCGGCGATCAGGGCTCAATCGGCCTCAGAGCTTCCCCAGCAGATCCTCCGCCACGCGCCCCGCGGCCCCTGGCTCACCGAGGTGCCCGCGAACTTCCCCCAACTCGGCGCGAACGCGCCGAGCCACAGCGGGGTCCAACAGGCGCGACAACTCAAGACCCAATCGTTCAGGATTGACTTCGTCCTGCAGCAGCTCCGGCGATACTTCGCGACGGGCCACCACGTTGGCCAGGCCGAAGTGGGGTACCTTCACGATGCGTTTGGCCATCTGGTAGGTGAGGGCATTCAGCCGGTAGACGATGGCGAAGGGTGTGCCCAGCAGGGCGGTCTCCAGGGTGGCCGTACCGGAGGCTACCAGGGCCGCCTCCGCGTAGGCCCGGGCGGCGTAGGTGCGGTCCTGCACCAGCGTCACGGGGGCGGCGCCGAGGTGGGCGCGGATGAAAGCGGGTTCCAGCGTCGGTGCCACGGGCAGCACCCACTGGACCTCGGGGCGCTCCCTCCGCCAGCGGTTAGCCAGCTCAGCCATGGGCGGCAGCAGTCGCTGGATCTCGCCGGTGCGGCTGCCCGGCAGCAGGGCCACCAGGGGCCGCGCGGGATCCAGTCCGGTTTCCTGGAAGAAAGTCGCGCGATCGCACTCCGGCTTCACCAGCTCCACCAGGGGATGGCCCACGAAGCGGGCGTCCACAGGGTAGCCGCGGAACAGCTCGGGTTCGAAATCGAAAAGGCAGTAGAGGGTATCCAACGTGCGGCCGATCTCCGGGATCCGCCCCTTCTTCCAGGCCCACACCTGGGGACACACGTACTGGAACAGCTGCACGGCAGGTTGCTGCTTGCGCAGCGACTTGGCCAGCCGCAGATTGAAGCCCGGGTAGTCGATAAGCAGAGCGGCCGAGATGTCCTCCTCCTGCGCAGCGGCGAGAATCTGCTTGAAGAGCCGGTTCAACCGCGGCAGGTGCTTGATCACCTCGATGAAACCCACCACGGCCAGGTCCTTCACGTCCGCCAGCTTGCGATCCAGGAGGGGCGTCATGCGCGGGCCACCCACGCCGATGATCCGCAGCTCCGGACGCCGGGCCTTCAGCTCGCGCAGGAGTTCCGCGCCATGGAGATCGCCGGAATCCTCCCCAGCGATGACGAACAGGGTCGGCGTCATGAACGATCCCGCGGTTCGCCGGACACCAGATGGCTGCCGAACACCACGCTCTCATCCGGCACCACCGGCCGGCCCAGGGCCGTGGCGGGCATTTTGGCGGGGAATAGGACGGGCGGGTGGGCAGCCTCCAGCGCGGCGGCCTGCACAAGGAAAACCTCGGGCCGCTCGGCAGCCAGGGCCATATCCCAGCGGTACCCAAGGGCCTGCAGCGGACAGAGATCCGTAGCGGGTTCGCACACTCCACACCAGAGCCGGTCCGCCAGGGGTTCCGCATCCCGGATGCCGGGATGCCAGCAGAACCCGATGGCCTCGCCATGGGCTTCGCGGAGCAGGTCGAGCACGGTGGCTTCGGCACCATCTTCCAGTCGCAGAGCCAGCTTGGTGCCGCGCCCCGAGGTGGCCTCCAGCAGGGTTTCCAGCCGGCCCAGCAGGCGGAAACCCGCTTCCCGGTTCTTGGGCCGGCTGACGGGAAGCACCAGGAAATCGAGGCCCAGTCCATGCCGGAGCACTTCCAGCCCCTCCTCCACGGGAGTCACGCCCGGCAGGTGCAAGGCATGGATGGCCAATCCCTTTCGTACGGCCGGGGCCCATCCCGCCCCCAGGGTCCCGTCCCATTGCAGCATCAGGGGCGCCAGGGACAGCCAGGGCTCGGGGTCAATACTCGACGGAAGCAGGGGCACGAACCGCATGGGTTTATCATGGGGTATCGGAGGCGCCATGGGCCGCATTTTCACCCTGGATGAAGCGAAGGCCATGATGCCCCAGGTGAGGGCCACCACGGAACCCGTATACTCCCTGGCCGCCAGCCTCGCAGAGGAACTGAGCCAGGCCGAAGAGGTCCAGGACGAGCCCCGGTCCGAGGCTCTCCGGGAGCGACTGCAGATCCTGGTGCAGAGCTGGCAGCAAAGCATGCAGGACCTGGAAGCCGAGGTGAAGGGCCTCTGGCTGGTGGATTTCGATTCCGGCGATGGCTACTGGTGCTGGGCCTATCCCGAAACCGAACTGGGGTACTGGCACAGCTATGAGGGCGGCTTCCGCTCCCGTGTTCCCGCCGATCAGCGACCAGGCGTGCAGGCCTGAGGCAGGATCGCACTGTTTAAGATGGCTCTGGAACTCGCGGTCGGCCCGCCGGTGCTTCCCTTCCACCAAACGGAAAGTCAGAGTAGCTTCCTGGATTTCCCGAGCATCCCTGGGTACAGCTCCTCACCGCAATCCGGGCAGAGGCTATGACTGAACTCTGCCTCGGAACGGTCGCGGATGTACGATTCAATCTGGGTCCAGTAGCCTTGGTCGTCTCGCACCTTCTTGCATGAGGCGCAAATATGCAACAGGCCACTCAGCTGCCGCACCTGGGACAAGGCCTCCTGGAGCGCGGATCGCTCCGCCAGCAGACGCTGATGCTCTGCGTCCATGCCCTTCCGATAGTGCTGCCGGAGGGTTTCGAACCAGCATGCCAGCACGGACACGATGAAATAGACCGCCATGAACCGGGAGGTGAACTCGCCGGAGTAAGCGTGTTTCGCGAAGCCGAGATGTGGCATCCAGAAGAGGCCGCCGGCCGCAAGGAACATCGCCACGGTCCAGACCAGGCCCTCGACGGTGCTTAGAAGAAAAAAGGCAACCAGCGGAAAAGTGAAAAGCCACATGGCTTTGGACCCGCCATCCCCCCCGATGACGACCAGGAACAGCAGCGTCCCGCCGAAGAACAGGGAATTGATGCGGTAGAGCCAGACCCCACTCTGAAGCCGCTTCAACAGGAACCACGCCAGTACCAGGCTCAAGTTCATGGAAAAGACGACTCCGCCAAGGACCCAGTTGGACCTCAAGCAGTTGTAGATCCCGAAGGCCAGCATGGTGGGGACGCCGAGCAGCAGGAAGGCCAGGTAGTGCTGAAGGCGTGTCTGCTCCTCCGAGTCGAGGGGAAGGTCCTCCACCATCGCCGAGATCTGCCCGGCGATCCGGCGCGGCACATCCGTGACCCATCGATACATGCGACCTCTAAAGAAAAGCGGGTTGGGTGCTCCAGACTATTGAACCAGGCGTAGCACCTAAAGAATCGCCTGAGGGCCCTATCGGAAAACCAGGGCGATAGGGTTACTCATGAGGTAGAAAGGGAAGTGTTCGCCTAGCGTATCCGGAGTCTCGAATGCCCACAGGTCCGCGACAACCCCTTGAACCCTCAGCGCCAAGTCCTGATTTCCGCGCCCAGGTGCTGGCTGTGGTGGCCCGCATTCCCAAAGGCAGGCTGGCCTCGTACGGCCAGGTGGCGGCATTGGCGGGCTTCCCCCAGCGTCCCCGGCAGGTGGGCATGGTGCTGTCGGGCCTGACTGAAGGGACGAAGCTACCCTGGCACCGGGTGGTCAACAACCGAGGCTACGTGCCGAGCCGCGGCCGCTGGTGGGGGGCCTTCGAACAGATCGGGCGATTGCGTGATGAGGGCATCGAGGTGGACGATCTGGGCAACCTCGATCTCGAGGCGCACCGGTGGGCGCCCCGTTCCTGAGTCGATTTGGATGCCGTGACAGCGGCCTGAATCGGCGGACCATCAGGTAGACTGGAACCCGGAGGGCCCCATGAAGGTGCGCGTGTCGGTTCAGTTGAAGCCCGGAATCCTGGATCCCCAGGGCAAGGCCGTGGAACAGGGCCTGCATGGCTTCGGCTTTGAGGTGGAGCATGTCCGCATCGGCCGCCTCATCGACATGGACGTGCCGGGCACGGATCCCGTCGAGGTGAAGGCCAAGGCCCTGGCCATGTGCGAAAAGCTGCTGGTGAATCCCGTGATGGAGAAGGCTTCCATCGAGGTGCTCTGATGCGAGTTGCAGTCCCGGTCTTCCCGGGCTCCAACTGCGATCATGACGCCCTGCACGCCTGCGGCACCGTGATGGGCTGGGACACGATTCCCGTCTGGCATCAGGAGACCCGCCTTCCCGAGGGCACCGAACTGGTCTTCGTGCCCGGCGGCTTCAGCTATGGCGACTACCTGCGCTGCGGCGCTATCGCGGCCCTGGCGCCCATCATGGCGGACATCCGGCGCCACGCCGACGGCGGTGGCCTGGTGCTGGGCGTGTGCAACGGCTTCCAGATCCTGTGTGAGGCCCAGCTCCTGCCCGGGGCCCTGCTGCGCAACGAATCCCTGCGCTTCATCCACGCGGACATCCACTTGCGGGTAGAACGCGCGGACCTGCCCTTCACCCGGGCCATGAAGCCAGGCGAAGTGTTCCAGGTCCCCATCGCCCATGCCGAAGGCAATTTCACCCTCGATCCCGCCGACCTGGCGGATCTGGAGGCCCGAGGCGGGGTGGCCTTCCGCTACTGCTCACCCAAGGGCGAAATCGGCGAGGCCCACGTGCCCAATGGCGCCATGAACGGCATCGCGGGCATTGTGAATCTCCGGGGCAACGTGCTGGGCATGATGCCCCATCCTGAGCGGGCCGTGGATCCCAAACTCGGTCCCACGGGCGGTTTAGGCATGTTCAGGAGCCTGGCCGAGGCCTTCGCCAAGGCCTGACAGGGATCACAAAGCACAGGACTGTGAAATTCTCTCGTCATTGGGAAAAAATTCCTGTCATCCTTCCGGGAATGCCTCGGTAGGCATCTCTTTTTATTCCTGAGCCATGAGCGATCCAGAAACCAAAAACCTCCTCACCTACACCAGCGGACCTCTCCGCTTGGCCGTGCTCAAGCGCGACCCCGTCCCGACGAAGATCCTGCCGGCCCGGGATGCCTGGACGCTTCTTCAGCCCACCCACGCCGTGCGCGTATGCACGAACGAGGACCGCGAAGAGGGCGTCATCCGCTCCGGCGACCTCGCCCTGTTGCTGCCGGGCTTCGGACACACGCTCAAGCGTCACCACGCCAACACGCCCTTCGGTTTCACGGCGCTGTTCATGGAAGGCCCCTTTCCCGAGCCGTTGCTGTCCGCCCTGCAGCACCCGCCCCGCAAGTGGCAGGAATCCAGCTTCGCGGTGCTGCGCAGCCTCAGCCTGAAGCAGCTCTTCAGCATCTTTACGCAGGAGCTGGCCAATCCCGAGGGCGTTCAGCTCATGACGCGCGAGCTCTTCCTCATCCTCCTGGGCGCCGAGTTGTCGCGCCTGACGGAGAAAGAGGATCGGGGCCGCTTCCCCTACCGGTTGAACCGCTCGACGCTGCAGTTGGTGCTGGACCACATGGAAGTCCACCTCGGCGCCAAGAACAGCGTGCCCGAGCTAGCCACCATGGCCCGCTGCACGCCGGATCACTTCATCCGGCTGTTCCGCGAGGCCACCAGCACTACGCCCCACCAGTACCTCATCGAGCGACGCCTCCAGCGGGCCGTCACCCTGCTGGCCAACGGCGAGCGGCCCAGCGACGTGGCCAAGATCCTGGGCTTCTACGATGCCAGCGCCTTCACCCGTGCCTTCAAGCGCCGCTTCGGCGTGCCCCCCAGCGAATACGCACAGGAAGCCTATGAGCGGCAGTTCCCTAAAAAATAGGGCATAGCCCCTTGCTCCAAAAATGGGCGCCGATCGGCGCCCATTTTTGGAGTTAGAGAAACGACTACTTGGCCACCTTTTCCGTGACGGCCTTGGCCTTGGTGGCGCCCTTTTCGGTGCCCTTCTTGGTCTTGCCCTTGGCCTTGTCGGAGCCGGCCTTGGCAGCGCCCTCGCCCTTGGCGGTGGCGGCCTTCACCTTGTCACCGGCCAGGGGGACGCCGCCGGCCTTGGCATCCACCTTGGTCTTGGTTTCTGCTGCCTTGGTGTCGGCCTTGGCCTTGGCTTCCTCAGCCTTGGTATCAGCCTTGGCCTTGCCTGTGTCCACCGCGGCATCAGCCTTGGCCTTCAAGTCCTCTTTGGTCGGGATCTGAGCCGAGAGCGCCAGCGTGGCGCCCAGCAGAACTGGAAGGAACAGTTTCATTGGAACCTCCATCAATAGAATGATTTCCTGAAGCCTGAAGCCTGGAGCCTGACACCTGAAGCCTGCCTATGGCTTGCAAACCTTGCAGGCCTTGTAGCCCGCCTTGCCAGCCTCGGCAGCACTGGCGAAGGTGGTCTTGTTGACGTCCTTGATCTTCGCGGCTGACTTGCAGTCGGCCTTGTGGAAGGTCTTGGAATCCTTGTTGGCTACGATGCCCGTGGCGGCGGGAGCGGCCTTGGCCACAGGCGCAGCGGCGGCGGGCTTGGCCTTGGGATCGGCGGGCTTCGCCTTGGGATCCTGGGCGATGGCCACCACCGAGGCGGCGAGAAGCAGGGCGAACAGGGCACGGTTCAAGGAAGCTCCTTTTGGGAAGAGGGGGGTGTGGGGGGATCACCCTCAGGGTACCGCGATGGTCGGGGCGAAGCGAGGGGCCTTCCGGGCCCGAGTGGCCTGTTCATAGGCATAGGCCAGACCCAGCAGCCGGCCTTCCTGCCAGGGACCGCCCACGAAAGAAAGTCCGACCGGCAGCCCGAGAGCAAACCCGGCGGGCAGGGTGATGTGCGGGCAGCCGGCCACCGCGGCGGGACTGGAGAAACTGAGGCTGGAGCTGTCGCCGTTGACGTGGTCGATGAGCCAGGCCGGCCCCCCGGTGGGCCCCACCAGGGCCTGCAACTGGCGCTTTTCCAGCAGGCCCTCGATGTCGCGCCGGGCCTGGGCGCAGGTTTCCAGGGCCTTGAGGTAGGCGGGCTCCGTGAGCGGACCTTTGGCCTGTGCCTGCTGCAGCAGTTCCTGGCCGAAGAAAGGCATCTCCTTCGCGCGGTGGGCCTCATTGAAGGCCATCAGCCCGACCAGGTCCTTCACCGAGCCACCTCTTTTCGCGAAATAGGCGTTCAGGTCCGCCTTGAATTCGAAGAGCAGCACCTCCAATTCCGCATCATCGTAGGCAGTGGATTTCAGTTCCACGTCCACCAGGATGGCCCCCTGCGCCTTCAGGACCTCAAGGGCGGGCAGGATCACGGAGTCCACCTGGGCATGCGCGCCCAGCAGGTTCTTCACCAGGCCGAGTCGAGCGCCCTTCAGACCGTCCTTCACGAGGAACCGGGTGTAGTCCTTATCCCGCCGGGCATCGGCCTCCCGAGTGGCGGCATCCTTCGGATCGCTGCCGGCCATGGCGCCCAGCAGGAGCGCCGCATCGCGCACCGTGCGCGTCATGGGACCCGCGGTGTCCTGGGTGTGGGAGATGGGAATGATGCCGCTGCGGCTCAGCAGGCCCACCGTGGGCTTCAGCCCCACCAAGCCATTCGCGTTGGCCGGGCTCACCACGGAGCCGTCGGTCTCCGTGCCCACGGCCACGGCGCATAGGCTGGCGGCCACGGCCGCGCCGGAACCGGAACTCGAACCACTGGGGCTGCGGTCCAGGGCATAGGGATTGCGAGTCTGCCCACCCCGCCCGCTCCAGCCGCTGCTGCTGCGAGTGGAGCGCAGGTTCGCCCACTCGCTGAGGTTCGTCTTCCCGAGGATCACCGCACCCGCAGCCCGCAGCTGCTGCACGATGAAGGCGTCCTCCTTCGGCGTCGGCGCATCCACCATGGCCAGCGATCCCGCCGTGGTCTTCATGCGGTCCGCGGTATCGATGTTGTCCTTGATGAGCACCGGAATGCCGTGCAGCGGCCCCCGCACCTTGCCCGCCTTGCGTTCCGCATCCAGGGCCTGGGCGATGGCCAGAGCCTCCGGGTTCAGCTCGATGACCGAGTTCAACTTCGGGCCCGCCTGATCGATGGCGCGGATGCGGGCCAGGTACCTGCGCACCAGCTCTACCGACGTCCAGCCTCCCGCGGCCAGCCCGGCCCGCAGGTAATCGATGGTGGCCTCCTCCAGCACCAGCCCCTGGGTTCTCGGTGCGACCTTCGGACCTCCCAGGAGCGCTGTTGTCCCCAGCGCGAGACCCACGCCCAGAAAACTCCGGCGATCAACGAGCAAGGGACCGTCAGCGGTTGACATCGAAACCTCCAGCACGGGGAACCCAGGATCATACCCACCAACCAGGTTCCCAGAGCCTCGAGAAAGAAAGACGGCTACACTTCGTCCCGTTCTCCAGCCCACGCCCCGCACGACGAGGTGCACATGCTTTCCCGAATGTTCCGGTGCCTCCTGGCGCTCCTTCCGGTGGCGGGCCTCCTGTTCGCCACACCGCCTCCTTCCTCGGAACACCTCGCGCTGCTGGCCAGGGGCTACCGCTTCCAGCGGGCCGGCTGGATCTACCTCCATGTGGAAGGCTCACCCCGGGCCCGGGGCCTCCAGCATGGCTTTCTCATGGCCCCCGAAGTCACCGATGGCCTGAAGAAGACACGGGTGTCCTGGGAACACATGAGCGCCCTGCCCTGGAGCTGGTTTGTCTCCCACGCGGATACCTTGCTCACCGCCAAAGTCGACGCCGAGAATCTTGCGGAACTCGATGGCATGGTGGAGGGGCTGGCCCTGGCGGGAGTCCAATCCTCGCGGGCCGAGCTGGTGGCCTACAACGCGCAAACGGAACTCTTCGGCTACTGGTGGCCGCAGGAGTACAGGAAGTTGAAAGAGGGGGCCAAGGTCCCTGTGCCTGAATCTTGCAGTGCCTTCATCGCCACCGGCAGCTGGACCGCGGACGGGGGCGTGGTGCTGGGCCACAACACCATGCAGGACTACCACCTGGCCCCCCCGAACGTCGTCCTCGACCTGGTGCCTGAACAAGGTCAGCGCATTCTCATGCAGACCACGCCCGGCTGGATCCACAGCGGCACGGATTTCTGGGTGACGTCGGCCGGGCTGGTGGGGGCCGAGACCACCATCGGCTCCTTCGATGGTTTCGATCCGGAGGGCCTCCCCGAATTCTCGCGCATGCGCCGCGCCTCCCAGGATGCCGCCACCATCGACGACTGGTGCCGGATCATGAAGGCGGGCAACAACGGCGGCTACGCCAACGCCTGGCTGTTGGGGGACGTGAACACGGGCGAGATCGCGCGGCTGGAGCTGGGTCTCAAAGTTGTGACCCTGGAGCGCACGAAGGACGGCGTGTTCACCGGCTCGAACATCGCCGAGAATCCGAAGCTCCTCCGGTTCGAGACCAGCAGCAACGAGGTGGATATCCGCGCCTCCAGTGTGGCCCGGCGGGTACGCTGGAAACAGCTCATGGCCCAGCACAAGGGGAAGCTCGACCTGGCCCTGGCCTGCCGCTTCGAGGCGGAACACGTGGACCCCTTCTTCGGCCGCGAACGGCTTGGCGGACGCTGCCTCTGCGCCCACCACGAGCTGGAGCGGGATCCGGCCGGCCCCTGGCCCGGCGTGCCCTACGGGCCGGCCGGGACCCTGGACGGCAAGGTGCTGGATTCGAAAATGGCCAAGGCCATGAGCTTCAGCGCCCGCTGGGGTGCCGCCTGTGGCCGCCCCTTCGACGCTGCGGCCTTCCTGGCCAGGCACCCGCAGTTCGAGTGGATGAAGGACATTCTCGATAGCCGCCCCGCCCAGCCCTGGGCCACCTTCCGGGCCGGGGACCGGAAGTAGGTGCGTGGATTCACCGATGCCGATCCACCATTGGCCGATTCGGCCTTCCCCAGCGTCCTGGTCCCACCGAATTTGAAAAGCGGAGGCTCCCATGGCCGCGTTCCTGCTCTGGCTCATCCTGCTGGTGGTCTGCTGGCCCCTGGCCCTCCTGGCCCTGCTCCTCTACCCGCTGATCTGGCTGGTGCTCCTGCCCTTCCGCATCCTGGGCTTCGCGGTCGAGGGAGCCTTCGGGATCGTGCGGGGCCTGTTCCTGCTGCCGGGGCGGATTCTTAAGTGAGAAAAGCCAGGACAGGATTAACAGGATTCAAATGGATTAACAGGATTCAAGATGCAAAGCGCTTTGGCTCTAATCCTGTTAATCAGTCTTTTTATCCTGTTAATCCTGTCAGCGCTTTTTCAATTCTGGGTGAGCCACGGACTTGAGCCAGGTCACAACCGTTGTTGATCCATCGATCTAGAATGATCGGGTCCCGTGGAGGTCCCGTGTTCAGCGGTTTCGAGCAGGCAAGACTGTACATTCAGGCCCATTCGGTTCGCATGATCGACCTGATCTTCAGCGACCTCTGGGGCCGCTGGCACCATGTCAGCATCCCCGCCTCGCAGTTCACGGAATCCCTCATGCGCGATGGCGTGGGCTTCGATGGTTCGAGCGTAGGGTTGAAATCCGTGAAGTCCGGCGACATGGTGCTGATCCCGGATCTGGCCACGGGCTACATGGATCCTTTCTGGGAATCACCCACCCTCAGCTTCATCTGCTCGGCCTTCGAGGCCGACACCAAGGCTCCCTTCCCGGTGGATCCGCGCAACATCGCCATCCGCGCCGAGACCTACCTGCGGGAGACCGGCATCGCCGACCAGAGCATCTGGGGCCCCGAGTACGAGTTCTACGTCTTCGACAAGGTGAGCTACGAGAACGGCGTGAACACGGCCTCATACCGCGTGGACAGCCGCGAGGCCGATTGGCACAGCGGGGAGGGCGGCCACGGGCACTTCATCCCCCTGCACGGCGGCTACCACGCCATGGCTCCGAAGGACCAGCTCTACAACCTGCGCGCCGAGATGTGCATGGAACTTGAACGCATGGGCGTCGACGTGAAGTACCACCACCACGAGGTGGGCGGACCGGGCCAGTGCGAGATCGAGACGCCACTCTTCCCTCTGCTGAAGGCCGGCGACGCCACCCAGATCGTGAAGTACGTGGTGAAGATGGTGGCCCACAGGCGCGGCCAGACGGCCACCTTTATGCCCAAGCCCCTCTACGGGGAGGCCGGCAGCGGCATGCACTTCCACCAGATGCTGATGAAGGGCGGGAGGAACCTCTTCTACGATGAATTGGGCTACGGAAAGATGAGCCAGGAGGCGCTCTGGTACATCGGTGGCATCCTGGCCCATGGCCCGGCCCTGCTGGCCCTCACGAACCCCAGCACCAACAGCTACCGCCGCCTCGTGCCCGGCTTCGAAGCACCCGTCAGTGCCTTCTTCTCCCTGGGCAACCGGTCGGCCGCCATCCGGGTGCCCAAGTACGCGGACCAGCCCGAGACGGCCCGCTTCGAATTCCGCCCCCCCGATGCCACCTGCAATGTCTACCTGGCCCTGGCCGCCCAGCTGCTGGCGGGCATCGACGGCATCCAGAAGAAAATGGACCCCACGGCCCTGGGCTTCGGTCCCATCGACCAGAACATCTTCAACTGGTCTGAAGAGCAGCGCCGGAAGGTCAAGAGCCTGCCCACCAGCCTCACCGAAGCCTGCGACGCGCTGGAAGGCGACATGGATTTCCTGCTGGCGGGCGAGGTCTTCGAGCGGCTCCAGCTGGAGGACTACCTCCAGCACCTCCGCGCCCAGGAAGCCGCCGTGCGCAACCGCCCCCACCCCTACGAGATGGCGCTTTATTTCGAAGCTTGAATCAAACCGGGCAGGTGGCGCGAACCGGCGAAGACCCGATATTTCCTTCGGGCACGGCCCGCACCCGGATTTCAGGGCCGCGCAGGAGGCCGTCATGGAACTCTACCTGGGCACCAAGGAAACGGAACTCCTGACGGGGCTCCTGGAGCGTTACCTCGAGGACATCCGGCGGGAGATCCACCACACCGACCGCGCCGCCTTCAAGGCGGCCCTCAAGGCCGATGAGGCAGTTATGCGTGACATCCTCACCAGGCTGAAGGTACCGGTGGCCATGGGCATCTAGTTTGGCTTTACAGCCAGCGCCTCACGCGCCGCGTGTAGGCCTCGTAGGCATCCCCGAATTGGGCGCGCAGGCGCACTTCCTCCCGGGCGATGACCAGTCGGTCCAGGAGCAGCATGAGCACCGGCACCAGGCCCAGCATCCAGGCGGAATCCAGCAGGATGCCGAAGCAGAGGAGCAAGATCGACAGGCCCAGGTAGAGCGGGTTTCGCGTCCAGCGGAAGGGCCCCGATGTGAGCAGCGCCGAGGCCACGCCGTTGGGTTCCGGCGTGGTGTCCATGCGCCTGAAGGTCAACAGTCCCCAGCCCCCGTGGAAGGCCACAAGAACCAGCAATAAGGCACCCACCCCCAGCCTCGCAGCCAGCGGCAGGCCGAGGCTCAGGGGATGGAGGAAGCCGAGCGCCGCGCCCAGGAGGAGGCAGCCAAGAAACAGGAGGGGCGGCTGGGGGGACTTCCCGGGGGTGGACAAGGGTTCCTCCGGATCAGCCCAGGGCCGCTTCCAAGGCGTTCGAGTGCAGGCCCTTCAATTCGGCCGCGTCCGCATCCAGCAGGGGTTGCCCGTCCATGGCGAGGGTGATGCGCGAGCCACCGGTGCTGCCGATCTTGGCGAAGGGCAACCGATGAGTGGCACAAAGGGTGGCTAGGCTGGCCTCTCCTTCGCCGCTGACGGACACCACGATGCGGCCCACGGATTCGCCGAAGAGCAGGCTGTCCAGGCGCAGCGTGCCGCGATTCAACAGGAGCTGACAGCCCATGTCCGCGCCGAAGGCGCTTTCCAGGACAGCCACCAGCAGACCGCCTTCGCTGGTGTCGTGGGCGCTGCGGATGAGGCCCAGGCGGATGCCCTCGCGCACGCAGGCCTGGAGCCGCAGCTCCTCATCCAGCCGCAGCTCGGGACAGGCGCCCTGCACCTTGCCCGTGCGCAGCTTCAGGTACTCACTCCCACCCAGTTCGTCCCGGGTCTCGCCCAGCAGGAAGATGCCATCGTGGGCCGCGCGGAAGCCCGATCCACAGATGCGGTTGCCCACCCTGGAGAGGGCGGTGGCATCGGGAGCCTCGATGGCGACCTGACCGGCGCAATCCTCCACCAGGCCTACCGCCGCGATCATGGGCGTGGGGAAGATGCTCTGGCCTTCGGTGTCGTTGTAGAGGCTCACGTTGCCACTGACGATGGGCACGGCCAGAGCCAGGCAGGCCTGGCGGATGCCCAGGCAGCCCTGCTCGAAGGTCCACATGTTCTCGGGCTTCTCGGGATTGCCGTAGTTCAGGCAATCGGTCAGGCCGATGGGCTCGGCGCCCACGCAGGCCAGGTTGCGGCAGGCCTCG
>JANYLR010000070.1 GCA_025363715.1 Holophagaceae bacterium | reverse complement strand
AAAAGGGGCCCTTCCGGGCCCCTTTTTCGGGGTGGAGCGGCGAGGTGGTACGCTGGGGTGTGCCGGATCCTTCACCCATTGCCCGTCTTCGCCCCAAGAAGGCCTTTGGCCAGAACTTCCTGGTGAACGAGGGAGCCATTGCCACCATCGTGGGCTCGGCCCTTGGCTCGGGCGCGGCCTGGCTGCTGGAGATCGGGCCTGGCCCGGGCGTGCTCACCGAGCGGCTGCTCGCGGACGGCCGCCCACTCTGGGCCGTGGACCTGGACCCGGAGGCCTGCGACTTGCTGCGGCTGCGCTTCGCGGGCTGCGATCACTTCCACCTGCTGCAGGGAGACGCGGTGCGGATTCCCCTGCCGGAAGGCGAACGCTGGTCCGTGGTGGGCAACCTGCCCTACAACGCCGCCACGCCCATCCTGGCCCGGCTGCTCACCGAAGGCATCGCCTGGGAGCGTATGGTGCTCATGTTCCAGCTCGAGGTGGCCCAGAAGCTCATGGGCGTGCCCGGCACCAAGGCCTACGGGCCGCTGTCGGTGCTGGCCCAGCTCTGCGCTCGGCTCACCCGCCTGGTGAAGCTGGGGCCGGGCTCCTTCCGGCCCGCGCCCAAGGTGGACTCGGCCGCCGTGCTGTTCGAGCCCCGGCCCGATGCCCCCACGCTGGCTGAACGCCGCGCTCTGCTCAACCTGCTGCACCGCTCCTTCACCCATCGCCGGAAGACCCTGGCGAACAACTGGCAGGGCACTTTGCCGGCGGCGGTTTTGACAGAGATCGGACTCACTTCAGCGCTTCGCGCTGAAGTGATCACGCCTGCGGCGTGGCTGACTGCCACGCGTCAACTCATGAATCATTATCCGGAGGTGTTCCCATCGCCATGCAAATAGCGCCCGAATTCGAAGCCTGGACCCAGGCCCCCGCCGACGACGAGCTGCGGCTCATTCCCATCGGGGGGCTGGGCGAGTTCGGCATGAACGCCCTGGTCGTACATAGTGCCCGCAGCCTCTTCCTGGTGGACTGCGGCCAACTTTTCCCCTCGGACGACCAGCCGGGCATCGATTCCATCGTGCCGGACTTCGCCTACCTGGAACCCTTCGCGGACCAGCTCCAGGCCGTGCTGTTGACCCACGGCCACGAGGATCACATCGGCGCGCTGCCCTACTTCCTGCGCCGCTGGCCCATTCCCGTCTACGGCACCGCCTTCACGCTGGGGCTGGTGGAGAACAAGCTGCGGGAGCACGATCTCGATGCCCGGTTGCTCCGGCCGGTGAAGGACTACGGCCGGGTGAAGATCGGCGAGGGCGAGATCGAAGCGGAGTGGATCCCCGTCACCCACAGCATCCCCGATGCCTGTGCTCTGGTGCTGCACACCCCCCAGGGTGTGGTAGTGCACTCGGGCGACTTCAAGCTGGACCCCGAGCCCCTGGATGGCCGGTTCACGGGCCTGCCGCGGCTGAAGGCCCTGGGCGATGCGGGCGTGCGCCTGCTCATGGCGGATTCCACCAACGTGGGCCGCCCTGGGCGCTCCCCCTCGGAGTCCGTGTGCCGCGAAGGGCTGGAGGCCGCCTTCGAGCAGACCCAGGGCCGCCTCTTCATCACCACCTTCAGCTCGAATATCCACCGCCTACAGACCGTGGTGGATCTGGCCTACGAGTTCCGCCGCCGGGTGGTGCTGCTGGGCCGCAGCCTGGACCGCAACCTCACCCTGGCCCGCACACTCAAGCGGCTGGATCTGCCCGACGACATCCTGGTGGACGTCAAGGATGCCCACCTCTTCGACAAGGATGAGCTGGTGGTGCTGTGCACCGGCAGCCAGGGCGAGCCCATGAGCGGGCTGGCGCGGCTGCTCCGCCGGGAGGTGAAGGGCCTGCCCATGGAGCCCGGCGACCGGCTGGTGGTGAGCGCTCGCGCCATCCCGGGTAACGAAGTGGCCATTTCGCACATGCTGGACACGGCGGAGCGGCTGGGCGCGGAGACATCGATCGAAGGGCTTGGTCCCGTCCACGCCTCGGGGCACGGCAGCCGCGACGAACTGGCGGACCTTATCCAGGCCGTGCGGCCCCAGCAGATGGTGCCAGTGCATGGCACCTACCGGAACCTGCGGGCCCACGGCAAGCTGGCCGCGGACCTGGGCTGGCCAACTGAGCGGATCTCCCTGCTGGACGGCGGCCTCTGCCTGCGCCTCTTCAAGGATGGTCGGGTGGACATGCCGGGTGTGGTGCCCGTGGGCAAGTGCTTCGTGCACGAAGGTGTGGATCATATGGTGGACGCCCGGGTGGTGCAGGACCGCCTCATCCTCCAGGAGGACGGCGTGGTCTTCGCCACGCTGCTGGTGGATCCCCAGACCGGGGAGCTGGCGGCGACGCCCACGATCCTCAGCCGGGGCTTCGTGATGTTGTCCGATGACGAGGCCTACGCGGAGCTGTTGGCCGGGGTGGCCCGCAAGGCCTACAACGAGGCGCCACCAGAGGTCCGCAAGAACGGCGAAGCCCTGCGCGACACCCTGCGCCTGGCCCTGCGGCGGATCATCCGCAAGACCACCTCCACCCGACCCCTGGTGATCCCCGTGATCCTCGAAGCTCCTCCGGCCTAGGGCCGGTCACGGGAGACACGGAATTCCACCGAGACCACGGAAGGGGTCGCAGCCCTCGCCGTTGTGTCCTCTGTGTTCCGCGTTTCTGGCCCCGGAATTCCTGGTTGGACTCTTTTTCCCCGACCGGGATGCCCGGGCAGAAGAGGTGGAACTACAGGGTTGGTCTGGTCCTGAAGATCAAGGTCAAACCAGCGAAGCGGTCCGTTCCGAAAGCCTCCGAACGGGTGGCGCCTGCCTGCATCTCCAGCGTGAAAGCTGGCGTGGCCTTCCAGCTCGCGGTCCCCTTGTAGGTGTCGGTGACCTCGCCGGTCAGGTGATCGACATCCTGATCGATTTCCAGGAGCCACTTCGTGCGGCGGAAGTTGGCTTCGAGTCCCAAGGTCGCGGTGGAATCCAGCAGCGCCGCCTTGGTGCTCAGGTTGGAGGCGGTGATGCGCTTGAAGCGGTCCACCAGATTGCCGTACAGGGCCTTGAACATCTCAGGGCTCACCTGCCCCGTGGCATTCCGGATCCGGGTGACATCGGTGCTGCCCTCGAAGGCGTCATAGCTGTAGTGGGTGTACGAACCGAAGACCCGCCAAACCTCGCCGCCGACTTCGACGTTGGCGCCCAGGCCGCGATCGCTGAGGTTCAGGTCGGCATAGCCCGAGACGGTGATGGGGCCCGTGGGAGTCGTTATGGTCCGCCCGGTGAACCGGAGGCGGTCGAACTCCGTCCTCCGGGTAGAGAGCTCTAGCCCGAAGCGCCAGGTGCCCCCGTCCAGGGCGGGCTGCAAGTAGGTGCGACTGGAGCTGAGCAGGTCGGACATGGTCGAGCGATCGACCTGCAAGCCCAGGTCCAGGAGACCCCAAAGGTAACTGCCCCCGAGGCTGGTGGTGGTGGTGACGGTGGCGGTCCCGTTGGGGCTGGGGGCCTGGTTGGTGGAGGCCAGGTTGGACCGGTCACCAGAGATGAACAGTGCCAGGGCCTCGTTGGCATTCCAGAGCAGCCTGCCCTGGTAGTCCCGGCCCTGGGCGCTGTCGGCCCGGGCTCCCAGCTTGAGGGTGATCCGGGAAGAACTCGCCTCGGTGAGTTCCAGATCCGGGGTTGATTGAGCCAGGGCGGACACCGTGAGCAGTCCCAGGAATATCCATCTCACAAGCCACCCGTTCCTGGTTGCGCGCCTTCGCTCGGTTGAACCGCCTCGGCCACCCGCATGCCTACCGGTCCTTCCGGCGTTCCTGGATGGCTTCCTGGAGGGACCGCTGGAATTCATCCACCAGGAGGATGAAGCGGCCTTGCTGAGCCGGTGTAAGGGAGCCGCGAATATCCTCCTCGAAGTGTTTCCGCGCCGCCTCCTGCTGCAGCCGGAAACCGGCCAGCTGATCGAGCACGGGCTGCACCCGCTTGTTCTTGTCCTCCTCTGTGCCAGGTCCCATCAGGGTGGTATTCATCTGCTGGCGGAGCTGGACCATCTGGTGCCGGCGGGAGAAGGAGTCCTCATCGAACTGGGACCAGCGATCCGCCACGGCATGGGCCTTGTCCTCGGACAGCCCCAGGGTGTCCTGGAGCTTCCTGGAACGGATCTCGTGGAGCCGGGCGGCAATCCGTTCTCTCCGGAACGCGCCGGGGCGGTCAGCGGCCTCCCGGCGCGGACGGTCGGGACGGAGGCGGCCCTGGGCGGTCAAGGAAAGCGCACTCAGCAGAAGGATCAGGGCCGCTCGAACGTACATGGAACACTCCTAGGGGTGCAAGATTACTTGTCCGTGGGCGGCGGGCTGGGTCGGGTGCCGAGGGTCCGGATGACGGCATCGGCGTCTTCCTGGGAGAGGGCGGTCAACTGGCTCAGGGCATCCTCTCCGTCCTGGAAGGGCGTGTCGGTCCATTCGTCCTGGAGCTCAACGGCAGGCCTGCTCAAGGTGGCTTCCACCAGGGGCTTCCGGTTGGCCCGGCCCACCCAGAAGGCCGTGGCGCCAACCGCAAGCAGGAGCGCGGCCGCCGTTCCCCAGAAGAAGCGCAGCGTATGGAGTGGCCGGGAGCGGGCCGGGAGCTTGCCCTGGATGCGGCCCGGAAGGCGTTCGAAGTAGCCGGCGGGGGCCAAGGCCAGGGGGGCCTCCTCCTGGGCCAGGTAGGCCACCCGGGCCTCCGAGCAGGCGGTGCAGATCTTCATGTGCGTCTCCGCCTCCGGGCCGGGAGCGAGGGGGTCGGTTTCGGCCAGGGCCAGAGCTGTGCGGCAGGCTTCGGGCAGCTGGAGGGCTTCGGGTGTCATGGGCGACCTCCTTTCATTTGGCGGGTCAGGTTCTGGATGGCATGGAAGATGTGGGCCTTCACGCTGCCCACCGAGGTACCCATCTCCTGGGCGATCTGTTCGTACTTCCAGTCGTGCCGCAGCTTGAGCGTCAGGGCTTCCTTTTGGCGCCGGGGCAAGTTGGGCAGGGCCTCCTGAAGCAGGCGCCGGGCCTCCTGATCGAGGACCGCGGTCATCTGGGTCTCCTCGATCCGGAGGGCGGGATGTTCAAAGGTGCCTTCGGGGCCGTCGAGGCTGTCGTGTTCCTTGGCCACTCGCTCCCGGTAGTTCAGGGCCTGGCGGGTGGCGATGGTGATGAGCCAGGTGCGGAAGGAGGACTCGAAGCGGAAGCCGGGCAGGGCGCGGAACACGCGGATGAAGGTTTCCTGCACCACGTCATCCGCATCCTGGTGGTTCCTCAGAATGGAGAGGGCCTTGCCATAGACGTCCCGGGAGAAGAGGCGGACCAGGGAGCCGAAGGCAGCCTGGTCGCCCCGCTGGGCCAGCTCCACCCAGATCAGCACCTCGGGCGTATGATACGGCGAGCCCGGATCAGGGGTCCGATCGGCGGTCGGGAAGGCCGTCTGGGGCATCAAGGACTCACTCAAAGCGACAACTGCCATCATGTTAGGCTCCGACGGCCAGATACAAGCAGATTCCGTCGTCTCTGGATGGACCCGGGGAGGCCTCCTGGGGTTGAATGGATTGGGAGTTAGTCTTCCCTTTCCTGCCGTCAGCCCCCGAACCCCCCGGAGCCTTCATGCGTGAACGCATCACCCCCCTGTTTTCCGAAGCCCAGATCCGTGCCCGGATTCTGGAGCTGGGGAGCCAGCTGACCCAGGATTACGCCGGGAAGGATCTGGTGGTCATCGGGCTGCTGAATGGGGTGTTCCCCTTCATCGCGGATCTGGTGCGGGCCATGGAGCTGGATTTCGATGTGAGCTTCATGCAGGTCACCAGCTATGGCGGCGGCATGCACAGCACCGGTGAGGTCCACATTCTTAAGGATCTGGACCTAAGCATCCAGGGCCGACACGCGCTGGTGGTGGAAGATATCGTGGATACGGGCCTGACGCTGTTCAAGGTCGGGAACCTGCTCAAGGATCGTGAACCCCAGAGCCTGAAGATTTGCACCCTGCTGGACAAGCCCAGCCGCCGCAAGGTCCAGGTGCCCGTGGATTACGTCGGCTTCACGATCGAGGACCACTTCGTCGTAGGCTACGGCCTCGACCTCGAAGGCAAACTCCGCAACTTGCCCTACGTGGGCGTGTACCACCCCTAGCATCAAAGAGTTGGAACGCAGAGAACACAGAGAACCACAGAGGAATACAGGGGAAACGGCAAGGAGTGTTGGCGCCATGGATTCGAAGCAGAACGATGAGATATCGGGCGAGAACGGGCCATTCGCTGAATTGACCTGGTCTGTGATCCGAGCGGGGATCGAAGTCCAGAGACACCTCGGTCCCTGGCTGCTCGAGTCAGCCTACGAAGCCTGCCTGGCCTATGAATTGGAGATGGCCGGGCATACCGTAGAAAGACAGGTCGCTGTGCCTATCCGGTACCGTGATCTGGTGGTGCCCAATGCTTTTAGGCTGGATCTCCTTGTGGATGGCATCCTGGTGGTGGAATTAAAAGTAGCTGAGGCCATCACCAAAGAACATGAAGCCCAGGTACTGAGCTACCTGCGGTTCTCCGAAAAACCCGTAGGATTGCTCATGAACTTCGCCCTTCAACCGCTGGCCAAACGCGGCATCAAGCGGTTCCTCCTGACCTCCCTTTCTTCCTCTGTGTCCTCTGCGTGAGCTCTGTGTCCTCTGTGTTCCGCCTTTTTCTTTTCGCGCTTGCGCTGGCTGTGACCGCCGGCTGCGGGTATCACCGACTGGACCGGCAGCAGCGGTCGGCGCCCTGGGCGAAGCAGGGCGAGACGATCCGTCTGGCGCGCTTCCGCAACCTGACGCCGCGCCTGGGCCTGGAGGACCGGTTCACGAAGGCCCTGGAGAACCGACTGGTGGCGGCCAGCCCCTGGCGGCTGGTGGCCCAGGGGGAACCCTCCCGCTGGGTGCTGCAGGGCACCTTGGAGGAATACAAATCACGCCCCATCGGGCTTTCCCTGGGCACAACGGGGAACAAGGCCAGTGCCGGTACGGCCTCCCGGGTGGAGGTGGCCGTGGTGGCCAGCGTGGAGCTGCTGGACGGGCAGACCGGCGTGGTGGTGCTATCCCGGCGAGGCCTGACCTTCTCGAACCAGTACCGGGTGGATCAGAACTTCGCCAGCTTCGATAGTCGGGAGCTGCAGGTCATCGAAAGCCTGGCGGACGATTTTGCCGAAAGCTTCCTGACGCAACTGCTGGAGGGGATCGACTGATGGCCACGCCAGCCCTGTGGCTGAACCACACCTTCGCCCTGGTGCATGGCGAGGATGGCGATGGCCGCCGCGAAGCCGTGGAGGCCTGGAAGCGCAAGCACGTCGATCCCGAGTGGGCGGATTTCTCGCTCACGGTCTGCTCCGAGGGCTGCCCTTGGCCCGAGGTGGTGGCGGCCCTGCAGGAGGCCTCGCCCCTGGGCGCCGAGGCCCGCACGGTGGTGGTACCGGCTGCGGATAACCTGTTCACCCGGGCCAAGGAACTGCCGGGCGCGGTGAAGACGCTCCTGGAGAAACCACCCGGGGGCGTGAACCTGCTACTGGTGGCCTGGAGCACCCTCCCCGCGGCCCCGGGGAAGGCCCTGGGTGCCAAGCCCTGGACGGACTGGCAAAAGGCCGGAAGGACCCTCAAGGTCGGCGCCCTCGAAGCAGCAGAGGTTCCGAGTTTCATCGAAGCCGAAGCGAAGCGGATGGGGTTGAGCCTCCAAGGAGCGGCCGCCAGCTTGCTGGCCCAGCGGCAGGGCGGGAACCCCGGCCTCCTCAAGCGGGCCCTGGAGGTCCTGGACCTCCTGGCAGAGGACCGGCGCGTCAGCGAGGCCATGGTCGATCAGGTTACCTTTCGGCTGGCGGAACAGAAGGCCTTCGCCTGGTCTGGGTCCTGGCAGAAGGGGGATGCCGCCGGGGCCCTGCGGGCGCTGCGGATGGCCATGGAAGATGGCGATGAACCCCTCATGATGCTGGGCCAGGTGCGACGTGAGGTGGATCGTCTGCTGAAGCTGGCGGAGGCCGAGGCTGCGGGGCTGAAGGGCTCAGAAATACTAAGTGCCCTTGGCCTGTCCCCCAAGCAGGCTTTTCTCCTGGACGGTTATCGCGGCGCCCTGGTCAAGCTCAAGCCCCGCGGCCTTAGGTTGCTGCTCTCCTGCGTGAATCAATGCGAGCGGGATCTGAAGGGCATGGCCCTGTCTCGCAGCGAGGCCCCCCTTCTGGACCTGACTCTGGCACTCTGCAGGGCCTGGGGACGCTGATTCGATCTGGGTGAACCGGACATTGATCACTTGAGCGGAATCATGGCCGGGCGGATGATGGAGGGCTGATCCCGGAGGGCCCATGTCCGAATGTGTCATTCCCACCCTGACCTCGAATGAGGTGGTGGCATCCAAATCCGTCCTGCCCGGGGACTGGCAGGCCGACTTCGCTAACCTGAAGGCCCTGGACCTCACTCTCCCGGTGCTGGAGCTGCTGCGGCGCACCACCAGCCGCCTGCCCCAGGATGTGATCGACGCCATCGTGAAGGGTCGGGATGCTGAGGAAGAAGGCAGCCGCGCCTTCAATACCCTGAACGACATGGTGCGCAACATCAATCTGGCGGATGGCCAGGTGACGCCGCTCTGTCAGGACACGGGCTCGGTGATCTTCTGGGTGCGCCATCCGTACGGGCTGAGCCAGCGGGCCGCCCGGAAGCAGATCCGCGAAGCGGTCGTGCAGGCCACCAAGAAGGTCTGGCTGCGCCCCAACTGCGTGGAATCCCTCAGTGGCAAGAACTCGGGCACCAATATGGACCCTTTCCATGAGCACCACCCGGCCATCCACTTCGAAGAATGGGACAAGCCGGGGCTCGAGATCGCGGTGATGCTCAAGGGCGGTGGCTGCGAGAACGTGGGCGCCCAGTACCGGCTACCGGACGCCGCCCTGGGCGCGGGCCGGGATATCAAGGGCGTGCGCAAGTGCATCATCGATGCGGTGGTGAAGGCCCAGGGCCAGGGTTGCAGCCCCGGCATCCTCGGCGTGGCCATCGGCGGTGACCGCGTCACCGGCTACGAAAAGAGCAAGGAGCTGATCCTGCGCAAGCTGGGCACGGCCAACGCCGATCCCAAGATGGATGCCTTCGAAAAGGACGTGACCAACGACCTCAATACCCTGGGCATCGGCCCCATGGGCTACGGCGGCAACACCACGGCCCTCGGCATCCACATCGAGGAGATGTACCGCCACCCGGCCAGCTTCTACGTGAGCATCAGCTACATGTGCTGGAGCAGCCGCCGGCTGGCGCTGTCCATCGGTTCCAACGGTTCCGTTTCCTTCGACTGAGCGAGCATCCCGAGGTCACCATGATCCGTCTCACCACCCCCATCACCGAAGACCAGATCCGCACCCTGAAGGTGGGTGACGAAGTGCTGCTGAACGGCCGTGTCGTCCTCAGCCGGGACATCGGCCACAAGTTCATGAAGGAGCAGAAGCCCGAATGGCTGAAGCCCATCCTGGAGAACATGGTCATCTACCACTGTGGCCCCGTGGTCCGGAAGAACGCGGATGGCACCTGGACCTTCATCGCCGCCGGGCCCACCACCAGCATCCGCGAGGAGCCCTACCAGGCGGACGTTATCGAGACCTACAAGGTGCGCGGCGTCATCGGCAAGGGCGGCATGGGCAAGAAGACCAGCGAGGGCCTGCAGAAGACCGGGGCCGTCTACCTCCACGCCACCGGTGGCGCAGGCAGCCTGCTGGCCGAGCGGGTGAAGCGCGTGGTGGACGTGAAGATGCTCGAAGAATTTGGCAGCCCCGAGGCCTTCTGGATCATCGAAGTGGAGGATTTCCCCCTGGTGGTCACCATGGACAGCCACGGCGGCAGCCTGCACGAGATCGTCCTCCAGCAGAGCCAGGAGCGCGCCAAGGCCCTGATGGGCTGACGTTCCAAAAACCGAAGCTGGTCGCGCTAGGCTTGGGGATGGCCCAGACCTACCACCAACTCCGCCTCGACCTGGCCACGGCCCTGGCCGGGTTCCTGGATCCGGGAGAGGCCCAGGGCGAGTGCCTCCGCTGGTTTGAGGATGGCCTGGGCCTCTCCCGCAGCTGGCTGGCGGCCCACGGGCAGGAGGCGGCCCCGGCCGAGGCGCGCCAGCGCATCGGCGGCTGGGTGCGCCGCCGGGAGCAGGGGGAGCCCTGGGCCTACCTCCTGGGCTGGAGCCTCTTCCGAGGGCGCCGCTTCGAGGTCACGCCGGACACCCTGATTCCCCGCCCGGAGACGGAACTCCTGGTCGAGGCGGCCCTGGATGTGGGGAAGCGACTGGGGGTGGAACGCTGCGTGGATGTGGGCACCGGCAGCGGCATCATCGCCGTGAGCCTGGCCCTGGAAACCGGCTGGCAGATAGCCGCTTCGGATCTGAGTAACGGAGCCCTGGCGGTGGCCCAGAGGAACGCGAAGGCCCTCGGGGCGGCCGTCCAGTTCCATGAAGGGGATCTGCTGGAGCCCGTGCCCGAGCCTCTGGGCCTGGTGGTGGCGAACCTGCCCTACGTCGATCCGGCCGACCGGCCCACCCTGCAGCGGGAGTTGGCCTTCGAACCGGCCTCGGCCCTCTTCGCCCCGGACCGGGGCCTGGCCCTTTCGGCAGCCCTGCTGGCCCAGGCCCGGGCCCGGCGGGCAGCGGCCTGCCTGCTGGAGATCGGGGCGGGCCAGGGGGGCGAGTTGTGCCGGCGGGCCCTGGGCATCGGCTGGGCAAAAGCCCTTATTCATCAAGATTTTGCGGGTCACGATCGGATCCTGATCGCCCTCTCCTAGGAGCCTGTCCAAGTAATTGGAATGCCCCGCGCGTGCGGCGCCGCGCGAGCTAGGCAAGGAAGGCGAGGCGAGCGTAGCGGGTACTACGCGACCCGAGCCGGACGCCGCATGGCGACGCGCGCCGCCGCACGCCCTCTGGGATGGGCCCAGGCGGGCGCCCCGCGGCGTCAGCGCCCTTGAACGATGCCACCACATCGACCTGCGGGCCCTTCCTGGCGGTGCATCCCGCCTGGACCCATCGCGGGGCGCTCGAATACTTGGACAGGCTCCTTGAGATTGGCACTGTCCTCGCCCTGACTAGGCGTGGAGGTGTGTCATGCGGAAAATGCTGCCTATTGCCCTGCTGTTTCTGGGGATCGGCTGCTCCATTCCCAAGCGCCACGATGCCAATCTGGCCAAGAAGCCAGCCATTCCCTATGTGGATGAAGTGCCGGCCGGGCCGCCCCTGAGCGAAGGCAGCCTTTGGCGGGATCGCCCCCTGATCGCCGATCTGCGCGCCTTCCGGGTCAATGATCTGGTGACTCTGAAGATCAGCGAGAGCACCAATGCCATCACCAAGGCCGATGTCACCACCAGCCGAGCCGGCAGCAACAAGCTGAGCAGTCCCAATCTGTTCGGCGCCCTGGCTGGGTTCGGAATCGGCAGCAGCACCTCCGACAAGACCACGGGCACCTCCAACAAGTACGCCGGCACGGGCAGCACTGGCCGCAGCGCGACCTTCACCACGGTGGTGACGGCCCGGGTGGTCAAGGTGGTGGGCAACGGGAACCTCATCTTCGAGGGCTTCCGGGACATCCAGCTGAACAATGAGACCCAGCGGCTCTATGTAGCCGGCATGCTCGATCCCCACATGCTCGACGCCACCAATACGATCACCTCGGGTCAGGTCGCCGAGCTTCGCATCGGCTACGGCGGCCAGGGTGTGGTGGACGAAACCCTGAAGCCGGGCTACATCAGCCGGCTCCTGGCGTACATCTGGCCGTTCTAGGAGACCCCCATGCGCATCGCAGCCCTGCTCCTCGCGGCCCTTACCCTTTGTGGGGCGGATCTGGCCAAGCCGGACCGGAAGATCGAATCCAAGCTCCGGGACGTGGCCCGGCTCCAGGGCGTTCGCGGCAATCAGCTGCTTGGCTATGGCATGGTGGTGGGGCTGGATGGGACCGGCGACAAGGATCAGACCAAGTTCACGACGCAATCCCTGACAAACCTCCTTTCCCGGCAAGGGCTCACGGTCAACCCGACCACGGTGAAGGTGAAGAACGTGGCGGCGGTCATGGTGACGGCGGAACTGCCTCCCTTCGCCCGGGCCGGTTCCCGGCTGGATGTGACCGTCTCGAGCACTGGCGACGCCAAGTCTCTGGCTGGTGGCACCCTGTTGATGACGGCCATGCTGGGGCCAGACGGCCAGACCTATGTCGTGGCCCAGGGGCCACTCCTGGTGGGCGGCTTCAGTGCCTCCTCCGGCGGCGCCTCCGTGACCAAGAACCACCCCACCGTGGGCCGGGTGCCTGATGGGGGCATCATCGAGCGGGAGGTGGGTGGCGACTTCAATGGCCGTGCGACCCTACGCTATGCGCTGATGGAAGAAGACTTCACCACGGCCATTCGGGTCGTTTCCGCGATCAATGAGGAACTGGGCGAGAAGCTGGCCCACCCCTTGGATGCCCGCACGGTGGAGCTGAAGATCCCCAAGGAATTCCAGGGCAGGGCGGTGGAGCTGGTGGCCCGCCTGGAGAACCTGAGCGTGCAACTGCAGCCCAGGGCGAGGGTGGTGGTCAATGAACGCACCGGCACCGTCATCCTGGGCTCGGATGTCCGCATCGGCGCCGTGAGCATCGTGCAGGGTGGCCTGAGCATCCGGGTGACCTCGACGCCACTGGTCAGCCAGCCCGCGCCCTTCAGCCAGGGGAAGACGGTCACGGCCACCAAGAAGGATGTGGCCGTGAAGGAGGAGAAGCCGAAGACCATCACGGTGGAACCCGGCGTGAGCGTCGGCAAGCTGGCCGAGATGCTCAACGCCATGGAAGTGAGCCCCCGGGACCTCGTGGCCATCCTTCAGGCCATCAAGGAAGCCGGTGCGCTCCAGGCCGAACTGAGGGTGTTGTGATACCGCAGGGGCTGCCAACCGTCGATGCCCTGGCCCAGGCCCAGGGGGCCAAGCCCTTGCCGAGCCAAGAGGAGAAGTCGGACAAGGCGGCCCGGCAGTTCGAGGGGCTCCTCATGGGGTTGCTGTTCCAGACCATGCGGAAGACCGTCCAGCCCTCGGGCCTGTTCGGGGATTCCGGCCAGTCCCGGTCCACCTATGAGTACCTGATGGACCAGGCGGTGGTGGACCGGGCCGTATCCTCGGGGCATGGCTGGGGCCTGGCGGACAGGATCAAGGCCAGCTGGGCCCAGCAAAAAGCTGGCGACCCTAAAAAAGAACCACCTCCGGGTTGAAGGTTCTTGGCAAACTGCCGATAGAGCCTTGTCGAGGTAATCATGCGCATCAGCGGCAAACCGGGTGGAGTTGGCAGCACGCAGAGCGTGACCGGACCGAGACCGTCCGCCACCCCTGCGGCGGCCCCAGTCGCATCCGCTTCCGCGTCGGATGCCGTCCAGGTATCCTCTGCCGCCCGGCTCGTGGCCATTGCCCAGGAAGCCCTGGCGGCGGTTCCGGACATCCGGATGGACAAGGTGGAAGCCATCAAGAATCAGATGGATGCCGATGCCTACAACCCCGACGGAGAGGCAGTGGCTCAAGGGCTCATCAAGGAACACCTGGCGCAAGGCCGCCATTCCTAGCCCCGAAGCCTCCGTTGTGAGGACATGATCAGTCCCCTGGGACAGCGCCAAATTCTTCAGACCGCCGCCGTTGAGACGGCGAGACAGGCACTGGAAGGCGGGCAGCAGGTCCAGCGGGAGCAGGCCCGGCGCCAAGCCTTCGACGCCAAGTTGGTGGAAGCCATGCTCGATGTGCCGGATGTGGCGGAAACGGACATCCTGAAGCTGACCGAGCATGGTCCCCAGGACCAGCCTGAGAAGCGGGAGCATGGGACCGGCGGGACGGAGGAGCTTCCGGTCGATGAAACCCTGGTGGCCTCGGCAGAGGGTGCCGGGCCACACCTTGACCTCTTGGCCTGAGGCTTGCCCCAGGTCCCTACGGAGGTCTTCCATGCTGCATGCCGTGCCCGAACTGCTGGACGCGCTTGAGACGAAGCTGATCGAGGGCGAGGATCCAGGCACCTTTCTGGCTGGGATCCGCTGGTCCGATCTGGTTGGCTGGCCTGAGGATGCCGCCGGTGCCCGCGTGCTGAAACAGCGCATCGTGGCCATTCAGACCCTGATCATGGGGCTGCAGTCGCCCCTGCGGGCGGCCTTCTCCGGGATTTCCGAATCACCTGTATACGGGCGGGGAGGTTTTCCTGCGGAAGCCCCAGCCCGGTCCCAGCGGCTGCACGGGAAGGTGTAGCCATGCCCGGACTGAATGCCAGCCTCTACCTCGGACTATCGGGCCTCCAGGCCCAACAGTCGGCCCTCAACGTGGTCGGCCAGAACATCGCGAATGTGAACACCCCCGGGTACACCCGCCAGCGGGCGGAACTCTCCACCAACCTTTCCCAGATCCAAGGCCAGGTCTATTTCGGTACCGGGGTCTCCCTGACCTCGGTTCAAGGCATTCGCGATCGGTTCCTGGATCTCCAGATCTATCGGGAAACCGCCAAGCAATCCGGGGCATCTGAGCGTTCTTCCAGCCTGAGTGCGATCTCCGGCAGCCTCGCCGACACGGGCAGTTCCGGCCTCGCGGCGCAGATCCAGGCCTTCTTCCAGGGGGTGCAGGATCTGTCGGCCCAGCCTGACAACGCGGCCCTTCGGACCAACCTGATCAACAAGGCCCAGGGCATGGTCTCGGCCGTGAAATCGCGGTACCAGATGCTGGATGATCAGAGGAACAGCGCCGACCAGTCCGTCCGCAGCCTGGTGACGTCGGTCAACACCCTGACCACCCAGATCGCCAATCTCAACCAGAGCATCATGACTGAAGTGACACCGGGTGCGAACAACGCTGCCCGGGACCAGAGAAAAGCCCTGACGGATAAACTTTCGGAACTGGTGGGCATCAACGTCTTCGAAGGCGCCAAAGGCGAGTACCAGATCAGCCTGGACTCGGGCTCAGGGGTGCTCGTCAACGGCACCAGCTCCTATAACCTCAGTGCCGTTCCTGGTGGGGCCCTGGATGGCAAGTCGAGCGTGATGTTGGACAGTACACTGGATGTGACTGCGGGGATCAAGGAAGGCCAGCTCGGCGCGAAACTCGATCTGCGGGACACCCTTCTTCCCGGCTACCAGAAGCAGCTGGACGAGCTGGCTGCGGGCATCACGAGCCAGGTGAACCTCCTGAACCGGTCGGGTTATGCAGCTGGTGGCGCAGCCCCCACCGGGACAGATTTCTTCCGGGGGCTGGTGGCCAATGATGCCAACGGGCTTCCGACCAGTCTCAGCCCCACCCTGGCCAACCCCTACAAGGGGATGGTGGCAGCCCTCTCGGTGAATGCGGCCATTCTCGCAAACCCGTCCCTCATCGCGACGGCAGGCGCGCCCATCCCTCCCGCAGTCACCGCGGCGGCTGGTGACAACCGCAATGCCAATGCCATGGCCAGTCTCCAGACCACAGGCAATTCGGGTCTCGGCGGCGTAGTCCTGGGGTCGACCTATAGCAGTGCGGTGGCCAACCTCGTCAGCGATGTGGGCAATGCCGTTCAGACCTGGGACACCAACGCCACCGCCCAGCAGAACCTGGTGCTGGCACTCCAGAACCAGCGCGACAGTATCTCTGGCGTGAACCTGGATGAGGAAGCCTCGAACATGATGACCCTGCAGCGGGGCTACCAGGCTTCTGCGCGCTTCATCAGCGTCATCAACCAGCTCACGGATCAACTGGTGAACCAGTTCGGCAAATAACCTTGAAAGCAGGTGATCCATGTCCTTCCGAACCGCCAGCACCACCCAGCAACGCCAGAGCCTCCTGGACCTCCAACGCACCCAGGAGCGTCTGGCCCAGAACAGGACTCGGATCACCACGGGCAGCCGCATCACCGGTCCCGGGGATGACCCCACCGCGTCCGCCGCCATTCTCGATTTCAACAACTCGATCCAGGCGAATACCCAGTCCATCCGACAGGCCGATGCGGCGCTCTCCTACTTGGCGCCGGCAGAAAACAGTGTGGCTGGGGCGATTGAAGCGACGATTCGGCTTACGGAATTGGCTGCTGGAGGCTCCTCGGCGTCGGTCGGCGAGTTGGACGCCATCCGTTCCAACCTGCTCTCGATGGCCAATGCCCAATCCCAGGGCAAGTATCTCTTTGCTGGTACCAAAACCACCAGTGCGGCCTTTGTGCTGGCAAACCCCAGCGACCCCACTTCGCAGGTCACCTACCAGGGGGATTCCGGTTCGATTCAACTGACTCTGGATGGCAATGCCACCAACCCCAACCGAGTCACCACGAATGTTCCGGGGGACACCGCCTTTTTTGGCGCTGGGGGGATGGGTTCAAGTACCGACATCTTCCAGGCCGTCACCGATCTGAAGGCCGGGCTGAACGCCAATGACCCGGTTGCCGTCAACGTGGTTGCCGGTCATCTGGACCTGATTTTGGCCAACCTGAACAAAGTGCAGGCCGATCTGGGAGGGAGACAGGCGGGGCTTTTCGATCTCAAGGACACCCTGACCAATTTCAACACCACCCTGGAGGCCCTGCAGAGCTCCGTGGAAGCGACCGACTATCCGAAGGTCATGACGGAGGTCACCGCCGATGAAACCCTGCAGTCCGTCACCCTTAGCACCATGGCGAAAACCAACAAGGTGAATCTGTTCGACTATCTCACCTGATCCCGCGACGCGAGGAATACCTCCAGGGAGGCCAGGGACCGTTTCCGATAGGCCTGGCCTTTGGCCTGCTTGACCGCGCGGAGGCCCCCGGCGCGCTTCAAGCCACGGATGTCCACCTCGCCCTCGGGGAGGGGTGGCAGTAGGCCGAGCATGGCGTTGGTGGGTCCGAAGTCCTTGGAGGACGCATGGGCCAGGTAGTGCAGCAGGCCGCCCAGGACGGTGTCGGTGGGGAAGGCGCGTGGGTCGAGGCCTCGCACGGCCCGGTCCACGGAGAGGGCCGCGGCCAGGCCGCCGGCGGCGGATTCGAGGTAGCCTTCCACACCTGAGAGCTGTCCCGCCAGCCACAGGTTGGAAACAGATTTGACAGCTAATGTCGAATTCATGATAGCCGGAGCCTGGACATAGGTGTTGCGATGGATGCTGCCGAAGCGCACAAATTCCGCATGCTCCAGGCCAGGGATCAACCTGAAGACGTCCTTCTGGGCACCCCATTTGAGACGGGTCTGGAAGCCGACGAGGTTGAAGTGCTCCCCCGCAAGGGTGTCCTGGCGTAGCTGCACGACGGCATGGGGCCAGCGGCCGGTCCTTGGGTCGTCCAGCCCCACGGGCTTCATGGGACCGTGGCGAAGGGTCTCCCGCCCACGGTCCGCCATCACCTCGACAGGCAGGCAGGCCTCGAAGTAGGGCGTGTCCACGTCATTCAGCGGGATCCGGTCGGCGGAGAGAAGCGCATCCAGGAACCGCTCGTACTGGTCCTTGTCGAGAGGACAGTTGATGAAGTCGGCCCC
Organism: Holophagaceae bacterium; assembly: GCA_025363715.1. Classification (GTDB taxonomy): domain Bacteria; phylum Acidobacteriota; class Holophagae; order Holophagales; family Holophagaceae; genus Geothrix. The sequence continues at coordinate 784 of JANYLR010000070.1, read as the reverse complement.
GCCCTTGTCGTAGCGGGCCGCCATCCAGGCGATGTCCATGTCCACGCTGTCACGTTCCACGATGGGCGCGATGGCATCGTAGAAGTGCAGCCGGTTGCTCCCGGTGATGGTGGAAAGCCAGTCCGCGAGCGGGTCGGTAGTGAGCGGCCCCGTGGCGAGGATGGTAGGGAAGCTCAGATCCGGTGCCGCAATCTGCTTCTCCTCCCACTGGATATTGGGGTGGTCCTTCAAGGCCTTGGTCACCGCTCGGGAGAAGGCTTCCCGGTCCACGGCGAGGCTGGTGCCCGCAGGGACCCGGGTGGCCTCCGCGCAGCTCAGGATCAGGGAATCCATGCGCCGCAGCTCGGCCTTCAGGATGCCAGTGGCGGAGTTGGGATCGTCACTCTTGAAGGAGTTGGAGCACACCATTTCGGCGGCCTGGCCCGTGGTGTGGGCGGGGGTGGTCCAGCGGGGACGCATCTCGCTGACGCGGACCTGGTGTCCCCTTGAGGCGAGCTGCCATGCGGCTTCCGACCCCGCCAGCCCGGCTCCGATGATGTGGATCAATTCGTCTCCCTACTGGGGGATATCCTACGGCAATGGGCCCCTGGACCTAGGATCCAGCCGGTCCTGGGAAATTTGGGCTTGCTCTTTCTCTGCCGGGTGTTAGTCTGGATGTCCTGCGCAGTTGAGGCTGTGGGGTGCTGGAGGGGGCCGGAAGGCGAACTTCGGATCATGCTGAGGAGCATGGGGGCGTCTTTGAAAACCGGATAGAAGATAGGAAGCCTTTGAGGGTTTTGTTTGG
>JANYLR010000093.1 GCA_025363715.1 Holophagaceae bacterium | reverse complement strand
GCAGTGAGCTCGATGTCACAGACCGACGCCCCCAGATGGAAGGCCGTGGTGGCCCACTGGAACCGGTCCTGCGCCACGGCGGTCAGCAGGTGCTGGCCCGTGTGCTGCTGCATGTGATCGAAGCGGCGGATCCAATCCAGTTCGAGCGAGGCCGGGCCCTCTGGAAGGGCGGCCTCCAGGTAATGCCGGATCTCGCCTTCCCGCTTCTGGACGTCCAGCGCGGCGACGCCGTTCACGGTGCCCAGGTCGCACGGCTGGCCACCGCCTTCGGGGTAGAAAACCGTGTCCTCCAGAGTCACGAAGGGGCGGCCATTCTCCTCACCGCAGCGCAGGATGCGGGACTCCAACGAAGTGGCAAAGGAATCGCGTTCGTAGGCAGGGAACGAAGTCATGGGGCGAGCCTAGCACAGCGCGCTGATAGGCTGGAGCGATCGCCATGTCCCACATCCCCCTCCCCGAACGTCTCCGCCCGACCACCCTCGACGATGTGGTGGGCCAGGGCCACCTGCTGGGCCCCAAGGGTGCGCTCACGCGACTCACGGCGGGCGGGCGACTGCCCTCGATGGTGATGTGGGGGCCACCGGGCACGGGCAAAACGACCTTGGCCCGCATCCTGGCGGAGGCCACGGGCCACGGCTTCATGGAATTCTCCGGGGCCAGCGGCAGTGCGGCGGAGCTGAAGAAATTCCTGGCGGACAGCCGCCAGATGCCCCTGTTCCGGACGGTGCCGCCCGTGGTGTTTCTGGACGAGATCCACCGCTTCAACCGCTCCCAGCAGGACATCCTCCTGCCCTTTCTGGAACGCGGCGAGGCCATCCTCATCGGGGCCACCACCGAGAATCCGGCCTTCTACCTCAATCCAGCCTTGCGCAGCCGCTGCCAGCTCATCGCCCTCAAGGCCCTGGAACCGGCCCACATCCTAAAGGTGCTCAAGCGGGCTTGGGCCAAGGAAAAGGCCGGCCAGCCCGAACCGGCGGAGGTCTTTGAGTGGCTTTCGAACTGGGCGGGCGGCGATCTGCGGTCGGCCCTCTCGGGACTGGAAACCTGGATGGAGATGCCGGATCCAGATCTGGAATCGCTGCAGGGCGCCCTGGGCGGCCGCATGATGTTCGACCGCGCCGACGGCCACTACGATCTGGCCAGCGCCTTCCAGAAGAGCCTGCGGGGCTCCGACGCCGACGCCGCCCTCTACTACCTGAGCCGGATGATCCGGGGTGGGGAGGATCCCCGCTTCATCGCCCGGCGGCTCATGGTCTGCGCCGCCGAAGACGTGGGCAACGCCGATCCCCAGGCCTTCCTCCTTTCCGAAGCCGCCAGCCGCGCCGTGGAGCAGATCGGCTGGCCCGAGGCCCGCATCCCCCTGGCCCAGGCCGTCATCTACGTGGCCAACGCCCCCAAGAGCAATGCCACCATAATGGCCGTGGACGCGGCCCTGGCGGCGGAAGACGCGCCCATCCCCGAGGCCATCCGCGACGCCCATACTTCCACGGCGCGCAAGGCGGGGCGGGGTGCGGGCTACCACTACAGCCACGACGACTACGACCGGAAGCAAACCTTCCTCCCTGACAAACTGCGGGACTCCGCCTTCCACGAACCTAGGCGCCCCCAGGAGCGGAGCTGGCGGGACCGTCAGGAACCCGGCGCGGTGGCCCTTTCAGCTCTGTGGCAGGCCTGGGTCCAAGACCACCCCGAAGGCGGCGAGTTGCCCCTCGAAACCTGGAGCGCTGAGCTCGCCTGCAGCCGCGAGGCCTTGGCCCGGGCCCTGGGCAGGCTGGCCGCCGGCCGCTTCAGCCTGGGCCGGAAGCTCGAAGCCAGGCCGCTTTAGAGCTTGTCCGTAACTAAGAGCTTGTCCGTAAATTACTCGCGCCCGCGCTGGGAGCGCCTAGCGAGCATGGCTAATTTACGGACAAGCTCTTAGCCCTCGCTGGACCAGCCCAGGAGGCTGACACCATAGCGCTGCCCGCAGACGTGGAGGGGCATGGTGAGCACGGTGATGATAGCGCCAGTGTCCCGGGCATAGGTCTGCACCAGGAAATCCTGCTGGTTCGCAGCCTTCTCCGAAAGGTCAGCCACCCGCTCGAAGTCCCGCCGGGAGGCCCGGTCGGGCAGGGCCTCGGCCGCCTCACCCAGGCCGTGCCGCGCACCCCTGACCAGCACCCGGTTATCCGTGAAGAACCGCTTCACGCGGTTCCCCCCCAGATCCTTGTCGGCCTGACCAGTCCAGTCCTGGCTGAAGCGCCGGTTGTGGGAGGGGGCATAGCTGTTCAGGTCCAGCACCAAGGCGAAGGTCAACCGGGGCTCCAGCTCCAGCACCCGGTCGAAGGCCTCCTGCAGGGGCCGCTCCACCAGGGCGTCATAGGCGGTGCGGAACTTCGGCGGCGTGAAGCCTTCCGCTGGTACTCGCAGCACATTGAAGAACTGGGACAGGCTGTGGATCTCCGGGCCATGGATTTCGCGGTAGTCCAGGGCGAAGAGATCCACCTCCTTGAGCTTTCCTTCGGAGACTTTGGCTTCGAGGATCTTCGCACTCGTGCTGACCAGTTCCCGCGACAGACCCAGGGCGCGATGGAAGAGGGAACCGGTGTCATAGGCCGCCAGGTACCGGTGCCCTTCCTCCGTGAGCGCGGACACGCTGAAGGCATCCTGGGCGACCGCCTCGGCACCGGCCTTGAGGGACTGGGTGGATTCCAGCAGGCGTCCCGATGCCTCCACCAGGGAACGGGCGGCGGCCTGCTCCTCCGTCGCGGTGCGGGCCAGGCTGGAAACATTCCCGGCCGTGGATTCGGCCAGCTCCGCGATCCCTGAGAAGCGTTGCTCGACGGCCTCAACCTGGGTGCGGGTCTCGGAGGCCAGGCCCAGGCTCTGGTTCATGGCCTCGCGGGCCGGATCCAGGTCCTTCCGGATGGCTTCCAGGAGGGCCGCGATCTCCTGGGTTTGCCGGGAGGTCCGATCCGCCAGCTTGCGCACCTCGTCTGCCACCACCGCGAAACCCCGGCCCGCCGCCCCGGCATGGGCCGCCTCGATGGCGGCATTGAGGCTGAGCATTCCCGTGCGGTCGGCGATCTCGCCGATCACGAGGGAGACTTCGTTCACCTTCGAAATGTGCCCCATCAGCGACTCCAGCCGCTCCGAGGTCACCGTGGTCTGCTCCTGCAGCTGGCGGACCGTGGCCACGGCCTGGTCGCTTTCCTGGCGACCCTTAAGGGTAAGGTCTGCCATGTGGCGGGTGGACTCGGCGCCTTCTTCCGCCGCGGCCGCAGCCTGGGAGATGCTGCCCCCCAGCCCCTCCAGCGTCTCCTGCATGGACCGGGTGCTGCTGAGGATCTGATCGATTTCCCGGGCCAGGCTCTGCACCCGGACCGAGGTCCGGGCCGCCCCTGCGGCTGAGCGATTGATGACGGTTTCGATACCCGCGAGATCCTGGTTGAACGGGGGGGAACCGCCAATGACGGTGCCATCCGAGGGTTTCGGGGTGGCTGGTTGAGACATGCGGACCATCCGGGGAATGCCTTCTCTTCGGTCTTGCCAACGTCGAACTGAACTTCAGTCCAGATGGCCCATCCGCCCCTGCTGGTAGTCGAGGACGGCCTGCTCGATCTCCTCCCGGGTGTTCATGACAAACGGACCGTAGTGGGCGATGGGCTCGCCCAGCGGCTTACCGGCCAGGAGCATGAGACTGGCGGAGGAACTCGCCGCCAGGACAAGTCTCTCCCCCTCGCCCAACAGAGCCACGGTATCGGCAGCAACATCCCTGCCCTCAATGCGGACCGAGCCACGCAAAGGCACCACCGCGACGGTCCAGCCCTCCGGAAGGGCCTGCTCGAAGCGGGCGCCAGCCTCCAGTTCCAGGTGGGCGTAGGCCATTCGAGCGGGCGTCTGCGCCGGTCCGGTCACCCCCGCCCAGGTGCCCGCCAGCACCCGGATGCGGCCACCGGGCAGGGGCGCCCAGGGCATGCTCTCAGGCTGAAGGTCCGTATAGCCTGGGGCCGACCCCTTGTGCGCCTTGGGCAGGTTGATCCAGAGTTGGACGCCTTCAATGGGGCCGCCGGTCTCTAACTGCTCAGGCACAGGCATTTCCTCATGAACGATGCCCGCCCCGGCATTCATCAGCTGCGCCCCGCCGGGCCGCAGCAGGCCTGAACCGCCGGTGCTGTCCCGGTGCTTGAAGGCCCCCTGGATCAGGTAGGTGAGGGTCTGGAAGCCCTTGTGGGGGTGGGGCGGGAAGCCCGCATCCGTGCCTGGGTTCAGCACCATGGGGCCGAAATGATCCATGAGCAGGAAGGGGTCCATGGCCCGGAAGGCCTCGGCGCCATGCTGGCCCAGGCCCGGCACCAGGCGGGTGAGGGGCACGCGGTTCCCGTCCTGCGTGGGCTGGCCCTGCACCAGGGAGAAGATGGATTTGGCGGACATGGGCGACTCCTCAGGCCAGGTCGAAAAACAACACCTCGGAAGGCGACGCGGCCCGCAGGGTGGGTAGCTGTTCCCCTTGGATGCGGGCTCCGTCCCCGGCGTGCATGGCCAACCCCTCCAAGGCGACGGACCCCATCGCCACCTGCAGGAACCCCGAGCGCCCAACCGGGAGGGGCAGGCGCGACTCCTGCCCGGATTCCAGGCGGGCAGCATAGACCCGGGCATCCTGGAAAAGCATCACGGAGCCCTCGGCGCCATCCGGACTGGCTATGAGCCGCAGGTGGTTGCGCAGTTCCGCATCGGGGAAGGCCACCTGGTCGTAGCGAGGCGGCAAACCCTGGCGCTCTGGCAGCAGCCAGATTTGCAAGAAATGGACAGATTCCGTGGCCGAAGCATTGAATTCGCTGTGGCGAATGCCCGTGCCGGCGCTCATGACCTGGGCCTCTCCAGGCCGGATGACGCCGTGAGTGCCCAGGCTGTCCCGGTGTTCCAGGCCCCCTGACAGCACCCAGGTGAGGATCTCCATATCCCGGTGGCCGTGGGTGCCGAAGCCCTGGCCCGGCTGGACCCGGTCCTCGTTCAGCACGCGCAAGGCACTGAACTGGGTGTGCTCAGGGTCGAAGTAGTCACCGAAAGAAAAGCTGTGGTGGGTGTCGAGCCAGCCGAAATCGGCATGGCCGCGCTCCCCTGCGGGTCGAAGCGTGATCATGGTGCCTCCCAGTTTCATAATAGGTGTTGCAACTCTTATTTCAAGTCCCAGGCCAAATTTTCCTGGGCCCTTTGATGACCCTGGCCTTATCTTTGGGGTATCCGGTGGGGGTGGTCATGATCTCGCGGGTGCTGGTGGGTGTGGATTTCTCGGAAGCCTCGAAGCAGGCCCTGGAGCGAGGTGGCGGTTGGGCCGCGAAGCTGGGGGTGCCCCTGGTGGCCATGCACGTGCTGCAGCCCCCCGCACCCATGCTGCCGGAGGCCCAGATCGCCCTGCCCGATCCGGCCTGGCTCCACACCATGGAGGACCACGCCCGGGAACAATTGGAGGGGTGGATCAAGCCCTATGCCAGTGCCGCGGTCATCGTCAGGTGGGGGGGGCCCGCCGAGGAGCTGGTCTCCGAAGCCGATCCCCAGTCCCTGCTGGTGGTGGCCCAGGTGGGTCATTCCACCCTGGAGCGCCTCCTCTTTGGCAGCACCGCCGCGCGGGTGGTGCGGCTCGCGCCCTGTGATGTGCTGGTGGTGCGGACGGAGAAGGTGAAGTAGTCGCACCTGCTCCAGAAAACGGGCCATGTGGCCCGTTTTCTGGAGTGAGAAGGCCCCTTAACGGTAAGCGGGAATCCCAGTCACTTCCTGGCCGATGATGAGGGTGTGCATGTCATGGGTACCCTCGTAGGTGTAGACGCTTTCGAGGTTGGCCATGTGGCGCATGATGGGGTACTCGTCGAGGATGCCGTTGGCTCCGAGGATGGTGCGGGCCTTGCGGCAGATCTCGAGGGCTATGTTCACGTTGTTCATCTTGGCCATGGAGACCTGGGCGGTGCTGTAGGTCTTCGCGTCCTTCAGGCGGCCCAGCTGGAGAGCCAGCAGTTGGCCCTTGGTGAGTTCGGTGACCATCCAGGCCAGCTTCTCCTGCTGGAGCTGGAAGCCAGCGATGGGCCGATCGAACTGGATGCGGGTCTTGGCATAGTCGAGGGCGCACTGGTAACAGGCGTCGGCGGCGCCCAGAACGCCCCAGGCAATCCCGAAACGAGCCTGGGTGAGGCAGCCCAGGGGGCCCTTCAGGCCCTTGACGTTCGGCAGCAGGGACTTGGCTTCATCCACGATGACGTCTTCCAGCACCAGCTCGGAGGTGGTGCTGGCCCGCAGGCTCCACTTGCCCTTCATTTCCGGGGCGCTGAAGCCGGGGGTGCCCTTCTCCACCAGGAAGCCGTGGATGCCATCGTCGGTCTGGGCCCACACCACGGCCACGTCCGCCACGGTGCCGTTGGTGATCCACATCTTGGTGCCGTTGAGGCGCCACTTCCCGCCAGGCTCCCGCACGGCCCGGGTGAGCATGCCGCCGGGATTGGAGCCGAAGTCAGGCTCGGTGAGGCCGAAGCAGCCGATCTTTTCGCCGGTGGCCAGCTTGGGCAGCCAATAGCGCTTCTGCTCCTCGCTGCCGTAGCTGTAGATGGGCCACATGACCAGGCTGCCCTGCACGGAGGCAAAGGACCTCAGACCCGAATCGCCGCGCTCCAGTTCGTACATCAGCAGGCCGTAGGCCACACTGGAAACGCCCAGGCAGCCGTAATCCTCGGGCAGGGAGGGGCCGAAGAAGCCCAGCTCGCCCATCTGGGGAATGAGGTGCTTGGGGAAAGTCTGATCCTGGGCGTGCTTCTCGATGATGGGCAGGACTTCCGCGTTGACGAACTTGCGGGCCGATTCGCGGATCATCCGCTCTTCATCCGTGAGCAGGCCCTCGAAGCCCATGTAGTCGGTGATGTGCGTGAAGGTGGCGTAGGCGCCAGCCATGGGGACCTCCTGGATGCCCTGAAGCCTCGGGCGGTGGACGGAAACAGCGCTGCAGCAGCGCGCCGGGGCCAAGTCTACCGCCGCGTCAAACCTGGGCCAGGGCGACATACAGCCGCAGGCCGCCGATTGCTGTCATGGCGGCCATTGCCTTGACGAAGTGGAAACATTGAGTTCAAAGATAAGGACGCGGACAGAGATGAAGAGCTGGCTAAGGGTGCTGAGAACGAGGGACCTATCGATCCAGATGTATGAGTGCCGTGGCTTGAAAATCAGTTAGCCCCGTCCATCCCCGTTGATCCCCGGCAAATTCATTTTCCCCTTCGTAACATGATCGAAAGAATTTTTTAGACGGGGATGCACGGGGATAGACGGGGATGGAAATACCATCCTCAGCAACCCTTCGCTCCGTCGTCCTTGCCGGGCAAGTCTGGAATCCCCGGCTCAGGAAGGGTTGACCCTCGTGGAGGATCACTCCCCTTCCAGCATCCTCTGCCCGGTGGCGTGGGGCACTTCGTGGCAGTGGCGGCAGCGGGCCTCGTAGGCCTCGGCCGCACCCACCAGCACCTGCCCACCGGTATGCACCATGCGCTGGGTACGACCCGCCAGGGCGCCGCAGACCATGCAGATGGCCTGGAGCTTGGTCACGTACTCGGCCTTCGCCAGCAGGAGCGGCATGATCCCGAAGGGCTCGCCGTTGGAATCCTGGTCCAGGCCGCCGGCGATGACGCGCACACCGCGATTGGCCAGGCCCTCGATGATGGGGATCAGGCCCTCGTCCATGAACTGCACCTCGTCCAGGGCCACCACCTGGGCCTCAGGATCCAGAAGGCGGGCCAGTTCCACCGTGTCCTTCACCGGGATGGCCTCGTGTTTGCGCTGGCTGTGGCTGGCAATGGCGGTGACATCGTAGCGGTCATCCAGGGCCGGCTTGAAGACCTGGACCTTCTGCTTGCCGATGATGGCCCGCTTGATCCGGCGAATGAGTTCCTCGGACTTGCCCGAGAACATGGGGCCGCAAATCACCTCCAGGGAACCCTGGCGCTGGTGCACGAACATCGGCGTTCCTTACTTCTTGGGGGTGGGGGTGGGCACGGGTGGAGGCGGTGCGGGCAGAGCCATGGGATCAGGGAATTTCGTGAGATCGGGAACCGGGTTGGCCCCATTCAAGGGTCGGCCGAGTTTCTTGGCCAGGAGGAGGCCGCCATCCTTCGGCGAGGCCATCCGGAGCGCCCAGGCCTGGCGGAGCCGGGTTGGCCCCTCTGGCACCTCCCGCACGTCCACGGGCTGCAGGCTAGCAAGGCCCATGTTCATGGAGCCCCGGTGGTGGGGCACGTAGGTAAGCAGCGGCAGGAGAAATCCAAGAGCCACGAGGGGCCACAACAACCGGCTGGGGTCCCAGTCCTTGAGCTCCTGGTCAGAAGGACCATCCGTCACCCAGGGGCGCTGGATTTTCGGGGCCTCTCCGGTGATGGGTTCCAGCAATCCGGCCTCGATGAGGTCCGCGATGGCCTTGCAGGTATCCAGTTCCTCGTAGCGACTGACCTGGACCACATCCTTGATGCACTGGGCGTGGTCGAAGTAGGACAGGACCATTTCCTGTTCGTGGGTGAGCCCCGAGGACCCAAGGTGCATGTGCCCCTTGCCCTCCAGGACCGAGGATACGTTGCGGTCGATGTCGAGGTGCAGCCCCTGGGCCCGCACGGATTTTCCGAGGGGCGTCTCCATGCCGGGCAGGCGCCGCTCCACCTCGGGCCATTCGTCCTGGATGCGGGCGGCTTCCATCAGCACGGTGTCCACGGGGATCGGCACGAAATGGTCCCGATCCAGATCCGGCGGCAGCATGGAATCGAAGCGGTAGTCGCCCTCCACCCAGCGGAAGGTGCGGTGGAGGATGGAGGTGGCCTGACTGAACAGGGCGTCCTGCAGGTCCGAGGGCGTGACCTTGCCGCTTTCCAGGAGCAGGGTCCCCATGCGCTTAAGGGTCTGCCGCTGGACGCGGACCATGCCCAGGAGTTCCTCCCCTGTGAGACGCCCGAGCCGCACCAGCATCGTTCCCAGGCGGTCCTCCATGCGCACCTGATTCGAGTCGCAGCCGACGATCTCGCCGTTCTCGAAGAAGACTTTGACGAACTCCTGGCCCTGGGAGAGCACCAGGGTGCCGTTCTTTCCCTGAATCTTGATCATGTTGAACAGGGAGAACAGGTCGAAATCGCGGAGTGAGCCTTCCAGTGCCATCAGCCCCTCCTCAGGATCAGCTTCAGCCAGGAACGGAGGTAGAACAAGCCCAGGAGGATGGCCCCGATGGCGAGCCAAGTGGACGTGGGATCCGCCAGGATCTCCCCGGGATAGCGCACAGACCGGCCCGTGGCGAGGACCATGCCCACCGCCAGGCAGAAGGGCAGGAATTCGATCAGGCCCTGCCGGGTTTCCCCCAGGAAGGCCAGGTCACAGCCGGGCAGGAGGACGATGAGGGTCTGGTGGATCCACCGCGTAGCCCACTGATGATCCGCCACCTCATCGAGCTTCTTCCGGCGGTTTTCGGCGTGCAGTCCGTCCCGGAGTACGAAGAGGTGATGGCATTTCTGGCAGACCTCCGTATCGGGGCTATCCGTGGTGTGGAAGGGTTCCCCGCAGCGGACGCACTGGGTCGGGTGAGCCATGCGGACACTTTCCCGGACCCGGGCCAGGAAGGCGAGGATCCCCAGGATTGGAAGCAGCAGGGCAAACAGGAAGGAGCGGTCCAGCAACTGGAAGGCGTGGGAGCCCCTGCTCCCATCCGCGGCATCCACCAGGGCCTGGACGCGTTCGGGCGTGTCCGTCAGAGGGATCGGGTAGACCCGGGCATCTTTCTGGGCATCGTTCAGGGCGATGAGGAGGGCATAGGCGTCAGGTGACGCAGCCTGAGCATCATCCCGTTTCGAGGCTCCCTGCGCCGTGTCGAGCCGATTGAAAGCCAGGATGCTCTGGTTCAGCAGCACCTCCATCTTCGCGCCCTGCGCCAGGGCCAGCTCGAAAGCCTTGTCGGCCCCGGCCTCATCCCCCGACTGGTACTTGGCCACGCCGAGATTGTTGATCACGGCAGCCTGCTCAGGATGCCTGCCCACCAACCCCTGAAAGGTGGTGGCGGCGGTCTGCCATTCCTTGTTCTGCAACTGAGCCCAGCCGGCCAGGAAGGTCTGATCCGAAGGGGAAAGGAAGCGAAGGGTCGAAGGCGGAATCGGCTGGACCTGGGGTTGCAGCTGAAGAGTCAACACACTGGGTAGGGGTTCCCGGGCGGCCCAGGGTTCCAGGGCAGCGAGGGCGGGATGGATCAGCTGCAGCAACAGGATGAAGGCCGTGGCCCTCACCTCCGCGCCGAGCAGGAAGGGGGCCAGTAGGAAGAGCCAAAGGATGGCGGCGACCATGGGATCCAGGCCCAGGAGCACGGGGGCGGTCAGTACCAGTGCCCCGATCAGGGCACCCAGCCTGGGCGGTATGTGTTTCGACTTCAGGGGTTCTTCCCAGAGGTGCCGCAGCACGTTGCGGTACCTGAGCCCCATGCTGAAGGCCCAGCCCCAGAGCAGCAGGGTCGCGCAAAGCCGGAGCATGCCCAGATGCTGGACCAGCCAGAGCCAGCGATGAGCCGGATGGTCGATGCGCAGGCGGGTGAGTCGCAGGAGGTCGGGGAAACTCCACAGCCAACCCTGGACCCCCTGCCGGCGCATGAGCGTGATGCGTGTGCCCAGCAGCGTGGGATGCTCCGGGGCCCAGCGTTCGACCGCCTGGAGGCCTTCCAGCCCCTGCGCGACCTTGCCATCCATCCCCTGCTGCCGCGCCCAGAGGGACATGGCCTCAACCAGGGGAGCCATGTCGAGGGTGGAGTAGGTCCGGCGGAGGGCCTCCACTTCCAACTGGGCGGCCCGCACACCTTCGATGTCCCCCTTGGCCAGGGCCGTCATCAGGTGCTGGGCACGATGACTGAGGGCCACGGCGGGAAGCGGCTCGGTGGAGGCGGGTGGGACTGCTGTGGGAGGTGAGATCTTGGGGGGTACCGCCGCTGCGACCAGGGTCGCGAGAAGAACCAGGAAGGCGGTCCGGAGAGTCTGCAGGAATCCCATGCTGCTCCTCGCGCTGATCACTTTGGCAGCCCGGGCGTTTCCATGGCCGGTTTGAGGTCCATCACCTTCATGCGCAGCTGATAGAGGAGCTCATCCAGCTGGGAGGACTCGGCCTCGGAACGCTGTCCTTCGGTCTTCTCTTTCAGCACGCTGAGGAGGTCCACATAGAACCTTGCCGCCACAGGATTGGCGGGAGGAACCTCTTTCAGCATGGGATGCGGCACACCCATCGACAGCAGGGCCTGTTCCGTCAGAAGGTGCATCAGGGCCGTCAAGGATGCTTCCGGCACCGCTGGATTCATGGGCTACCTCAAACACTTTCAGGACTTGTCTGCCCGGAAGCCTACCACAGGCCGAATTTTCCTGCACCCAGCCTGGATTGCTTGACTGGTTGGCAAGATGTTGGCTCCTCATACCCTTTTTTGACTAAAAGCACTCGGTTCCAGCCCTTCCCTATGGAAGGATGGGGAGGTTTGGAGGACACCCCATGCGAAGCCTCGTTCTAGCGCTCACGCTGCCAGTCGTCTGCCTGTCCTTGCAGGCGGATACCACCGGCCGCATCGCCGGCAAGGTCACGGACAAATCCGGCGCCCCCGTCCTCGCCGCCAAGGTCAACCTCAAACGCAGTGACATCAATTGGAGCAAAGACCTGACCCTCGACAAGAATGGAAAGTTCCTCCAGGTGGGCCTCGAGCCCAGGGAATTCGAACTGACTGTGAAGGCGGAAGGCTACGTCGAGCAGAAAGAATTCATCAAGATCACCATGGGTGACGTGTTGACCAAGAACATCATCCTGCTGACTCCCGCCGAAGCGCACGCCGAGGCTGTCGCCTCGGGTACCGCGCCCGCCAATGTCACAGACCCGGCTGCCGCCATGGACGCGGAGGGCCGCGAAGCCTTCAACCAGGCCATTCCGTACTTTAACGAAAGCAATTTTGGCGCAGCCCTCCCCCTGATCGACAAGGCCTACAAGAATCTGTCCGAGGTCAAGGACAAGCTGAAGGACGAGAAGGCCAAGGCCGACCTTTCGATAGAGGTCCTCAAGATTGAACGGCTGCTGGGCATCTGCCTGGCCCAGGCCGGTGCCAAGAAGGAGGATGGAGAGCCCTTTCTCCTCAAGGCACTGGAACGAAACCCGAAGGACGAACGGGTGATCACCTCGCTCATCCTGACCAGCAAGGCCAAGAACGACAAGGCCTCCGAAGATAAGTACACCGCCATGCTGGAAGCCCTCCACGGACCCAACCCGGATGTGAGCTACAACAAGGGAGTCGAGGAGTTCAATGCGGGGAAGACCAAGTCGGCCAAAACCCAACTCCTCAAGACGCTGGAAATCGACCCCAAATATGCGGAGGCTCACTTCCTTCTGGCCATGGTCGAATTCGGGGAGAACAACCTGCGCGGCACCAAGCAGAACCTGCTGAAATACGTAGAGCTCGCCCCCAATGGAAAGAACGCCGCCATGGCCAAGGAAATGCTGAAGGATCCCTCCCTCAAGAACATCAAGTAGGACTTTGCTCCAAAAGGCGAGGGCCCCATTCGGGGCCCTCGCCTTTTGGAGCCAGGAAGGATCAACTCAATTCGAGGCTGATGGGGCAGTGATCGGAACCCAGCACATCGGCATGGATTCGTGCGTCTTTGATCCGGTCCAGCAGAGGACGGCTGGCCAAGAAGAGGTCAATCCTCCAGCCCACGTTCCGCTCGCGGGCGCCACCGCGGGCAGTCCACCAGGTGTAGAGCCCAGGCACGCCCGGATTCCGCTCGCGCAGAACGTCGGCGAGACCGGCGCCCAGGTAGAGCTTGAAGTCATCGCGCTCCTCGGGTGTGAAGCCGGGGTTCTTGGTGTTGTCCTTGGGGCGGGCCAGGTCGATCTCTTCGGGAGCCACGTTCATGTCGCCAGTTACGATCACCTGGTCGCCGGCCTTGTGATGCTTCGCCACGATGGCCGCGAGATCCTTCGCAAACTGGCGCTTGAAGGGCAGCCGCACCAGGCCTTGCGAAGCATTCGGGAAGTAGCCCGCGATGAAAACGAGCTTGTCCTTCCGGGATACGATCATGCGCCCTTCGGCATCGTAGCCCTCGATACCCAGCCCCTTGGTGTGCTTGAAGCCCAGGTCTCTCTTGGTGAGGGTGGCCGAACCTGCATAGCCCTTCTTGCTGGTGGCGGGAAACCAGCAGATGTCGTAGGCGCTTTCCAGCTGCCGGCGGACGCCGAGGTCCACTTCCTCCCACTCGCAGCGGATCTCCTGGAGCGACAGGACGTCAGGCTCGGTGGCCTCCAGCCAGTCCATGAAGCCCTTCTTCAGGGCAGAACGGAAGCCATTCACATTCCAGCTGTAGAAGCGCATGAGTCCTCCTCAGGGGACAAGGGTGGCATAAAGCACAGAATCGAATCCAATGATCACACCCTTGGGATGCACCAGGATGGGCCGCTTGAGCAGGTTGTTGTCCTGGACCATCAGGGCGATGGCCTCGGCCTTGGACAGTTTGCGGTCCTTGAGGCCGAGTTCCTTGTACTTGGGGCTCTTGGTGCCCAGCATGGGCGCGGGATCCGTCGGCAGGAGGCGCTCCAGTTCCGCAGCCTTGAGCGGCTGCTTGAAGTAGTCGCGGAGCTCGAAATCAATCCCCAGCTCCACCAGCCTGGCCTTGGCAGTGCGGCAAGTGGTGCAGCTCGACTTCATCCAGAGCACGACCTTCACAATTCCTCCACGAAGCGGTCCAGCAGGCGGTCGGTCCGCCAGCGCAGCAACCCGAAGAAGATGAAACTGGACCAGCCCTTCATGCGGCCTTCCAGGTGGAGATGGGCCCCCCTCTCATCCTGCCGGATGCGGAGGGCCCCCTGCTCCAAGGTGCCCGCCACATGCCGTTCCCAGCGGAGGCGGATCTCCATAGGGACTCGTTCAACAGGGAACCAGGTCCGGAGTGGCTTCAGACATCGAAAGTCCGCGGGCAGATCCCTACCCTGAAAGCGCCTCTCGATGTGCTCGAAGGGCGCATCCGTGAGGAGTTCGGCCTCGAAGCTGAAGACGGGCTGCTTCACTTCACCAGGAATCCGGGCATGGCGTCGGCGGGCGGGGCGATGAGGTAGGGCTTGCTGGCGTTGTCGCTGGCCGCCAGGAGCATGCCGTGGCTTTCGATGCCCATAAGCTTGCGGGGGGCCAGGTTCGCCACCACGACCACCAGGCGGTTGACCAGCTCGGCGGGTTCGTAGGCCTTGCCGATGCCGCCCACGATGGTGCGCTGCTCCAGACCGATGTCGACTTTCATCTTGATGAGCTTGTCGCTCTTGGGGACACGCTCGGCCTCAAGGATCCTTCCCACCCGCAGATCCACCTTGAAGAAGGTGTCGGCTTCGACAGTTTCGCGGATCTCAGGCACGTCCAGGCTGGGCTTGGCGTCGGCCGGGGTCTCCGGGGCCAGCAGCTCACTCATTTCCTTCTCCTTGTCAATGCGCTGGAACAGGGGCTTCGATTCACCGATGGGACCGATGGCGGGGCCATCCAGGGCGAAGCCGTGGAAGGTGGTCTCGGCCACCTTCGTGGAGTGGCCGAGACCTTCCCAGAGGGTCTGGGCCAGCTCGGGCATCACGGGCGCCACCAGCAGGGCGGTGGCACGCAGGGCCCGGTAGAGGATCGCCAGCACGGCGTCCAGCTTCGGATCGTTGGCGGGATCCTTGGCCAGCTTCCAGGGCTCGGCCTTGACGATGTAGCCATCCAGGGTGCGCAGGTAGGCCCACAGCACATCCAGAGCACCATGGAAATTGTTGGCCCTGGCCTGTTCCAGATACTCGGGGAAGACCGCCAATAATTGCGTGGCCATCGCCTGATCCAGCTCATCCATGACCGTGGGCATGGGCACCAGACCGCCCCGGTAGCGCTGGATCATGCTGAGCGTCCGGGAGGCCAGGTTGCCCAGGCCATTGGCCAGGTCGGCGTTGAGCCGGTCCATGAAACCCTCGTAGCTGAAGCCGCGGTCGTGGCCCACCTGCATATCGCGCATGAAGTAGAAGCGGAGCGCATCGTTGCCGAAACGCAGGAGCGTGTCCGGCCGCACCACGTTGCCCTTGCTCTTGGACATCTTGTCCTCGCCCATGAGCCACCAGCCGTGGGCCAGGATGGTTTCCGGCAGGAACATGCCCGCGGCCATGAGGAAGGCGGGCCAGTACACCGCGTGGAAGCGGAGGATGTCCTTGCCGACGATCTGCAGATCGGGCGGCCAGCAGTTGGCAGGACAGCCCGTCAGGTAGTTCAGTAGGGCATCGAACCAGACGTAGATGACGTGCTTCTCGTCGCCGGGTACAGGGATGCCCCAGCTGATGCTGGTGCGACTGATGGAGAGGTCCTGCAGGCCCCCCTCCACGAAGCGCTTCACCTCGTTGAAGCGGAAATCTGGCTGGACGAATTCGGGATGCTCCTCGTAGAGCTTCAATAGGCGATCCTGGTAGGCGCTGAGGCGGAAGAAGTAGGTCTCCTCTTCCAGTTCGATGAGCTGGTGGGCCAATCCTTGGGCCTGCAGTTCCTTGGCCTGGGTCTCGGTGACGTAGGCCTCGTCACTGACGGAGTACAACCCCTTGTAGGTGGCCTTGTAGATATCGCCCTTGTCCACCAGCCGCTTGAAGAGGCGCTGCACCTGCTCCTTGTGATCCGCGTCCGTGGTGCGGATGAAGCGGAAGTGGGTCATAGTCATGGCCTTCCACAGTTCCGTGTAGTTGGCCACCACCTCGTCGGCCAGCTGCTTCGGCGTGATGCCTCGGGCCGCCGCGGCCTTCTCCACCTTCTGGCCATGCTCGTCCGTGCCCGTCAGGAAGTACACCTGCTCGCCCCGCATGCGGTGGAACCGGGCGATCACATCCGCCAGCACCGTCGTATAGGTGTGCCCGATGTGGGGACGGTCGTTCACGTAGTAGATGGGCGTGGTGATGTAGAAGGGCTTGGACACAGGGGCTCCGGATCCTCCAGTTTATCGTTCACGGGCGGGAATTGGCCCCGGCTCTTTTCGCTGACGCGAAAAGAGATCAAGAACCTTTTCGCCAGCAGCTATCCAGATGGTCGTCCACCAGGCCCATGGACTGCATGTAGGCGTACATGATCGTGGGCCCGACGAACTTGAAACCACGCTTCTTGAGGGCCCTGCTCAGGGCTTCGGCCTCAGGAGTCACGGCGGGAACCTCTGCCAGATACTTAGGATGGTTCACCTTCGGTGCCCCACCCACGAAAGGCCAGAGGAAGGCGTCGAAGCTCCCGAATTCGCGCTGCACCTCAAGGAAGGCCCGGGCGTTGGTCCTGGCTGAGACCACCTTCAACCGGTTCCTTACTACACCCGGATCTGCCAGGATCCGGGCCAGCTGCGCGTCGGTCAGGGCCGCCACCTTCACAGGATCGAAACCGAGGAAGGCCTTCCGGTAGGCCTCCCGCTTGCGCAGGATGGTGATCCAGCTCAGGCCCGCCTGGGCCCCCTCCAGCACCAGCTTCTCGAAGAGCCGCTGGTCATCGTGCTGCGGCACGCCCCACTCCTCATCGTGGTAGGCAATATAGAGCGGGTCGGTCCCGCACCAGCCGCACCGTTGGATCCCTTCGCCCATGTCCGCCTCCCTGCCCTTCATAACGCGGAATCGGGGGGGTAAGAACCCCCATTGC
>JANYLR010000065.1 GCA_025363715.1 Holophagaceae bacterium | reverse complement strand
CGGGCCTTTGGCCCTCGGGGCTTCGCCCCCGCCATCGGCTGCGCCGATGCGGCCCTATTCGCTTTGCGAATGGTGAACGATGCAACCACATCGCGCTGCGGCCTCCTCCTTGCTGGATCACGCGGCTGGGCTCCGTCGCGGCCCACATCCACTTTGAAAACAGACCCTAGCCCACTTCCTCCCCAGGGCCGGCCTCCTCATGGAACCGGGCCTCGCAGGCGGGGCAGATGCCATGGGTCGTGGCGGCCTTGGTGCGTTGGGCCAGGAACAGCTCCATGGTGTGCCACTGGCCCCCCTCGTCCCGGATGTTGTGGCACCAAGCGCAGACAGGCAGCAGCCCCTTGAGCTCCCGGACCTCGGCCATGGCCTCATTCAGCTGGCGGTTCAGGGCCTGCTGGGTGAGCACTTCCCGGCGCAGGGCCCCCACGGCCCCGGCCGCGAGCAGGTAGGAGATCTGCCGATTCGCCGCATCCAAGAGCCGGAAGAACTCTGAGCTGACGAACCTCCCACTCAGGAAATCGTGGGTGTACCACCCGATTCCGCAGATCAGGGCCAGGAGCAGCCCCTCGCGGGTTCCACGGCACCAGGTCAGCCAGATCACGGGCACCAGGTAGAAGGCGGAGAAATCCAGCTCGGGCGGCGAGACGACATCGGCGAGCAGGACCGCCACGAACAACAACAAGGCCACCAGCCAGCCGAGCGGTGCCTTGGTATTCCTGATCAAGCCTTCGCCGACACCCCACCCCAGGAACATGGCGAGCCTCCGGATAGCTAGTTTGGACTTTGGTGCGTCATCTTCCCACAGTGGGTCGAGCGGCAGGTAGAACATTGAGCCATGGCCCGATCAGGTTCCGTCCACCCGGCAGACCATACCCATGGCCCGGTTTCCTCCGGGCTACACTGGCGGCATGCTGCAGCTGGATCGCATCACCCGCGCCTACCAACTCGGCGGCGAACGCGCCGGTGTGTTCGGCGTGTCGCTGGAGGTGCCGAAGGGCTGCCTGGCAGTCCTCGCAGGCCCCAGCGGCAGCGGCAAGACCACCCTGCTCCAGCTGGCGGGCCTGCTGGATGCTCCCGATGAGGGCGACGTGCGACTCGACGGCGAGGTCGTCTCCGCCCTACCGGAACAAGCCCGCTGCGACCTGCGTCTTCGGCGGCTGGGCTTCGTCTTCCAGGCCTACAACCTGGTGCCCGTGCTGTCCGCGCTGGAGAACGTGATGCTGCCCCTCCAGCTGCAGGGCGTGACCGAGGGCGATGCCCGGCAGCGCGCCGAGGCTGCCCTGGCCCGGGTCGGCCTGGCGGATCGCAGGCATCATCGCCCGGGGCAGCTCAGCGGCGGCCAGCAGCAGCGGGCGGCCATCGCCAGAGCCCTGGCGCCCGATCCCCTGCTGGTGCTCGCCGACGAACCCACCGCCAGCCTGGACCATGCCCATGGCGGCCCCCTCATGGACCTCATGGCCGAGCTGGCCCAGGAGCGCGGCGTCACCTTCCTGGTCGCCAGCCACGACCCCTCTGTCATCGCCCGCGCCCACCGTGTCTTCCGCCTCGCTGATGGGCGGCTGGTGGAGGGGCCATGAGACTGAAGCTGGTCACAGAAGGCGCGGAATTCCGCGGAAGACGCGGAGTGGACTATTTCGCCTTTCAAACGGTCATCCCAGACCTTTTTCCGCGGTTTTCTGTGTTCTTCCGCGCCTTCCGCGACCAGCACACGAGAATCTGCGAGGCGCCCCGATGATCCTCGCCCGGCTGGCCCTGCGGAATCTGCTGCGGCAGCGGCGGCGCACGGCGCTGACGCTGATGGTGGTGGTGGCGGGCTTCCTGGCCCTCAGCCTGGCGGGGGGCTTCATGGCCCAGACCTTCCAGGGACTCTCCGATGCAGCCATCCGGGGCGGCCTGGGCCACCTTCAGGTGCTGCCGCTCGGGGCCATGGAGGGCGACGAGGCCCAGAGCTTGGAGAAGTCGCTGCCCGACGGTGAGGCGCTGTCCTTGCGGCTCCGCCAGGACCCAGCCGTGGCCGAGGTGCTGCCCCGCATCCAGTTCATGGGCCTGCTCTCCAGCGGGGCGAAGAGTGTTGCCTTCATCGGCACCGCCGTGGAGCCCGTTCTCGAACCCCGCCACATGGCCAGCGCCGAAGCCCTGCAGGGCGGCGCCCTCGCTCCCGGTGGCGCGGGATCGCGCTGGATCTCCGCCGATCCGGCCGCCCGGGAAGTGATCCTCGGCACCGGTTTGGCCCGGGCCCTGGGCGCCTCCGTCGGTGCTTCCCTCACCCTCATGTCCACCACCAAGGACGGCGCGCTCAACGCCGTGGATGTAGAGGTGGCGGGCCTGCAGGACCTCGGCCTGCGGGAGCTGAACGACCGCTTCCTCACCATCAGTCTTGCTACCGCAGACCAGCTGCTGGATGCGGCTCAGGCGCGTTCGCGTCTGAGCGTGGTACTCAGGCGACCCCAGGACACAGCGACAGAACAGGTGCGGGTCCAGGCTCTGCTGCCGGGCACTACCGTGAAACCCTGGTTCGAGCTGGCCTCCTTCTACCGGCAGGTGAAGCTGCTCTACTTCGCCATCTTCGGTTTCCTGGGCCTGGTGCTCTTCCTCGTGGTGCTGCTGGCCACGGCCAACACCTTGCTGATGTCGGTCATGGAGCGGGTGCGGGAGTTCGGCGTGCTGCGGGCCATGGGCCTCCAGCCGGGCCAGCTGCTCAGGCTGCTCCAGTGGGAAGGCGCCTTCCTGGGGTTCCTGGGCAGTGCCCTGGGACTCGCCGCCACCCTGCTGCTGCGGGCGGGGCTCAACGCCCTGCACCTCGTGATGCCCGCCCCGCCCGGTACCAGCCACGGGTACGAGCTGAATATCCACTTCGTGCCGCTGGTGTATGCCATCGTGGCCCTCGGCCTCCAGGCCACCATCCAGGTGAGCGCCTTGTTCCCGGGGATCAAGGCGGCGCGGTTGAGAATCGTGGAGGCACTTCGTCATGTTTGATCGTCGCTGCGCCCTATTCCTCGTTTTCGCTGGCTTGCCTCTTCGAGCCGACGGCGTGGAGGTTGCCTTGGGCCTGGCCGTGGGACCCACAAACCGAGGAGTCGCCCCCCATTCGCGCCAGGACAACACCAGTGGGCTGCAGATCCGAGCAGGCTGGGACCGTTCACAATCGCATACCTGCATAGATCAATGGCAGGCCCTGGCCCAGAAGGGCTCGAACGAATTCCTGAAATACGAAATGGCCGGTGCCGGCTGGCAGCGCAGCTGGTGGACGGCCTACCACGGCGCCGAGGCGGCTCTTGGCGCTGAGCTCCGGCTGGAGCGCTACCAAGGACACGACAGTCTTGCCGGGGGCCCCTCGCCGCTGGCCCAGAACCAGGCCTGGATGGCGCGCCCCTGGATCCGGGCCCAGGCTGGATTCCGGGGCATCCTCATCCCGCTTCCAGAACCCGGAATGAGGCTTCTGGCTTGGCTCACCCAGGGAGGGCGCTACAGCCATCCCTTTACGCGGCTGGAAGTGGCCATCCCTCTTTGGCATCAAGGGGGCGAGGGACCCAATGGAACCCTTCGCCAGATGGCACCGCGCTGGGAAGGCGCCGTTCAATTCGGCATGCGATTCGGCAGAGCCATCCAGTGAATGATCCTTCGGCAAAGGCGCCGCGCCTGGCCTGGTGGCTCGCCACGGGCTTTGGCAGTGGCTATCTTCGGCCCGCGCCAGGCACCTGGGGCAGCCTCGCGGGACTGGTGGCCTGGCTCCTGCTGGTGAACGGCCTGAGCCACCAGCCCTGGCTCCTGCTTTCGGCACCGGTGGTGCTGACCCTGGTGGCCGTCTGGGCTGCGGATCAAGTGGTGAAAGAAACTGGCCAGAAGGACCCCTCCTTCATCGTCATCGACGAGTGGGCCGGCCTCTGGTTCGCCCTGACGCCCCTGCTCTTCACCGTCACCCTGCAGCCGCAGCCCCTGATGCTCTGGGCCGCGCGGCTCGTGGCGCCCTTCCTGCTCTTCCGGCTCTTCGATATCTGGAAGCCCGGGGTGGTTGATCAGGCCCAGCGCCTGCCCGATGGCTGGGGCGTGGTCATGGATGACGTACTGGCGGGCCTCCTCGCCGCCCTCATTGGCTGGCCCCTGGACCGGTGGCTGGGCGCCCAGGCGCTGCTGCACCCAGACCTGTGGCACTAGCCCTTGGTTTCGACCAGCAACTGCTTCCACACCACGGGCTCGCTGAGCCGGTGGTGCTCGTCAAAGCGGCGGCTTTCGATAAGGTAGCGGTAGCCCTGCTCCGTGAGGAAGAGCTGCCGGTTGCGGGCGAATTCCTGCTCGGTGGTCTCGCTGCTGATGAGTGAGTAGAAGTAGCTGACGTTCTTGTTGCCCTTGGGCCGCAGGATGCGGCCCAGGCGCTGGGCTTCTTCCTGGCGGGAGCCGAAGGTGCCGCTTACCTGGATGGCCACGGAGGCATCCGGCAGGTCGATGGCGAAGTTGGCGACCTTGCTCACGATGAGTACCCGCAGCTGGCCTTCGCGAAACTGGCGGAAGAGCACTTCTCGTTCCTTTTCCGGCGTCTGGCCCGTGAGCACCGGGGCGTCCAGCCGTTCCCCGATGATGCGCAGCTGCTCGAGGTACTGGCCGATGATGAGGATATTGTCGCTGGGGTGCCCGGCCAGCAGCTCGTCCATCACCACCATCTTCAGGCTGTTTTCGGAGGCGATGCGGAAGCGCTGCCGCTGGTCGGCCACGGCGTACTCCATGCGCTCATCCGTGGGCAGGGGCACGCGAATTTCGAGGCAGTGGGCCGTGGCGATGAAGCCGTCCTTCTCCAGCATCTTCCAGGGCACGTCCACGCGCTTGGGGCCGATGAGGCTGAAGACGTCCTCCTCCTTGCCGTCCTCGCGCACCAGGGTGGCCGTGAGGCCCAGCCGCCGCTTGGCCTGCAGCTCGGCCACGGCGCGGAAGACCGGCGCCGGCAGCATGTGCACCTCGTCGTAGATCACCAGGCCCCAGTTGGCCGCCTCGAAGAGCTTGAAGTGCTCGAAGGGGCCGGTCTTGCTCCGGCGGTAGGTGAGGATCTGGTAGGTGGCGATGGTGACCGGCTTGATCTCCTTGGTGTCGCCCGTGTAGAGCCCTACCTGATCCTCGGTGAGGGTGGTCTTGTCCAGCAGCTCCTGCTTCCACTGCTTGACGGCGGTGCCGTTGGTGGTCAGCACCAGGGTATGGGTTTGTAGGCTGGCCATACAGCCGATGCCGATGACGGTCTTGCCCGCGCCACAGGGGAGCACCAGCACCCCGGCGCCGCCGTCAGGCCCGCCGCCCGCGTGGAAGACATCCGCCGCGGCCTGCTGGTATGGCCGCAGGCCGAAGGGCTTGCCGTTCTGCTTCAGGGTGCTGGCCAGCCCGAAGGGCAGCGGATCGCCGGGCTTGTAGCCCGCCATGTCCTGCACCGGATGGCCCAGGCGGATAAGCTGCAGCTTCACCTCGCCGCGCATGCCCGTGTTCAGGTAGATGCCCCGTTCGTCCGGGTAGGGTTCCGCCAGCAGGCCCTGCAGTGACTTCTGGTTCTCCAGCTCCCAGAAGAGGCCCCGGTCGTCCATCTCCAGGGCCAGACGATCGCCCTTGGCCACGAGGCGGAGCTTGCCGTAGCGGGTGCCGTGATCCTCGATCTCCTGCAGCAGGTTCTGCGGCACCGGGTACTTCGACCAGGTGTTGAGGGTCTCGATCATGTCCGCGCAGCTCACACCGGAGGCCGAGGCATTCCAGAGACTCAGGGGTGTGATGCGGTAGGTGTGGATGTGCTCGGGGCTTTTCACCAGCTCCGCGAACCGCGCCAGTTCGTCCCGGACCTGCTCAAACGCAGGATGCGCCACCTCGAGCAGCAGCGTGCGATCGCTCTGCACGATCAGGGGATTGTCGGGGCGGAGGGCGATCACGGTGGCGGCACACCTAAACCTTTGAGCGTAGATGGGCCGGAGGGGGCCGGTCAATGAAGCCTTTGCCGGACCCATCCTCGAACGACCGGAAAGCCCGTTCATATCCAAAAGAATCGTCTTCATCGCTCTTGGTCGAATATTCCCGAGCCCACGGACGGGCGAGGGGACTACTATCTTGGATCCCCCCGAGACGCGCTTCCATTCGATGCCCCGGGGTCTCCGACAGGAGTTGCCATGGTGCAGACGATGAAACGATTCCTCACCCTCGCGGCCCTAGTGACAGCCTGGGGACTGGAGGCCCAGGACACGGCCAATCCGGTGCTCCGTCGACGCTCGCTGCCGGCCCGTGTGGGACCCCATGCCCTCAAGGGGCACGACTTGCCGGACCTCCGCCACGCCTGGGATCTCTACTGGTTTGGCGGAGAGCTGTCGCCCGCCTACATGGATTACAAGAATCTCAAGGCCGCCGAAGAGCTCCAGCGATGGCTCCACCTCTTCCCGAAAGCCAAAGGCACCCTGGCTGCCTCGGCCATCCTGCCTACTCCGCCCGGTGTCGGCGGGGTTTCCTGGGTCAACCGGGGCCCTACCTCCAACCTCATCGATGGCACCTGGAGCAGCATCGACAGCGGTCGGCCCGTGGCCATCGTGCCCCATCCCACCGTGGCGACCACCCTCTACCTGGCCACCAGCGGTGGTGGCATCTTCAAATGCACCAACGCCGACATCTCCCAGGCTGCTGCCGAATGGATCTGGACCCCCATTACCGAAGACCTGCCCGCCAGCGGTTCCAGCGGCAATGTGTCCATCGGTGCCATGGCCATGAGCCCGACGAATGCCAATGTCCTATACGTGGGCCTGGGCGATCCCTTCGATGCCCAGGGCCGGGGTTTCTTCACCAGTCCGGATGCCGGTGCCACCTGGACCGCGGCCACGGGCCTGGGCAATGCCACCCGCTCCTATTCCATCCTGCCCCTCACGGCCAGCCTCGTCTTCTGGGGCACCAATGATGGGCTCAAGGTCTCCAACAATGGCGGCACAAGCTTCGCAGCCGTCACCGGCGGCCCTGCCACCGGCCTGGCCTGGACCGTGCGCAAGGTCACGGCCAACGATCTCATCTGCTCCATCGAGGGCACCCCCAACGCGATCTACACCTCTTCCAATGCCGGCACTACCTGGACCCTGGCCACCATCACGGGAGTCCCCACCGCCATCACGAAGGGCCGCATCACCCTGGCGGCCGCCGGCGATGGCACCACCGCCTATGGCATCGTGGAGGACACCGTCACAGGCAATATCGCCCGCGGCGTCCTGAAGACCCTCGACAAGGGCGTCACCTGGACTTGGGTGGCCGCCCCCACCATCTCCGGCGGCCTCTTCCAGGGAACGGGCCCCCAGATGACCACCGATGGCGGCCAGGGTTTCTACAACCACGGCCTCGGGGTGGACCCCACCAACCCCCAGCGGATCGTCGTGGGTGCCAACCTCGCGCTCTACCGCAGCCTCGACGGCGGCGCCAGCTGGACTCAGCTCACGCACTGGTACGGCTCGGGGCACCCCTACACCCACGCCGACAACCACGCCACGGCCTGGGCTAACGGCACCCTGTTCGTCGCCAATGATGGTGGCCTCTCCATCCTCAAGGATCCCTGGCGCGCCACGGTGCCCACGACCACCGATGATCTCACTTTCATCGACAACCGCCGGAACAAGGGGCTCAGCAGCCACTTGGTCTACAACGTGGGTTCCACCACGGCCGCCTCACCAACGGATTCCAAGTACCGCATCAGCCTGGGTCTGCAGGACAACGGCACCCGGATCCGCCAGCCGAACACCACGGGCGGCACACTCACTGGAGCCGAAGGCACCTTCGAGGATCGGATTGGCGGGGACGGCTTCGGGACCCAGATCCACCCCACGAACGGCAACCTGATCCTGGGTAGTGTCTACTACACAGACATCTACAAGAGCTCGGACGGCGGCGCCACATTCGCCGAATCCATCTCGGGTATCACCGAGGCCAACAGCGCCACCCTGGCCCCCTTCGCCCCCAAGATCGCCCTGGGCGCGACGGCTGCGCCCGATACCGTCTACACCTTCACCAACAGCACGGTCTACAAGAGCACCGACTTCGGCAGCAATTGGACCGCCATGGCCATGACCGGGTACGACACGGCGAGGCTTCTTCGGAATGTGAATGGCTCCCGCAGTTCCTCTGCAGTCGGTGCCGCCAGCAGTGGTGGTCACTTCTGGATTACTTACAACAACGGTGCCACCTGGACCGACTCCACCGACATCACCGGCGGGACCTTCAACACCAGCTACATCTGGTTCAACACCGAAAATGACCAGACCGTGTACGGCGCCACGGTCGCTCCCGATGCCGCAGCCCACCACCTCTTCAAGAGCACCAACGGCGGAGCCGCATGGACCCCCATGGATGGCAGCGCCACTGCCAGCAATGGCTTGCCCTTCGGCATCCCCGTGCACGTCATCCAGAACCGCCCGGGCCAGGCCAATACCCTGTTCGCAGGGACGGATTTCGGCGTCTACCGGAGCCTCGACGGCGGGGCCACCTGGGCCCGCTACGGCAACAGCCTGCCCATGGTGGCGGTACGCGACCTGTACATCTCCCCCAACGGCGGCTTCATTCGGGTAGGCACCTACGGCCGCGGCGTGTGGGAGCTGCAGACGCTCTCTGTCGCCCTGGACAAGGCTTCCGTGACGTTGCTCCCCTCGGCTTCCACCACCTTCACCGCCACCATTACCGATTTCCTGACCACGAACACCGTCGGCTGGACCACTTCCACCGGCGGTGGTTCCTTCAGCCCCGCCTCGACCGCCAGCGGTGCCGTCACCACCTACACGGCCCCCGCGGTGCCCGGCATCTACACGGTGACCGCCACCAGCAACGAGGCGCCTGTCCTCGGATCCACGCCCGTGGCCGCAGCGGCCACGGTGAATGTCTACAACCCCGCCTCGGTGGCAGTCACCGTGAGCCCCGGCACCAAGTCCCTCTCCGCTGGCGCGACCTTCACCTTCACGGCTTCCGTGGCCAACGCCCCCAACCAGAACGTCACCTGGTCAGCGAGCGGGGGCGCCATTACTACGGGCGGGGTCTTCACCGCCCCAGCCACCGCCGGGACCTACACAATCACGGCCACGAGCATCTGGCCGGGCACCACGCCCGGCACCGCCACCGTCACCGTGAAGACCCTCGATCTGAACGGCGATGGCGTGGTGGATCTGCGGGATCTGCTGTTCTTCGCGAAGTACTACGGCACCAGCAATGCAACCTGCGATTTGAACGGTGATAACACGGTGGATACTGCCGACCTAGACCTCCTCCTCGCCGGCCTGTGACGGAGACGATCATGAACAAGTTCCTCAGCTCCCTCCTTGTCCTCGTCGTCCTGGGCCTTCATGGCTGCAAGGGCTCCGACTCGCCACCACCCCCTCCAGCGCCCACGGCCACGGGCCTGGCCTACACCGATCCGACCACCGGCACCTACCTGCTCAAGAAGAACACGACGCTTTCGACCGCCAGCCACCTGGTGCTCGATCTCGTGGGCCCCAGCGCCGGTACCGCCGCGGGGGTTTCCCTCACCCTCAGCGCCGACACCACCAAGGCGACCTGGATGGATATCGCCGGCGGCGGCACCTCTGTGCTGGTTCAGAACGGCACCCAGTTCAGCCTGGGCACCGGCACGCCCATCCTGAAGGCCAGGGCCACGGGGAACGTGCTGCAGACCACCGTGGCCCAGAAGAATCCCACCGCCGCCGCTTCCCTGAACGGCGCCCTCCTGCGGGTGGCTCTGGATCTGAAGCCCAGTCTGGGCCTCGCCCCGGGCACCGTCATCACCCTCAGCGCCGACACCGTGAAATGCCAGGTGCTCGATGGGGCCGGCATCATCTCGCCCATCACCGTGACCGTGGGCACCCTCACGGCCCAGTGAGCCAACGAGCAGTGCGCCACCCATCTAGTTAGAAGGGCTTACAGTCCCCCGTCAGAACTCGGTCAGACTTTGGTGAGGATCCCCCGGATCCGATGAGCTATTGGACGTACGGAGACGTACGCTGCGGAGCCGCCATGAATCTGTTCCTGAGTCGATCGTTCATCTTCTTGGCCCTGGGAATCGTGGTCGGCTGTGGCGGCGGGGGCGGCTCCTCCACTCCGCCTCCCGCCCCGGTCCCGACCATCAGCGGCATCACACCCAGCCATGGCAGCCCAGGTACCACTGTGGCTCTTTCGGGAACGAACCTATCCGGGGCCACCGCCGTCTCCTTCAACGGGCGCCCGGCCTTTTCCTTCACGGCCGTCAGTGCCACCCGGGTGGACGCGGTGGTTCCCGGCAGTGCCACCAGTGGCACCATCCTTGTCACCATGGCCAGCGGAACGGCCACCTCACCCCCCTTCACGGTGGATGCCGCCCTGACTCCAACCATCCAGTCCTTCACGCCGACCGTCCTCACAGACGGTAGCCCCGTCACCCTGACGGGCACGCATTTCGTGGGCGCCACGCTGGTGCAATTCAACCTCGCCACCGCCACCTTCAGCGTGATCAGCGACACCCAGATCCAGGCCACAGCGCCGGCCGGATTGACGCCGGGCCTCCTCACCGTGACAAGCCCCGCAGGTACTGGAACGGCGACCACGCCCTACTCTGTGCTGTACGCCCTGCCAGTCATCAGCAGCGTGACCCCTGCCCAAGGGCAGGCGGGAGTCACCGTGGTGATCACGGGGACCAACCTCGGCTACCCGGGCACCACGATCACCCTCAATGGCACAAACGTTCCAATCGATTCCCAGGCCGCCGGGCAACTCCTCTTCACCGTTCCAGTGGGGGCCAGTTCGGGCAGCCTGGTCGTCACCACGCCAGGCGGAACGGCGAGCCGCGCCTTCACCATCACGACGCCCAGCACCACCTTGGACTTCCATGTGGAGAAGGTGCAGCTCACCCAGAGCGCGCAAACCCTCGATAACGCCGTTCCCATCGTGGCTGGCAAGGCGGGCCTGATCCGCGTGTTCGTGCTGGCCAACCAGGCCAACAGCGCCGCGCCAACGGTACGGATCACTCTCCTAAACAACGGCACGCCGGTATCCGGCTATCCCAAGGACATTCCCGCTCCGGGTGCCAGCGTTCCCACCACTCTCCTCGAATCCAGCCTGTCCTCCAGTTGGAACGTGACGGTTCCGGGCACGGACCTTACCACGCCCACCGGCAGCGGCTACAGCGTCCAGGTCCGGGTCGATCCCACGAGCCTGGTGGCCGAAGCCGACAAGACCAACAACGCCACCACCGTCAGCCTCGCCGGAACCACCGTTCCGATATTCAAGAGCACCATCATTCCGGTGATCCTCGCCAGCGGTACGGGCGGCATCTCTGAGACCAACAAAGCTCAGTGGATTGCCCGCCTGGCCAAGATGTTCCCAGTGGCAGGTACGGAGGTGGTGGTGGGCGTACCTTTCACGGGTTCGGTCAGCACCCTCGTTTCCGACGACGCCGATGGCCATTGGGGCACCCTGCTGGTCGATCTGCGAACCAAGCACCAGGCCGATGGCGCCACGGATCGCTACTATTATGGGGCACTAAAGGTGAGCTACTCATCCGGGATCGCGGGGCTCGGATACATCCCCGGCGCCTCCACCAGTTCCTTCGCGGTCCGCACGGCCATCGGCTGGGACAAGACCAGTGGCTACAACGATGGTGGGCTTTTCCCCGAGGTCTTCGCTCACGAAACGGGACACAACATGGGCCGCAGCCACAGTCCCTGTGCCCAACCGGGCCAGCCCCTACCTTCCGGCCTCGATCCGAACTATCCGTATACCGGCGGCACCATCGGCGTGTGGGGCTACGACAGCGTGCTGAACGCGCTCCACTCCCCGGCCACCGACAAGGACATCATGGGCTACTGCACGCCCAACTGGGTGAGCGATTACGTCTACAGGAAGATCCTGGATTTCCGTGGCGGCACAGGCGGCTTCCTCAAGGTCAGCGCAGAAGATGCTCCCCTTCCCAAGGCCTTGTCCGAGCTCCAGGAATGCCTGCTCGTCCGGGGCATCATCCACGGCGATGGCCGGGTGGAGCTGCTGCCTTCCTTCCGGACCCGAGCCCTCCCCTCTGTGCTTCCCGCCACCGGGGAATTCGACCTGGCGTGCCTGGATGAGCAGGGCGCTCCGATCTTCACGACGCCACTGGAGCTCATGGAGCTGGGCTGCTCACCCAGGGAGGAACGCCACTTCGTCATGGCCCTGCCGCTCGCTCCGGCCCTGCTGGATGCCATCGCCGGGCTGAAGGTCCTCAAGGGCGGTCAGGTCCTGGCCAGCCGCCGATCGCTGCCTTCGGTGGCGCGGATCCTGGCCGCCTCTCCAGAAGTCCAGCGCCTCGATCCAGAGCGAGTCCAGCTCACCTGGGATGCCGCGCTCCATACGGGTGCCCTGGTACGGGACGCGGACACCGGCGAGGTCATCGCCATCCTCGGCGGCGGCAGCCAGGCCCTGGCGACCAGGGCCCACCGCTTCGACCTGGTACTCAGCGATGGCGTGCGGGGCCCGACCCACCGCCTCGAAGCAGCGCCCTAGGCCTGTTGTGTTCCACGCGCAAAAAACGCCCGGACTGCCGGGCGTTTTTTGCGCGTGAGTGAAACGCACAATCATGGGATACTGAAAGATCGTCTGTACCCGGGTGCCCATGACGCACACGCACTTCCAGCTTCTCTCGAACTGCTCGGATGAGCAGCTCCGAACCATCTGCGAACGCCGGCGCCTCCCCATCCCCATCCGCTGGGAGGACTGTGGCGAAGGCCGGATGCGCCTGCTGAAGACGATGGTCTTCCACTTGGAGGATCACAGGCGGTTGTCGGATACCCTCGCGGACTTGGACAGCTGCTCCCTGGTGGCCCTCAAGCAGCTCGTCAGTGACGGTAGCCTGCCCGAAGCCCAGGTGGTTGAGGTACTGCGGGACTTGGGCCTGGTCCTGCCCTCCGGCACCACCTGGGCCGTGGCCGAGCGGGTGGCGGATGCTCTCGAGGATTTCGACGAAGGCGCCCTGAGCTTCCAGGCACCCACCGAGGTGAAGCTGAAGGCCATCGAGCCCTTCCGCTTCTCCCTGGCCCTCACCAGCGTGCTGCTGCGCTGCGTGGCGGGCCTGCGTGTGCTCAAGGGCGGCCTGCCTGCGAAGAAGGAGCTGGGCCTGCTCATGCAGCGCAACGCCATGCTACAGGAGGAGCAGGACGCGACCCTGTTGTTCACCCTGCTGCACCGCCTGGGCCTGCTCTGGAACCGTGACGGCCGCGTGGAGACGCTGCTGCCCGCCGTGACCAGCCATCCGCCCCGCTGGGTGGCGGAGCGGGCCTTCGCCAGCCTGCTGGAGCACGACCTCAAGGCCTGGGGCATGCCCCCGGCGGAAGATCGTCACTTCCTCATGCAGCACTTGCTGGAGCGCCGGGGCCAGTCCCTGGCCGTGCAGTCCTTCCTGGGGTTCCTGAAGGCCCTGCATCCCCTCGATGAGGAGCGCACCCGCACGGTGTTCCTGCCCTTCCTGGGCCGCATGGGGATCATCCAGGGCGACGCGGGCTTCGAGCACATCCGGCTCACGGAGCATGGCGAGGCCCTGGCCCACGAGTACCTGCTGCGCGACCTGAAGGCGACGGCGGCCCACTGGCAGCCCCTGGAGCGGGACGAGCCCATGATCCTGCAGCCCACCCTGGAGCTGCTGACACCCCTGCTGCAGAACCCCCATCGCCTGCTTCAACTGGCCCAGCTGGCCGATGTCGAGGCCCTGGACGCCATGGGCACCTTCCGCGTGAGCCACGCGACGCTGGTGCGGGCCCTCGATGCCGGCGTGCCCCTGGAAGAACTGGGCCAGCGCCTGGGCGCCACCACCCAGACCTTGCCACAGCCCCTGCTGCAGCTCTTGGAAGACCTCTCCCGCCGGGTGGGCGAGGTGGAGGTCCACCAGGGTGTGCGGCTGGTGCGGGCCCGCACGGCCCACCTGGCCGATGAATTGAAGCTGCGGCCCGAGCTGGCGCCCCTGAAGCTGGGCTCGCTGTCGGACACGGTGCTGGAGGTGCGGGGCGATGGCAACGCCCATGCCCTGCTCAAGCAGGCGGGCTTCATGCCCAAGCCCGGCCGCTTCCTGGCCCTGAGCGTGGATGCCGACGAAAAGCTCTACCTGTGGGCCCTGGCAGCCCTGGCCTTCGTGGATGAGAAGGGCATGAACCATCACCTGGAGCCCGTGCAGCAGATGGTGCGCTCGGCCATCCAGAAGCTCCACGACGAGGACCCCTCCCTCTACCAGGAGGTGCAGCGGCGCATCCCCATGCTGCACCTGGGCGGCGAGGATCAGCTGGCCGAGGAAGTGCAGCGCATCCTCGAATACGCCGCGGGCCACACCCTCATGGTGGAACTCACCTACCTGCCCCCGGCGGCCCACCGCACCCAGCTGCGGCGCGTCTCGCCCAGGACGATCCAGGAGGATCACCTGCTGGCCTTTTGCCACCTGCACCAGGAAGAGATGGCCTTCCGGCTGACCCGCATCCAGGGCGTGAAGCTGCTGAATGAGCGGGGCTGGACCCCGGCGAATCATAGTCAGGCGGGGTGAGGATTAGGCTCTAGGCTCTAGGCTTCAGGCTCCAGGCTTCAGGCTCCAGGAAAGAAGGGGCCGTGGGTCTATGAGCGGCCATTCCGAGAATCACGGCCCAAAGGGAAAAGAAGGTGCGGCCTTTGGGCCGCCACCGCTCTTACCTGAAGCCTAAAGCCTGAGGCCTGAGGCCTACCCCACCAGCTCCTTCATCCGCTTATCCAGCACTTCGGCCAGCTTCTCGACAACTTCGCGGCTTTCGGTACGGGAGATCTGGACTTCCTTTTCCAGCTTCCGCTCGGTCTGCAGCACCGACTTCTGCAGCTGGGACAGCATGCCCTTGATGTCATCGATGTCATTGAGCAGGGAGTTCAGCCGGGGATCCGGCGGCCGGTTGTTGCTGAACACGCCCATGCCCGCCAACACCGTGGCGAGGGCGGAAAGCAAAAGGATGAGGAGGAGCAGGGGATTGCTGGCCATGGGCACACCTTACCGCAGGAGTTGCCAGGACCGTGCCGACTGGGCTCCCGCTACTGAGGATTCTGCTTCACCCGCTGGTAGTCTTCGGCCCCCGCCCGGAGGGGCTTTTCCACCGGAATAACCAGATAGGGCTCGGTCTTCCGACCCCCCTTTTTCGATGCCAACTGAAGTTTTTGCTGCACTTCCTGTCTAGCCTGACGTTCCTGGGCCACCTCGGTGGCATGGGTGGAGGCCAATCGAGTCAGCTCCTGCTCCTGGCGCTGGGCCTGAACGGCCAGGCCATCGGCCCGCTGCTTCTGCTGGAAGCCCCAAGAGCCCAATCCGGCCAGGGCAGCCAGCAGGGGCAGGGCGGCGGCGGCCAGCAGGCCCCAGGTGGGGCGCTTCCGCTGGGTGCGGCTGCGACGCTGGGCTTCTCGGCGCAGATCCTCGGCCAGGGCCGTCAATTCAGCATTCGGCGCGGCGGCGGAGGCGGAGGCGGGGGCCATGACGGGCCCCAATCCCAGCAGGTCGCGGAGTTCCGCTCGCAGCTGGACATCCTCGGCGGGTTCGAAGCGCCGGGCGGGATCAGACCAGGACATGCACGCCTCCTGAAGGGTTGAGCTGTTCTTTGAGCTGGGCCTTGGCCCGGTGGATGCGGGTCTTCACCGTGGCCTCGGGAATATCGAGGATGTCCGCGATCTCCCGGATGGAGAGGCCCTCCACCACGAAGAGCCACAGCGCCTCGCGGAACGTGGGCGAAAGCATCCGCATCCGTTCCCGCACTTCCTGGTTCAGCAACTGATCGTCAGCCCCGCCGGCGAGTCCGGGTTCAGCGACGACTTCCAGGCTGAGGTTCTGGTTCTTCATGGGACGACGCTCGGTCAGGGACAGGGTTCGCACGGTGCCGTAGAGGAAGGCGGTGGGGTGCTCCACCCGGACCTCCCGTTGCATGAGGATGACGAAGGCCTCCTGCGCGATGTCCTCGGGGAAGTTCGCCCCGTATCGTCGGGCGTAACTCACCAGCCTTGGATAAAGCTCGGCAAAGGCGGCATGGAAGGCCTCCTGGGTGCCGAACGGGGTGTCAAGTTGGGACTGCGTCATGCATGGGCTCCGACACCCTAGGATGCCCGATGCGGGGGGGAAGTTCCGAGCTACGCTGGGAGGGATGGAACATCCCCTGCGAGCATGGCGCGACACCCTCGAGGAATTGGGGGTGATGGGCTTGGTGCGCGAATCCACCCAGGCCGTGAAGGAAGTGCCGTCCGCTCAGCCAGCTGCGACCCGGCCGGACCCGCCCCGGCCCCCCCGCCCCACGCCCAGGGCGGTCACTCCAGCCGCCGCCTATGCCCCCCCCTCGGATCCCATCGGCTGTCCCACTCCGGGAACCGTGGCGGCCGCAGCCAGCCTGCCAGCGCTGTGCCAGGTCATTCAGGGCTGCCTGGCCTGCCCCCTGGGGCCGGGCCGCATGAAGTTCGTCTTCGGCGAAGGCGATCCCTCGGCCCGGCTCATGTTCGTGGGCGAGGGGCCCGGCCGGGACGAGGACCTGCAGGGCCGGCCCTTCGTAGGCAAGGCGGGCGAGCTGCTGGACAAGATGATCGGCGCCCTCGGCCTGAAGCGCGAGGATACCTACATCGCGAACTGCGTCAAATGCCGGCCCCCCGACAACCGCACGCCCACGCCGGAGGAAGCCCGCGCCTGCCTGGGCTACCTGCATCGGCAGATCGAACTCATCCAGCCCGCCGTGATCGTCACCCTCGGCGCCACGCCCCTGCGGGAGCTGGCCGGCGTCCCGGAGGGCATCACGAAGGCCCGGGGCCAGTGGCGGCGCGTGAAGGTCGGGGACCGGGAGATCCCCCTCATGCCCACCTTCCACCCTGCCTACGTGCTGCGCCAGTACACCCAGGAAGTCCGCCGCGCCGTGTGGGCGGATCTGAAAGCCGCGAAGGAATGGATCGACAAAGCCGAGTCGCCTGAAGCCTGACCCTAGACATCAGACGGCGCATGCGCCGTGTGATGAGGCCTGAAGCCTCGGCCCACTCCTGTCATGCTAGGCCCAGCTATAAGGACCGCCCATGCGTCTCGTCAAGGTGTTCTTCATCGTCCTGCTGCTGCTGGTTCTCATGGTGCTGGGCAACCTGTACCTCACCAACCACGACCTGCTGGTGCGCGAAGTCGTCGTGTTCGGCGAAAGCATCAAGCTGCAGAGCGTCATCCTCATCACCTTCCTGCTCGGCTTCCTGCTGAACGTCCTCTACACCGGCATCATGGAGGTCATCCGGCTGGTGCGGGGTCTCAACGATTCCGCCGACACCCGCCTGGTGAAGCGCATATCCGAGCGCATGCAGGATGCCCGGGACCTGGTGGCCCACGGGATCCCCCGCGAGGCGAAGGTCATCCTGGAGAGCATCCTCGAACAGCGCAAGGAGCACATTCCCGCCCGGCTCCTGATGGGCGACATTCTCCTCAAGACCGGCAGTGCCGAGGAGGCGGTGAAGCTGTTCCAGAACGTTTGCGAAGCGGAGCCGGATCAGATCGAAGCCCGCTACCAGCTGGCGGAAGCGTTCATGGCCGT
Organism: Holophagaceae bacterium; assembly: GCA_025363715.1. Lineage (GTDB taxonomy): Bacteria > Acidobacteriota > Holophagae > Holophagales > Holophagaceae > Geothrix. The sequence continues at coordinate 3,200 of JANYLR010000065.1, read as the reverse complement.
CCGGAATCCCGATGCCTCGGTCGCCGTCCTCAAGAAGCTGGCTGCGGATCAGCCCAAGAAGGCCCTGCGTGCCTTGCGGCGCCTGCGGGCCCTCCATATGGAGGCTCAGCGCTGGGAGGAAGCCGCCGAGGCGCACAAGAAGCTCCTGTCCCACTTTGCGAGCGAGCTCACCCAGGGCGAGAAGGCCCAGGGGGCAGCCCTGGCCTACCAGGTGGGCATGGCCAAGGTGGAGGCGGACCAGTTCAAGGACGCGGCCCAGATTTTCCAGCAGGTCATCAAGGACGAACCCGATTTCGTGCCGGCCTACCTCAGCCTGGGCCGCTGCATGATCCTGCAGGATCAGGAGGCCCAGGGCCTCGAGATCCTCATCGAGGGCTTCCGCAAGACCGGCGAGGGCACCTTCTTGCAGGAACTGGAGGACTACTTCATCCAGCTGGGGCGGCCCGAGGATGGCCTGGCCCTCATGCGGCGCGTGGCGGCCACCTCCCAGCACGCCACCACCGCCAAGTTCTTCCTGGGCAAGATGCTCTACCGCCTGGAGATCCTGGACGAGGCCCTGGATCTCTTCCAGGAAGTCCGCAGCCAGGTGGTCTACAGCCCCATCCTGTTCTTCTTCATGGCCAAGATCCACAGCCGCCGCGCCCGCCTGGATGCGGCCCTGAACGAGTACCGCCAGTTGCTTCGCAACCTGGGCATCCTCAAGCAGCGCTACGAGTGCGCCGTGTGTGGCCACCGCACCCAGGATTACGCCGACCGCTGCGATAGCTGCGGCAGCTGGAACAGCCACCACTTCATGTTCAAGGAAAGCGACCTGCCGGAAGGGCCGGTCCGGAATGAGAGTGGGTCATGGATGGCGATGCTCTGAGCGGTGGCAAATGGCGCTGCAGTGCAGAGTCAATTGCCGGCACCGCTCGAGCAGAGCATAGCAACCAGGTTGGCCTCCAATCCGACCGGATGAATTGTCCTTGACCTCCCAGATGATTTACTTTTAAACTACACCCCATGAGGTGCTAGTTTGAATTCATCCATGTACGGTGCCGGCGCCGAATACGCTTTGCACTCGCTGCTCACCCTGGCGACCCGCCCAGAGCCGGTCAGCGTACGAGACCTGGCCACCTTCCAGAAGATCCCCGAACGATTCCTCGCGAAGATCTTCACCCGCCTGAAAAAGGCCAAGCTTGTGGAGGGCATCGAAGGCATTTCCGGCGGCTTTGCCCTGGCCCGCCCTGCCGGGGAGATCCGGGTGATGGAGGTGCTGGCCGCAGTGGACCCAGGCCGGACCTTGTTCGCCTGTGCCGAGATCCGCAGCAAATGCGCTCTCTTTGACGCAACCGCCCCCGGTTGGGCCACCGCAGGAACCTGTCGGATCCATGCGTTCATGCTCGATGCCGAACGCGTCCTCCAGGACTACCTCGCTTCCAAAACGCTGGCGGACCTGGTTTGCGAATTCGAACACAAGGCCCCCAAGGCATTCATCCAGGAGACGGGGACCTGGTTCCAACAGCGGAAGCAATCGCGCATCCCAAAAAACCACTCGGCCAGAACGGTCGAATAACAGGAGTGAATCAACATGAACGTGTTCGTCGCAGGAGCAAGTGGGGCCATCGGCCTGCCTCTGGTTTCAGCCTTGCTTAGCCAGGGCCACACGGTGACGGGCATGACCCGTTCGGAACTTGGCGCGGAAAAACTCATGGCCATGGGGGCGAAGGTCGCGCGGGTGAGTGCCTTCGATGTCTCCGGGCTGGAGGAGGCTCTGAAAAGTGCTGAAGCGGATGTGGTCATCGATGAGCTTACGGCGCTGCCGAAGGATCCAGCTGAATACGGAGCGGCCTTTCCTGGGGATCGGCAGCTGCGGCTCGAGGGCGGCGGGAATCTGCACCGTGCCGCCCAGGCCCGTGGAGTCCGGCGCTACATCCAGCAGGCGAGTGGATTTTTCTTGCGGGCGGAACCAGGGCTGGCTGACGAGTCCGCCCCTCTGGCGGTCGACGCGAGCCCAGGTATCGCCGCAGGAGCGCAGATGTATGCCGAGATCGAATCGCGGCTGCGGAACCACTCGGGAAACATGGAAGGCGTTCTCCTGCGCTACGGGTTCTTTTACGGCCCGAACACCTGGTACCACCCGGATGGGGCCACCGGGGCCAGCGTCCGCCGGCGGGAATTCCCCATCATCGGTCAGGGGGAAGGCATCTGGTCCTTCGTGCATGTCGAGGACGCCGCCCTGGCTACCGTCGCAGCCCTGACTGCCGAGCCGGGAACCTATAATGTCGTCGATGACCATCCCGCTGCGGTCAAGACCTGGCTGCCGGAGTTCGCCCGCTGGGTCGGTGCCCCACCCCCACCCCACTGCACCGAGCAGGAAGCGTTGGAATCGGCCGGACAGGATGCGCTGTACTTCGGCACGAAGCTCTGCGGCGCCGCCAACACGAAGGCCAAGAAGACCCTGAACTTCCGCCCCCGCCGCCCGGAATGGCTCCAGGCTTGAGCGTAGAAATCGCCTGATCGCCCAAGATCTCCGAACAACAACCGTCTATCCACTCACAGCAGGAGACAGTCATGGCCACCCCCGAAAAATTGCTGGAAGTACTGAAACAAGATGGCGTCGTCGCCATCGCCACCCTGGGTCAGGATGGGCCGCACATGGTCAATACCTGGAATAGCTATATCCGCCTGGCCGAGGATGGACGGCTCCTGATCCCGGCGGGTTACATGCAGCGCACCGAGGCCAATGTCGCCTTCAACAACCAGGTGCTGGTCACCCTGGGGAGTGCCAAGGTGGCAGGCCAGCATGGACCTGGAACGGGCTTCCTGATCAAGGGCACGGCTGCCTTCATCACCTCCGGTCCGGATTTCGAGGTGCTCAAGACCAAGTTCGCTTGGGCCCGGGCCACCCTGGCGATCACCCCGGATTCCATCGACCAGACCCTATAGCCACCGTTGTCTCACCCCTTCCTGGAGTCCCCATGCCCGTGGAAACCCCGACCCTCTACACCGCCAGCGCCATGGCCAAGCACCTGGACGCCTCCGAAGCCAAGGTCAAAAAGGCCATCAAGGACATGGGGCTCGCCCCCGTGGCCAAGAAGGGCTGCTGTGCCTACTATGGCGCCGAGGAGATGGCAAAGTTGAAGGCCAGCCTGAAGTAACCAGGTGGCCCCTCTACCCTGCGTCGTGCCGGCGCAGAGCTAGCAAAGAGGGCGCCGAAG